>NZ_JABVBF010000083.1 GCF_013344765.1 Acinetobacter lactucae
CAACATGCATGAAAAAAGAACGCCAAAGCGTTCTTTTTTCATCGTTTTTGTCTAAAGAATAAACGGTTGATCTAATTTTGTTTATTTTACCAACATCTTATCCATACGGTTATCAACACAGTTATCCATACAGTTATAAACAAAGTTATCCACAAGCTTATTCTCTGATGAATATCTTTTTTAAGCGTCGACACTAACTACTTTTGCAAGTTCTGCACGCATTTGATCAATCACAACTTTATAATCTGGTTGACCAAAAATTGCTGAACCTGCAACAAACATATCTGCACCGGCTTCTGCAATTTCACGAATATTTGCAGGGCCAACGCCACCGTCAACTTCTAAACGAATATCGCGGCCACTTGCATCAATGATTTTACGAGCTTCACGTAATTTTTCTAAAGTCATTGGAATGAACTTTTGTCCACCAAAACCAGGGTTTACACTCATAATTAAAATCTGATCAACTTTATCAAGTACATAATCAAGATAGTGCAATGGCGTTGCTGGGTTAAAGACTAGACCAGCTTTAGCACCACCTGACTTAATTAACTGTAATGAACGATCAATGTGGTGCGACGCTTCTGGGTGGAACGTAATAATATCTGCACCCGCTTCCAAAAAGTCTCCAATAATTCGATCAACTGGAGAGACCATTAGATGCACATCAACAGGAGCTGTAACCCCATAATTTTTTAAAGCCTTACATACACCTGCACCAAAAGTTAAATTTGGAACGTAGTGATTATCCATCACATCAAAATGTACTACATCGGCACCTGCGGCTAACACTTTGTCTACATCTTCGCCTAAACGAGCAAAATCGGCAGATAAAATAGAAGGAGCAATCAAGTAAGGCTTGGACATAGGTGGATGACCTGGCTAAAAATTTAAGGAGAGGCTGAAAATTATAACAAAAAAGAACCTAATTGGCCTGCCCTTCCTTGCTTAAATGACAACATTTCAAACTTGCAACGTAACGTTGCAACAATAGAATGCTAAAGGCGAAACGAATTTGTTAAGGTACATTAAACCAATGTGAGGATTGATAATGAAAAGCACAACTCATCTATTAACAAACGATGGAAAACGCATTGCAAAACGTCTGGTTAATCATTGGAAACACAAGTTCGAAGTACAAGAAACTGAACAAGATTTTAAAATTTTAATGCCTACAGCAACGATTACACTTGCACCAGAAACAGAGCAGTTAAATGTTGCTATTGATAGCCAATTAGATGACCACGACCACTTAGAAAAAGTTGTCCTTGATCATCTAAACCGTATGGCTCAACAAGAATTTCAGGTGGAGTGGCAACACTAATTAGTCACCAGCCTTTTCTAACTGGATTGCATGAAACTGTAAATGCTCATCCATAAAGGTTTGAATAAAGTAATAGCCATGATCATAGCCAGCATGTTGTCTTAAAGTTAAAGGTTGTCCTGCTTTTAAACATGCTTGCTTAAATTTTTCAGGGTGAAGTTGTTCATAAAATTGGTCATCTAATCCCTGATCAACCAAAATTTCATCAAATACTGCACCATTTTTTGATACTAAAGCTGTGGCATCATGAGCCAACCAACTATCGCGGTCTGTACCTAAATAATTGCTAAAGGCTTTGTCGCCCCATGCACATTCAGTTGGTGCACAGATCGGAGCAAAAGCAGATACCGACTTAAAATTTTCTGGATATTTAAACGCTAAAGTTAATGCACCGTGGCCACCCATTGAGTGCCCAAAGATACCAACTTGTTGAGCGTTTACAGGAAAGCTTTTTAAAGTGAGTGGATATAATTCCTCGATTAAATAACTTTCCATTTGATAATGCTCAGACCATGGTGCTTGTGTAGCATTAATATAAAAACCCGCGCCTTGACCTAAATCCCAGTTATCCCCTGCTGCGACTTGTTCTCCACGAGGAGAAGTGTCTGGGGAAATCAATATTAGGCTCAGTTGTGCTGCCATATGCTGCGCATGTGCTTTTATGGCAAAGGTTTCTTCAGTACACGTTAACCCAGCGAGATAAAACAAAGTTGAGCAAGCTTTACCTTCTAAAGCTGCTGGGGGTAAATAAACACCAAACTTCGCTGGTCCCTTTAAATAAGAAGATTCAAATTGGTATATACGCTGCTCACCCTCAAAGCAGCGGTTTTTTTGCAGGAGTTGCATCGTTTTTAGCCTCTGTTTTTGTTTGAGCAATATCTACACTACCAGTATTTTGCTGAGGAAATAGATACTTTTCCAATTGAGGTAGCATAAGTTCCATATTTTTACCAATCATCCACTGAGGCTCAGAAGGTTCAACACCTTGAGCCACTTCCCATTTGGTTACTGTTTGCTTAGCTGTGTTAAATGAGTCTTTCATCGACGATTGTTCTCGCATCGCCAAATCAAAGAAAGCTCGACCGAAATAGGTATAGTCAGCTTCGTTATTACATCCAAAAGAAGTTTTATCAGCAGCAGATGCAGTAATAATTAAAGTATCAGGAGACTGTAAAGCAGGAATAAAGCTTCCTGAATAACAGGCTGAGATCACAATCACACGCCAGCGAATACCAGATTTATCAAGTGTTTCTCGCAACCATTTAGGGTCTACTTGCCCTAAATCTAATGGTGCATTTTCAATTTCAAAGTGATTCTGCTCACCGTGTGAAGTCATATATAGAAATAAGACATCGCTATCACGGTTCATTTGCTGCCCCATACGGCGTAGGGCTAACTCGATACTGGTTTTAGAGGCAATTGGAATTTCTGTGCGGGTGTCTGGATTATTGACCAGCATCATTGAGCGTCCAATTGTTCCAAAACGTGTATCAAACTGTTCTTTAATACGGACCACTTCCGATTTAAAAACATCTTGATAACTATCGCCAGCAACACCTAAAAAATACCAATGACTTTTTGCCTGCTCACCATATTGAACTTGCTCCAAAGAATCATTTAATAGTTTACTTTGTGCGTAAAAAGCATCTTCAGCAAATGTTGGAGCCGAATCTTCCACCTTCCAAATTGGTTGATCTTTTACAGAAAGTTGCCACACCACCATCGTCGCAATAGTCGCAACCATAACCAGTGCACGTTCCCACCAAGGCCACTTAAGTTCGCGTGAGAAAACCCAAATCACCGCTAAACTTTGCCACACAAACAAAGCTACAAATAAGCTCGGTAAAATTCCGTTATAAATAGCATCGGGAATAAAGTTGAGATAACCGTTAGAACCTAAATATTGAATTAAACATTGAATTAATAAGATATTTGTATCTAGAACCAGCCAAAGTAAAGCAGGAACTAGCATTAAACGAGGCTGGTTGGTTCGTTGTGATAAGAAAATACCAACAATTAAGGCAATGAATGGCCAGAGTGCATAACCAATTAAACCTTGTGAATTGAAATCACCGATTTGACCTGCTACAAGCCAGCTATAAAGAGAGTTAGTACATCCCCCTAAAATTCCCCAGACAATAAGCTGAAGAATAGATGGATGTACAATCTGTAAAGAACGTCTTGACCCCAAAAACAGCCACATTCCGGCAATTTGGTTGCTTTTAAAATCATGCCAAAAGTTAATGGAGGGTTTAAGATCAATCATAAAAGGTTTTCAAAAATTTCGTTTTTGACAGGCATCTTAAGTGTATGCCTGCTAAGAATTTTAGCAATCATGCTTTTGAACTATATCACATATATTTGTGCATTATTCAAGCAATAAAACCTAACCTTACATAAGCCTACTGAAAATACGCATCAAAACGACAAGCATCTCCTTGCCATTGATGAGCTGGCTCTTGATTTGCCAAGAAAATAGCATGGCGCGGCCGTTTAACGACTACACGTTTAGCAACTTTCTGTGCCAAAACCAGCAAATTATCCCCCAAATCCATTTCACCATCTTCGGGTAAAAGAAGATGTAAAAGCTGCATCTGTTTTTTGACTTGAGCTTGTTTTTTGATGGCTTGGTGATTCTGGTCACGCTGAGGAAACATCGGATCTAGATAAACCACATCAACCATTTGAGCTGTTTGCTGTAACTGTTGCAAATAACTTGCAGAATCAGCAAAGATCAGTTGAATCCGATCCATAAACTGGCTTAAAAAGCTATCTTGCTCAGCTTGTGCTTTTGCATCTTCAAGTAAAGTAAATAAAATCGGATGGCGCTCAACGAGCTGGATTTGGGCACCTAGATAAGCCATAAGTAAGCTGTCATGGCCTAAGCCTGCTGTAGCATCAACAAGTATGGGTTTTTCACCTAACTGACAAGCACGGGCAATCATTTCTGATTTAAGACTTGCACGCTTTAAACGCGGAATTTCGGCTTTCCAATCGGGTTGCATTTTCATGCCATTCGCAGATAACCAAAGTCCGTTTTCATCTACACAAAGGGCAATTTCAGGATTGAAGCGTAAAAACCGTGCATTCAGCTTTTCGATTGGCTGTAAATCGACAGTCACACCTCTAGAACAAAGCACAGCTTGGTAGTGCTGTGCTTGTTCTTGAAAATCTTCTTCAAAGTATATGTGCATGATTAGCCTTTATTTTGCTTTACCCTGATCCGCTATTTTTTTCCATGCATCATCACGTAAATAAACCGGCAAAGCATGTTCAGCATCAACCCAAAGCTTTTGTGCTGCATAAACACGTGCAATAGAAGCAATGTCTTGTGCTGTTGCAGTGATTGTTTGATGTTGTGCATCAGCTTGAAGGAGCTTCGCACCCGAACCAATTAAGCAATGCTTTGCATAAGCTGCGGCTTGCTCATAGCCCATTAATTTTTCTTCATCAATACATTGCATAATTCCATGCTCATCTAGAACAAAACTTGCAATATAAACTTCATTCATACGAGCATCGAGAACCGCAGTCACCAGTTCCAAACCTTCAAGTCGGTATGCTGCTTGTGCTAAAGCTTGTAAACTCGAAACGGGAATAACGGGTAAATCTTGTGACCATGCCAAAGCCTGAGTCACAGCTGCATTAATTCGGACACCACTAAAAGAACCCGGCCCACGGCTAAAGGCAATTGCATCTAAACCAGCAACTTCAAGACATGTTTGTTGTAGCCCCTGCTCAATCATGGGCAAAATGGTCTGGGTTTGTGCTTTCGCCCGCGTATCGAGTTGAAAAAACAGTTCTTTGGTTTCATCGACTAATGAAATAGAACACTGCTCATTTGCAGTTTCCAACGCCAGCAATTTCATGCACAACCTTAGTATTAAATCAGATTAAAAACGAGGGTTATGATACCCCACTCGGCTCTGATAGGCGAGTTGTTCTCTTTCTAAATAAAAATGCCAAGCTTGTGCTTGGCATAAAAATATTTTTCTAAAAAAGAGTTAAAAGTGGAATTCTTTTAAATCTGCATAGTTCTTAAAGTGCTCAGCATAATGCAATGCACTTAAACGTATTTTTGCAGCGCCATCTTCATCTAAAGTTTTGACAATTTTGCCAGGTGAGCCCATCACCACTGAATTATCTGGAATCACCTTCCCTTCAGGAATTAAAGCATTCGCACCGATAATACAATTTTTACCAATCACAGCCCGATTTAAAATTACGGCGTTCATACCAATTAAACTATTATCACCAATCGTACAACCATGCAGCATGACTTTATGACCGACCGTGACATATTCACCAATATTTAACTCAAGTCCAGCATCAGTGTGTAATACAGAATTTTCTTGAATATTAGAAAAATCACCAATTCGAACTACACAGTTATCAGCACGCACTACAGCACCAAACCAAATACTGACCTGACGGCCTAGTTCTACCTGCCCAATAAGCGTTGCAGTTGGAGCAACCCAGCCATCCCATGGCTCATGTAAGGCTTTTGGGTGCTGACCTTGATAGCTATACATCATAATTTATCAATCCTGATCTTTATTTTTTATGAGAAAACTTTGGCATTCCAAAGGTTGGTGAGTTGAGTAAAAAAGGCCAATCTTTTTGATAACCCAATCCATATTTAAACAGAGCAACTAACATACGAGCAGTTAAACCCCAGATAATTTCATTATCAATCTGTAGGCTTGGAAAATATAAAGACTGATGAGCATATCGAACTTCATAGGGTGTCGGTCGCGTCTCAATAAGTTGCTGTAACGGAACAAAGAAAATTCGATCAATTTCAGTAGGCTGAGGTATTAACGTGACCTCAGGAGGAATAAGCCCAACAATCGGTTTTACAGACAAGCCACTTCTTGCACGTTGCATCGGCAAATCACCTAACAACTGCACATCAAACGGGTTTAAAGCTGTCTCTTCCTGAGCTTCTCTTAACGCTACAACAATGTTACTGGTATCACTAGGATCACGCTTTCCCCCAGGAAAAGAGACTTCCCCCGCATGGTTGTTCATATGTATTGAACGGCGTGTAAGCAGTACCTTAGGATCATTCTCATTCGTAATTGCAATCAGTACTGCTGCTTGTGCTTCTTGTATGCGGGTGGAAAAGCGCAATCTTTGCTGTAACTTTTGTGTTAGCAAGTGCTCTTCCATACCTTTCACCTATTATTCTGTCTCTCTTTGCATCATATCTGAAAATCAAAGTTAGGGAATAGAGTTGATGCGTAAGTCTAAAAATTCAGTTATGCTGAGGCATCTCTATACTCGATGATAATTATGAGTTTCTGTGTAGCGTGTGGGCATAAAACCGAACAAAAAATTCCTTTAGGTGATCATAAAGTACGCCGTGTTTGTACTCATTGTGGCAATATTCATTATGAAAACCCCAAAGTAATCTGCGGTGCCTTAGCGTTATGGGAAAACAAAGTATTACTCTGTCGTCGAGCAATTGAACCTCGTTATGGTTTATGGACACTACCCGCTGGTTATATGGAATTGTTCGAAACCATGGAACAAGGCGCAGCACGTGAAACTCGTGAAGAAGCAGAAGCCGAGATAGAAATAGAACAACTTTATTGTATGTACAATATTCCTCGTATTGGCCAAATTTATGTTCTTTTCAAAGCACAGCTGAAAGATGGCATCTTTGGTGCAGGTGAAGAAAGCATTGAAAGTCGTCTATTTGAAGAGCATGAAATTCCATGGGGTGAACTTGCCTTCCCTAGTGTCGAACATACATTAAGACATTATTTTGAAGATCGTAAGAAACAAGTTTTTCCAACCCATCTGGAAACTTTGGGGACTCGTTTAGATCATACAGGTTAATCAGTTAAACAATAAAAAAGACCGCGAAAGCGGTCTTTTTTATTTATCTTTTATTTAAGGTTTAGTCTTAATAGCATTACAGGCTGGAATAGACTGATTTGCTAGTTTAATTGATACTGTGCCAGACAGACGCTGGGCCAGAGCTTTTTCTTCATCAGTTGGTGCTGGACTAATATCTTTAATATTATTATAGACAGCTTGATAAAAAGCATAGAGATTAATCCAACGCGCAGTCTTGTTCTCATAATCACTTAAATTAATACTATTACTGCTGTTTTGACCTGCTAATAAGTTATAGAGGTTAATCTTGGCTCCACCCACTGAAATCGAATCGTTTACATTATCGTCTGGATCAGTATCCTGTCTCACTACAGAATTAAGTCCCATCAAAATCCCATTAAGGTTACCTAGCTGTGGATTCGCTAAAATCATACGAACAGTAATAGAACTATCATTATCAGATGACTCTGTTCCCCCCGTAGTACCAAGTCTATATTGTTGTACCCCATTACTATCAATTAAGCTATTGTCTGCTACTGTTGCACATTGACCAGACATATCTGTTGCAGTTGCATTTGGTTTAATATCCGTACGAATATCTCCCTTTTCATTAACAACAATGCCTAAATCGATTGGAGCTATCCCTGTAGTATCAAATCTGAATGTTAAAGTTGCATATAATGGGAAGACATAACGTTGACCAGAACTCACGTTAGTTGCTGTTTTAAAGATTTCTTTTCCAAGATAACTAATTGGATTGGCTTTAATAATATCGAGTGAACCCTTATAGTTTTCTGTGCCTACTGTTTGTCGCCATAAACCATAATGCTGAATATTCCCTGTTGTCGAGCGTGTTAGCTGTTTATAAAAACCTTCACTTCCCGCAACAGCATAATCGTTCATAAACTTACCTTGATAGATTTGCAAATCATTATTTGCATTGTTATCAACGCTTAAACGTAATGGTTGAGTCGATTGAATATCTTTTGAAATTGGGTTAAGCCAACCATTTTGTTGTGAAGCAACCAGCATTTGCATTGGTTTTGCTTTGGTCCACAATAAAACTGGTGGAGCAACACCAGTCACGTTCCCGTCCTTATCTTTGTATAAAGTAGCATCACCGCGCCATTGCAGACCGTAACCCATTGCATAACCTTCACGGTCAGTCAACATGAACATGTTAGCCATCATATGACGTAAATTAGTGGTAGATTTATTAAAGCAATCTGCTAATGCCTGATTACAGCCATAAAAACCGAGTGGTAACGGTGAACTGGCAGAATCTACAATACCCGCGTAAGTTGCTTCATTTGCTTGGAATAATGCAGCGTTTGCCAAATTCGTTACTTGAACTACGAGTGCATAAGCTTGTGCATCAGATACTTTGCTTACATCTAACCAAGGTTTTAGAAGAGTTACATATTGTCCATTCTTCCATTCCGTTGCGGTTATATCTTGTGTCAAACTCGTTAAAAGATTTTTCTTATCTTGAGTAAATTGTGTTGGTTGTAAATCACCCACCACATTATCGCCACGTTCAACACCAATACTTTGGAATAACTTAACTAAAGCCATTGCCACTTTAATAGTTGGATCAGCGTTACTCATTGAAGCAGGAGGTTGGCCTGTTAATGCGGTAGCCATATCCAAAACTGTTAAATGTGTTGTCCCATATTTTCCTAATGTATCAAGTTTTATAGTACCTAACGCAATCTTGCGAGTATTCGTACCTTGTAGATAAAGCGTAATTGTTTCATCTAATTTACTACTGCTGATACTACAAGCACCACCAACCGAGTTACCAACTAATTTAGTAATATATCGCTGATTTGGAGATAAACTACAGTCGAAATTCAATCCTGCTATTGGATAATTTAATTCAAAATTCAGACATGTCTCATCTGTTGCTTTACAATCCAAATTAGTGGTCGGAATCTCACCTCCACCTTGTGTAGGATCTTCATTAATTGTTGAGCCACCACCGCCGCAACCATTTAATACAATTGCCAATGCGGATAATGCAAAAGGTAATAAAATTTTTTTACTCATCATCATTCCTATTTATTTTTAACGTAATACTGAAATTTTAATTTGTCCCTGATTAGATAGTTCTTGATCCGGCATATCCACGGCCGAAGATAAAGGCGTTAACATAATATAGTGCGTACGTTCTGGCACTTGTAAAACACCTAAAATCGATGCATGTTGCAAAATCGTCGCAGGATACGACTTACTTTTAAAACCACTAGCACCTTCTAAAACACAGCCCTTTTCATCCAAGAAAACAGCCAGTGGCCAATAATATACAGGCTTATCATTAGTTGTAGCATAGGAAGCCACTTGTATATTTTTGATAGAAGAATCTAATTTTACGACTTCGTATTCAAACTTTTCTTTAAGAGGTTTTCTGGGCCATAACCCAACTTCTTTATTCTGGCTCAATTTTTTAATTGATTTGTTATAACCTTTAATAAAACACAAATCATTTTCAAAAGTATTTGCCAATTCTTGTTGTGAAAGTCGTAAATATGTAGGTGCCAATACAACAGGGGAAATTTGATCTTCTCGTGATCGGTTTAATACATTATCGAGGATAGACTGACTAACACCTTTTTTGCGCTCAATAGATTCGGTTCGGCCTAACCCATCAGGCATAATATAAAACCGTTTTTTACCTTCTAGATTAAACTCTTGATTTTCTAAATATTCATTATTGACGTATTCCACACCATCAATAGTAGTGTACTTCGTCTCATCCTTTTGGGATGTGGTCGCTGATGAAGTTATACCTTGCTTAGACAAAGATGAATCTGGATTTGACTTTACTTTTTCTTCATTCCTTTGTTGAGAAGCAGAATCCGTTATTACTGTTTTTTCTTTACTAGTTTCTAAAGTAGATTTTTGATCAATAACTTCTGCCTTTTCTTTACTTATTTTTCCCGGTTTTGAGTCATTAGATTTTTCTGTCATTAGCACTGGTGCAGTTGGTGCAGTTGGTGCAGTTGGTGCAGTTGGTGCAGTTGGTGCAGTTGGTGCAGTATTAGACGATTTTGTAATTACTTTAGGCAATTCTTTTGATTTTAAAGACGTTTCTGGCAATACCTGCTGTTCTGGACGAGTCGCCTTTATCTCTGGATTTGTTACTACCTTAGACGGATTAACATTTTGTTCAACCCTTTTACTCGGAACGATCATTGGACGGCCATCAGGACCAATAATCGTATAGAAACCATCCGCATAAACAGCAGAGTTAGTTGCTATTGCAACAAAAAAAATCACAATAGCAAACCTAGGTCGAGACATCCATTCGCAATTTAATTTTACCATTTTGTTCTATAATTTAACCCGAGTACTGTAACTTTGGTATTGGTTTTAACATCCAAACCGGCATAAGGGTTTAACAGGATATTATCAACTCCTGTTTTATTAGATAAGGTACTAGTCCCTGCTGGAATATTATCGCGACTACGTAAGAATCCAACTGAAAGATCCAGATCTGTATCTGCATCAAATCGATAACCAATACCTAAACCAAATAACTGCGCATTATTAATTGGAATCATGGTATTACGCTTATCATTCGGAATAGCACTAGCACGAGGTTCATAGCCAGCGCGTAACTTCAAACGATCTGTTGCTGAATACTCTAAACCAATACCCCAACTCCATGGAGAGGTAAACTTTAAAGGTAAACCTAATGAAGCATCTGTCACATCATTTGATAAAAGTTTAGCGACTTTGAGCAAGGTAATCTGTCGATCAAATTCAAATTTGAACTTATCCCATGCAGAATAATCAGTCCAACCTACATCAAAGTTAACTTGCAAATCAGGGAAGATTTTATATTTAATCCCTGCTTGGAAATGTGCTGGATACTCCAGATCCATTGCGGCTAGTCCAGACTCAGAGCTTGGTACACTTCCTGGTAAACCGAGAATAGCCGCCAAAACCTGACCTGTAGCTGATGAATTTAAGCCTTTAATTAGTTCTTGAGGAGCCTTAGCATTATTAATTAGGTATTTCCCTTTCATACGCATTTTAGCTGCACTTTGGTAAACCATACCAAAGCCAAAATCGTCCGTTGGTTCCCACATTAATCCCAAGTTATAGCTTGGGCTTAAAGACTGCTCCATAGAAACTTGAAGTGATCCCATTTTCTTAAAAGGGTCCATCCCTTCTTGAGTATTACATAAGCCAAATAACAATAGATTAGTAATCATATCGTTATTATCTTTAAAAGGCCCACATACTACGTCATCAACCATACGCAACACCCCAATCATATCATTGGGAAATCGCAAATCGGTTTTCATAGCAAGAGCGTTATAAGACATACCCACAGACGCACCGATCGACAAATGGTCATTTACTTGATAACCAAAAGATGGAGACAAATAAGTAATCCGCTCAACAGCCACCTGCTGCCCCATAAAGTTTCCAGCGTTACCATTTTCAGCGCCAAAACCTGCAATTAAAGGTGCATAAATTGCAGTAGCATAGGTCAGTTTTGAACCTGGTGGTTTATAGGCAATCCCTGCGGTAGGAGCAGCGAGTGGATACCCCTCCCCTAAATCAACCATTTTTTTTAGAATCGGCACATATAAGCTGGCGTATTCAACATCACCACGCACAGGGCCTTTAAAATCAGTACAAATATTAGCTGTAACTTCTGGGCCATCATTACAAACAAGAGGGTCATCTGAGTAGCCAAAAACGTTATAACCAGGAGGTGCAGAGAACTCACGTTGAATATCAAAATTCGCTAAAATTCCCTGTACATCAGTTTGTAACCCATCAATTTTTGCTAAAGCCGCAGGGTTAAAGTGAACTGCACTAATACCAGGTGGATCTGCAGTTACAGCATTCCCCATTGATAGTGAACGAATATCAACAGCTAGGTTTTGTCCTAATTGAGCATTGGCAAAGCTAGAAAAACCGGAGATCACAATTGCCGCCGTTAAAGGACATAATTTAGGATATCTCACCTGCATATCTCCTTATTTTGTTTTTTTGCCAAAGCCTATAAAATCTAGCGGGAAAGACAGACCAAGCGAAACATCTGGTGCATCTTCGGTTA
The DNA here is from genome assembly GCF_013344765.1 of Acinetobacter lactucae. Lineage (GTDB taxonomy): Bacteria > Pseudomonadota > Gammaproteobacteria > Pseudomonadales > Moraxellaceae > Acinetobacter > Acinetobacter lactucae_A. The sequence continues at coordinate 12,246 of NZ_JABVBF010000083.1, forward strand.
AACCAATACCCACTGTGCCATTAACAATCGTTTCAGGTGAAACACGTACACCTAAAGCAAACGACAACATCGCACTACTTTGGTCTGGTGACTGATAGGATTCACCATTCTTAAACTGAAACTCAGCATCCATGTTAAAGCTTTGTTGATATGACATTGTTAATGAAACGTCATAGTTAAATGAGTAAGCAAAACCGAAAGAGAAACCACCACTAATACCAGGATCAAAACTCTCTAGATAACGAGGACCATTAGCCCCTCCACCACGTGCCTGATTTAAACCCGTTTCTTTAAATCCATAATTGGCAGATGCCGAGGCAAATAAAACCACTGGATCAATATATTTACGGGTACTTGCTCCCACTCCAACAGAGTAATAACCCTTACCAGTTGAAAGCTCATCTAAACCAATTTCGTAAGGGCTATCCCCAGTTTTTGTTGATAGGTTACCGAACAACACTAATGGCAGACGACCTTGCTTTAATGGGAAAGGTTCCCAGCGTGCCCCTAAAGAAATATCACCTAAACCAGCTGCAGTTGTATCTCGAACAATTTCAGACTTAGCAACGAACGGAACTGTTGCAGATAATGTTAAGTTGTCCAATACACCATATTGAACAGTAAAACTATTCGTCAAAGTATGATTCGCATCTTCCTCAATACGTAAACGGTTGAGTTGAGATGAATCATCAGCTAAAGCTAAATCAATTCGAGTATCGCGATAATAGGTATAATCGAGATCGTAATAGGCTGAAAATACGCCTCTTTTAATCAATGAATATTGGCGCTCATTTGAAGTAAATACTTCTTGTAAATTTGTTTCTTGAGTCGCATCCCCTTCTTTTTTCTGTAAAGCAGTCGCAGCTTGATTAGCTCCAGTATTTTCTGGTACAACAGGCACAGGTTCAGTAGTGACAACATCTGCGGTTGGGGGCGTACTCACTTCTTGAACTGAATCTGTTGCTGATGTTACTACCGATCCTGTACTCGTTTCAGAAACAACAGTGGTGTTTTGTGCTTCAGCTTCAGTTTGTGCGACTTGATCATTTGCATAAAGTGTACCCGTAATAGCACTCATACTTAATGCCAACACACTCATCTTCATCCATCGATTATTCATATTTCTTCCCACCTAATGTATTTATTTTACTCAATTCATATTTGATTATTTACGCTTATAGTAAAGACGCATATACGTTTCAATTGGCTGATTATAGGTTGCAGAATTTGGGTCTTTATCCAGTACCCGGCGCATGGTTGATGCTTTATTTGCTAAACGGTCATAATTGAATGTTGGATATTGCACATCCACAAAGGCATAACGGTTAACAGTTGCATCTTCCACATGACGCATATCTGAGTCTTTTAAGGCCAATAGGTCTTTACGTTGAGATTCAGGAACAGAAACAACAAATAATGTATTATTATCCCAAACCTCTTTAAAACGATTTTCATCAAAGCTGATATTCCCTAATGCAGGATCAGCAACATAGACTCGTCCATCTTTATAAGCTTTATATACGACAAAATGTTTAAAACCAGCATAAGAAATTGGAACAATTGCAGGTTGCCCAAGATTAACTAAATCAGAAAATTCTCCACGATACCCCCCACTCTCTAAACCAATTGCGGTTACAAAGCGCTTCATATCAAGTAGTGAAAAGCTTCGACGTTCAATAATACGTTGATATTCGCCATACTGTAGCAAACCACTCATCGTCTGCTGTTCAGTCAAACTAGTCCCTACGTAACCATTTAGAAGTGTAGTGAGGGCTGCTGAACCACAGCTATAGTCATAAGCTTGTCGAACGATGCCTCGAAACTGGTCTTCTACAGCTGGCTTAATTTGAACTGGTTCAATATGATTACGGCGAAAAGACAAATTACGTGAATCGGCGGTTTCTGTATAATAGACAGTTCCCGGTGGCTTTTTTTCTATTTCGAAGGCTTCTGTCGCAAAGTAATATATCAATGCTGAGCCCAAAGCAATCTCTAACATAAGCACTTGTTCTAAATGGTGGCCTAACCGGCCTTATTCATTTTATTCTTAGAGCAAAAGCTCTACATCCCTGTGTGTTGAAGATACCTTTTTTTTTTGAAAAAAACAGCCTTTTTTTCATTTTTTTTGATGAACGTTTAGTTTTATAAAAATAGAGAGACTTGTGTGA
>NZ_JABVBF010000084.1 GCF_013344765.1 Acinetobacter lactucae
AGATTAGACTGATTTTTCAAATTGACTCTGATTTGGTTTTAACTATGTTTTTTTCATATTAATGAGTATAAATCAATTAAAAATCCATCAGAATTAGAGAGCTTATGAAAGTCATTATTGCCCCTGACTCTTTTAAAGACAGTTTATCTGCTTTAAAGGTAGCTCAGGCTATTGCCAAAGGATGGCAAGAAGTTTTTCCTCATGCAGAAACAATGTTATGCCCTATGGCAGATGGTGGTGAAGGAACCATTGAAGCTGTATTAGAAGCTTGCGGCGGTCAATGGCGTGAAAAAACTGTAGTTGGGCCATTAGGTCAGCCTGTTCAGGCCAAATGGGGCTGGTTAGAAAAACAAAGAATCGCCATCATTGAAATGGCTCAAGCGAGCGGCATACAGTTAGTTCCACCGTCAGAACGTGATGCTTGCCACAGCACAACCTTTGGAACGGGCCAGCTTATTCTGGATGCTTTAGATGCAGGTGCAAAAGATATCATTCTAACTGTGGGCGGTAGCGCCACCAATGATGGCGGTACAGGATTACTGAGTGCTTTAGGTGTGGTTTTACTCGATGCCAACCAAAACGTTTTACCCACAGGTGGCCTCGCTCTCAAAAACTTGTCAAAAATTGATTTAACGCATTTTGACTCACGTATTCAGCAAACACGGTTTTTGTTGGCTGCCGATGTGACCAATCCACTTTGTGGCCCTAACGGTGCATCATCTATTTTTGGGCCACAAAAAGGTGCTTCTCCTGCTCAAGTACAACTACTTGATGAAGCGCTTTCCCATTTTGCCGATGTCTCTGCGGAACTTTTAGGTTTCGACAAACGAGATGAAGCAGGTTCTGGCGCTGCGGGTGGTTTGGGCTTTGCAGCTAAAAGTTATTTAAATGCAGACTTTAAAGCTGGCGTTGAAGTCGTCGCTGAACTTAACCAACTTGAGCATAAAATCTGTAATGCAGATTGGGTGATTACAGGCGAAGGTAAATTTGACCCGCAAACTTTAAGTGGCAAAACAGTTTTTGGGGTAAGCCAAATTGCCAAAGCGCATAATGTTCCCGTTATTGTAATTGCAGGCACATTAGGCGAAGGCTACCAAGCGCTTTATGAACATGGCGTTACGGCTGCATTTTCACTAGCCAATGGTCCACTTACCTTAGAACACGCTTGCGAACATGCGGCAGAACTCATTTATGAACGAACAATCGATATTGCAAGATTAATTCAGTTTAATATGAACCAATCCTAAATATTTTTTTGTTATTTTAAAAAACGGTCAAACCAACCAGTAGGAAAATCTTATGAATGTTATTGATGCCATCCGTAACCGCCGTGCAGTGAAACGCTTCGATCCTGCTTTTCAACTCTCTGAAGATAACAAAAAGCAGTTATTACAAGAAGTTTTAGTCAATGCGCCAAGCGCTTTTAACCTACAACATTGGCGTCCAGTCATCATTGAAGATACTGAGTTAAGACAAAAAATCCGTACCATTGCTTGGGACCAACCACAAGTGACTGAAGCATCATTACTCATTGTGTTATGTGCAAAAGTCAGTACATGGGAAGTTGATGCTAAGCGTGTATGGGATGGCGCTTCTCCTGAAGTTCAAAATATTATGGTTGGCGCAATTGACCAGTATTATCGTGACCGTCCACAAACCCAACGTGACGAAGTTATGCGTAGTGCGGGGATCTTTGCTCAGACTTTGATGTTGCTTGCCCAAGAGCATGGCTTAGATAGCTGCCCTATGGATGGTTTTGACTTTGATGCGATGGCAAAGCTCATAAACTTACCCGAAGATCATGTGGTGTGTTTAATGATTGCCGTTGGTAAGTCAGCATCTCAGCCTTACCCACGTGTGGGCAAACTTCCTTACGATGATGTAATTATTCAAAATACGTTCTAAGTTGTTAAAATTTAGGCCCTCACACTATCTAGAGCGTGAGAGCCTAATGCTGAATGGCTTTTATTATTTTTGTGAAATCATTTTGCCTTTTCGGTGTTTAACTTATTGGTCAAACGGCGCACTAAAAGGAAAAATAAAGGCACAAAGAAAATAGCAAGTAGAGTTCCTGAAATCATCCCACCAGTGACGGCAATACCAATTTCTTTTCGGCTTACAGCCCCTGCTCCTGTAGATACAGCCAATGGTAGAACACCTGCAACAAAAGCCAGAGATGTCATAATAATTGGCCGTAATCGCTGACCCGCACCTTCAATAATGGCGTCTATTAATGCCTGACCCACCTCTAACTTGGCTGCCGCAAATTCAACAATCAAAATAGCATTTTTGGCAGAAAGCCCAATAGTCGTCAGCATAGCGACCTGAAAGTAAATATCGTTAACAAAACCAGCTAGACTTGCAGCCACTACAGCTCCAATCAGACCTAGAGGAATCACTAGCATGACAGACACAGGAATAGACCAACTTTCATAAAGTGCTGCCAAACATAAAAAGATAAAGATGATTGAGGCTAAATATAACCAAATCGTTTGGCCACCCGCGAGCTTCTCTTGATAAGACAACCCACTCCACTGAAGATTAAAGCCTTGCTGTTGATCAATTAATTGCTGCATCTTATCCATAGCACCACCCGAACTTTCACCCGTTGCCGCAGAGCCTTGTATTTGTACGGCTGAAAGACCGTTAAAGCGTTGCAGCATTTGAGGTCCCATCTGCCATTTTACAGAAGAGAAGCTAGAAAATGGTGTCATTTCACCGCTAGCGCCACGAACATACCACTGCCCAATATCTTGAGGTAAAGAACGATAGTTCGCGTCTCCTTGTAAATAAACTCGCTTAACACGTCCCTGATCAATGAAATCGTTAATATAAGATCCGCCCCATGCCGACGACAGCGTATTGCTAATATCCGCTTGAGCTAAGCCAAGGGCACTGGCTTTTCTTTGATCGATATCGACTTGTAACTGTGCTTTATCTTCTAAACTATTTAGACGAACTGCTGCCAAGCCAGAATCAGCATTTGCTGCTTTTAGCACATTATTTTGTGCTACCAATAAAGCGTCACGGCCTTTATTTTCAGCATCTTGCAACCAAAGCTCAAAACCACTTGATTGCCCAAGCCCCCTTACCGCGGCGGGCGATAGTACCTGAACACGTGCGTTACGCAGTGACTTAAAATGTGCATTTGCTCGCGCAATCACAGCTTCTGCCGTATTTTCACTACCTTCTCGATCATCCCAATGTTTGAGTCCGGCAAATGCCATACCCACATTTTGTCCACTACCCGCATTATTTCTACCCATCACCATGAAAATCACATTGAGATTATCCTTTTCTTTCGTCAAGAAATAATCTGCGATCTGATTACCAACCCGTTCTGTTTCAGCCAATGTAGTCCCTACAGGAGTAGTAAATTGGACCATAACCGAACCTTGGTCTTCTTGAGGTAAAAACCCAGTATTCATTCGGGTATATTGCCAGCCTAACAATGCTGTAATAGCTAAGAATAAGATCATAAATATTTTGGGTTTACCTAAAACAGCAAGCAGCTTTGTGCGGTAGCCTGACTGCCCTTGTTCAACTTTACGATTGAACCAAGTAAAAAATTTTCTTTGCTTATGTTTTTCATTAGTTGGCTTGAGTAAAGTTGCACATAAAGCAGGAGATAATGTCAAAGCAACGATTGCAGAAAGTACCATAGCTGATACCAGTGTTACTGAAAATTGGCGATAGATAATTCCGACAGAACCACCAAAAAAAGCCATTGGTAAAAACACGGCAGCAAGTACCATTGCAATACCAACGAGCGCGCCAGATATTTCTTGCATTGAAATTAGGGTGGCTTGCCGAGCATCAACATTTTGCTCATGCATCACCCGCTCGACATTTTCTACAACCACAATCGCATCATCTACAAGCAGACCAATAGCCAAAACCATCGCAAATAAGGTCAGCGTATTAATGCTATAGCCCAATACGCTCAACACCCCAAATGTTCCTAACAATACGACCGGAACTGCAATTGCTGGTATTAAAGTCGCACGCCAACTCTGCAGAAACAAGAACATGACAATAATGACCAGAACAATCGCCTCAGCTAAAGTTTTAATCACCCCATTTACCGAAGCTTCGACGAAGGGTGTACTGTCACGTGGATATGCCACTTTTAGACCTGCGGGCATAGAGGCAGTTAACCGTGTGACTTCAGCTTTAACTCGTTCAGCCGTTTCTAATGCATTGGCACCAGAAGCAAGTTGAATAGACATACCCGAAGCTGGTTTTCCATTCAAACGTGTAGCAGTCTGATAACTCTCTGCACCTCGCTCCACTCGGGCCACATCTTTAAGTAATACGACCGCGCCATTTGTTTCAGTTCGCAAAATAATATTTTCAAATTGGCTCACCGTCTGTAACCGAGATAATGCGGTTACAGTGGCATTTAGGGCCTGCCCATCTCGCGTGGGTAATGCCCCTAACTCGCCTGCTGTAATTTGAGTATTTTGCGCTTCAATCGCTGTCCTAACATCTGAAGGCATTAATCCATAACTATTTAGTTTATGAGGATCAAGCCAGATGCGCATTGCATATTGAGCACCAAATACGGTGATTTCTCCAACCCCTTCTACCCGACTTAATGGGTCTTGCAGAGTACTGACCATGTAGTCGGAGATATCTACAGAAGATCTAGTCCCACTTTCATCGTAAAGTGCAAAGACCAATAAACTATCGCCTTGTGACTTGGTCACAGTAATGCCTTGCTGCTGAACCTCTTGTGGTAATCGACTCAGTGCCTGATTCACAGCATTTTGTACCTGCACCTGAGCCGTATCAGGATTGGTATTTTGATCGAAACTAAGACTTATTCGTGCTTGCCCCGCCGAACTACTACTCGATGAAAAATAAAGTAGGCCGTCAATCCCTTTAATTTGTTGCTCCAAAATTTGGGTCACACTGTCTTCAACAGTTTTGGCCGATGCACCCGGATAATTTGCAGTGACATTTACACCCGGTGGTGCAATGTCAGGATATTGCTCAATGGGTAAAGTCAAAATAGAAATCGCACCCAAAGCCATAATACAAATAGAGAGAACCCAAGCAAAAATAGGTCGTGCAATAAAAAAACTCGACAACATAGGGAATCCTCAACTCATTGGGGTCGGTTCAATCGCCATACCGGCGGTTAAACCTTGCAGGCCATCAACAATGACTTGATCTCCCTCTTTCAAGCCGGATGTCACTAACCAACGGTTATCAATTGCATCGCCTAGAGTAATTTTCCGTTGCTCGGCTTTATTATCTTTTCCAACAACCCAAACAAGTGGATTTCCTTCAGCATCTCGAAAAAGTGCACCTTGAGGAATCAAGATGCTGTTAGAACGTGTACCCGTTCCAAGTTCGGCCCGCACATACAGGCCCGGTAATAACGCATTATTTGGATTGGAAAATGCCGCACGTAGAGTGACACTTCCTGTCGCTTCATCTACTGAAACATCACTAAACTTAAAAGTTCCCTTTTCCGCATAGGTTGTGCCGTTTTCAAGCTGCAAACGTACAGAGAGTTCAGTCGGTTTAATTCCATTTTCAGTAAGTTTCTTACGCAGTGCCATGTATTCATCACTCGACTGAGTCAAATCAACATACATGGGGTCCAGTTGTTGAATCGTTGCTAAAGGATCTTCTTGAGCAGAAGTCACTAAAGCGCCACGTGTAATAGATGAGCGCCCTATTCGTCCTGAAATAGGTGCTGTAACTTGTGTGTAACGTAAATTGGTACGTGCAGTTTTGAGTACAGCCTCATTTACCGCAACAGTCGCTTTCGCTTGTTCATATGCACTTTGAGCATTATCAAGTTCTTGCTGACTCACTCCGTTTACTTTAATTAATTCTTTATAACGCTCGGCTTGCAGACGAGTCGAATTTACCGTGGCTTTTGCTAATGCAAGATTACCAGCGGCTTCATCAACCCCATCGCGATAGAGTGATGAATCGATTTTATAAAGTGGCTGCCCTTTATTTACTTGGGTGCCTTCCTTAAACAATTGCTCTATCACCACCCCATTGACTTGGGGGCGGACCTGAGAAATTTCAGAGGCTACTGTTCTTCCAGCCAATTGATAAGTAGATTCAATAGACTCTGGTTTTATTGTGATAATGCCCACCTGCTGAATATTTTTAGTGACAGGTTTATCAGAATCACATGCACTCAAAAAAACCAATAACAGTAATAAATATAAAAGCTTACGATAGTTAAAACTTAGATTAAGCATATCTGGGACCGCAGACTTATAGACAATTTATTTACTTTACTGTAAAGTAAATAAATAAGATGTGCAAGAAAACCTCATATGTTAAAAAAATCACCAGGTCGTCCCTCTCGAATTCGCCCAACTATCGTGGCAGCAGCACGTGAACTATTTTTAGAGCATGGATTAGAAGTCCGTTTAGAAGCCATTGCCACGAAAGCCGGAACAAATCGACAAACTTTATATAACCATTTCCCAACCAAGACAGCGTTACTTATTGAAGTCTTTGATCATTTAAAAGCAGAAATGGAAGCACCTTTCATTGAACTGCATGAGTTAAAGAATAAGCGTATCGATCAATTATTGTTAGAAATTGGGCAGGCTGTACAAAAGCATTTTTATAATATTGACGTAATTCGCCTACAAAGATTACTCATTATTGCCTTAGTTGAAATGAAAGAAATTCTTCCTAAAATCCAACAACGTACACAAGGCAATATTAGGAGATCTTTAACGCATATTCTTGAAAGCGCACATAATGCTGGCATTGTTAAAATTGATCAGCCAGAGGAAGCAACAAAAGCATTCCTTGGTGCGGTAATGGGATATGCTTATCCAGCTACACTGATTAGTGGAAATGTTCCAACTGTACAAGAACTTCAACAATTAAATGAAGAAGTGTGTCGTACCTTTTTAAAAGCATGGCAATATAAAAACTAGTCGCAACAAAAAGCCCTCGTTCTAAAAGGGCTTTTTAAATAAAAATACTTTACATCCATATAAATCGATTCAAAAAACAATCTAATAATTTATATTGTCCCCCAGTGTTATCTGGGCTTTAAAACTGGATGATTGCGCCATCAACTAAATACCATATCCCCCATCAATATTGATGTTTGCACCTGTGATATAACCTGCATGTTCGCTACATAACCATGAAACTAATGCCGCAATTTCGCTTTTATGACCATAACGCTTAATCGCCATAATATCTATGAGAGAGCTTGCCATTTCACCATCAGCTGGATTCATGTCGGTATCAACTGGACCTGGTTGAATATTATTGACCGTAATAAATCGCTCACCTAAATCACGTGCCATACCTTTAGTTAATCCTTTAATAGCTGATTTAGTCATGCTATACAAAGTCAATCCTTCTGTAGGTACTCGTTCGGCGTTAATACTACCTATGTTAATAATACGGCCGTAGTCTGGCATATGTTTAGCAGCTTCATTAGACGCTACAACCACACTTTTTATATTCACGGCCATGATCTTTTCAATTTCATCTAATGTCACATCTTGTATTTTGTTCATCACAAAAATACCGACATTATTTACTAGAATATCAATCTTGCCGAACTCAGTTACTACTTTATTTATGGCATTAATGACCTCTTGTGAAGAACTACTATCTGCTTTTAGTGCTATAACCTTCGAGCCTTTGGCACTCAGTTCATCAGCCAATTGATGCGCTGCTTGTTCAGAGTTTGCATAAGTAAAGGCTACTGTTGCACCGTGCTCTGCCAATTCAGAAACAATTGCAGCACCTATACCTCGTGAACCACCTTGTACAAATGCAATTTTATTACCTAAATCATGCGATAAAGTATTATTCATAACTTACTCCTTTTATAAGTTATATAACTAACTTTAAATAAATTATTTTTACCTCACCTATAGGCTCAAATAATTAATCGTATTTCTTTAAAGTTTTGATCAAAGCCTCATGAAATAGTTTCGGGTTTTGCATTTGTGGCGAATGTCCCATACCTGCAAATTCAATTAATTCAGCGTTTGGAATTAATTTCGCAGCCTCTTTACCCAGAACGCTATATTGACCAATTTTTTGTTTAACTTCAGGTGGAGCTATATCACTACCAATTGCAGTCGTGTCACCTGTGCCGATATAAAGCAAGGTAGGCACTTTAAGATCAGAGAATTCATAATAGACAGGTTGAGTAAAAATCATGTCGTAAATAAGTGCAGAGTTCCAAGCGACTTTTTCATGTCCCTTCCCTGCATTTAATCCAGCCAACATATCAACCCATTTATCATACTCAGGCTTCCATTGACCCTGATAATAAGTTTTTAATTCATAAGCCTTAATGGACTCAGCACTCACTTTTAGTTCACGCTGATACCATTGATCGATACTACGATATGGAACGCCTTTTGCTTTCCAGTCCTCTAAACCAATTGGATTGACCATTGCGAGAAGTTTTGTTTCTTTCGGATACATAAGTGAATATCGCGTTGCGAGCATGCCACCTGTTGAATGTGCCAATAAAATAGGTTGTTTAACACCTAACTTATTGAGTAAAGCATGGGTGTTCTGTGCAAGCTGTTGGAAACTATATTGATAATGATCGGGTTTACTAGAGGTACAGAAACCGATTTGATCGGGAGCAACCACCCGATAACCATTTTGTGTCAGAAAATTAATGGTTTCTTCCCAAGTTGCAGCACAAAAGTTTTTGCCATGCAAAACAACTACTGTTTGTCCATTAGGCTTTTTGGGTTGAACATCCATATATCCCATTTTTAGATTTTGCTGCTGGGATGAGAAGTTAAAATATTGGAGTGGATAAGGATATTTAAATCCTTCTAAATGCTCTCCATATATATTATTTGCATAACTGACTGACGACACAGTGAGACAAGCAAAAAATAAAGACAAAAATGGAAGTTTATTTTTCATCTATCATTTCTCTCGATCAAATTGGAATAAGGATGTTTTAGCTGAGTTACATCCGAATTCAAGATCGATTCGAATGTAAAAGTTTTACTGATTATTTGAATAAAAAATTGGATAAACTTTTCTCGACGCCTTCAGGGTTTTCTTCAATTAGCCAATGACCTGTGTCTGGTAAAATTACAGCTCTTAACTTCGTAGGATCTTCAACGAACTTTGATCTCATCTGCTTAATTAGTACTTCATTGACACCCTTCTCACCACTTAGTGCCATCGCAGGAATAAACAACTTTTTATTATTTGCTAAAAGCGCTTCATTTTGTAAAGCTGAGTCTTTCTTTGAACGGTAATACCCAAAAGCTGCTTTTAATTTATCTCGAGTCGAATACGGCTCAATCAACTCAGCAAGCAACTCAGGCGTAAAAATTTCTTTTTTCCCAGCATAGGTTTTAATGAAGTACGAAAAAAATAAATTCGGATCATTCGCAATTTGTTTTTCAGCAATATCACCGAAACTAAAATAACCAAAATGCCAGCCTAGACTCGGTCCTTTTGCTGAGTATCCAGGGTGCTTAAATGTCTCCATATCTGGAATTGGAGAATCCATAAAGACAACTTTTTTAATGTAATCTTGATTATTTGCAACTAGTGGGTAAGAAGCCGTATTCCCTATGTCATGACTAACATAATAAATAGGCTCATTCTTGGTAATTTCTTTTATCGCACTTAATAAAATTTTCGATACATTCTCCGCGGAGTAATCATCGTTAAGTAGTGGACTAGATTGGCCCAAACCCGGCAAATCAATCGCAATCACTTTATGGTCTTTCATATACGAAAGCATGACTGGTTCCCACATCTTCCATGTCGAACCAAAACCATGAATAAATACAATTGGTGTGCCTTTAGTTCCACCTTCAACGTAATGGAGTTTTACGCCTTCAGACTCTATAAACTTACTAGATAGACCTTTTGCATAAGAATATTGCCCTAACCCATTAGATTTCACTTTATTAAACATTTGCTGCGAAACAGCTGGTGGTGTATCGATAGATTTTAAATTTGGATCATATTCTGCATTTGCATATGGTGAACCAATCAAAATAAAAGCTATAGAAATGGATATATTTTTAAAATATGTATTCATATTAATAACTCATTTAAAATAAATAATTAATTGCACCCAAGCGTTAGGCCTGAGTGCGATGAATTTCATATTTATTTAAATAAAAAGTTCGATAAACTTTTCTCCACGCCGTCAGCATTTTCTTCAACCATCCAGTGGCCTGTATTTGGCAAAATGATAGCTGTATATGTGGATGGATCAGCTACAAATCTTGCGCGCATTTCTTTAACCAAAACATCGTTTACCCCTTTTTGACCAGTAAGTGCCATAGAAGGTATGGTTAACTTTTTACCACTAGCGAGTAGTTCCTCATTTTGACGAACTGAGTCTGCATGCGAATGGTAATAACCAAAAGCTGCTTTTAATTTATCTCGAGTCGAATATGGCTCGATTAACTCAGCAAGGAGTTCAGGTGTAAAAATGTCTTTTTTCCCTGCATAGGTTTTAATAAAGTACGAGAAAAATAAATTCGGATCATTTGCAATTTGCTTTTCAGCAATATCACCAAAGCTGAAATAACCAAAATGCCAGCCTAGGCCTGGACCATCTGGGGTATAACCCGGATATTCGAACATCGCACGATCTGGAATCGGTGAGTCCATAAATACCGCTTTTTTGATATAGCCTTGGTTATTTGCAACCAGTGGATAAGAAGCAGAGTTGCCTAAATCGTGACTGACATAATAGATTGGCCCTTTACCAGCAATTTTTTTAATCGCACCAATCAAAATTTTTGATGTATTTTCTGCTGAATAATCATCGTTAAGTATGGGAGATGATTGACCCAAACCCGGTAAATCAATTGCAATGACTTTATGATCTTTCATATAAGAAAGCATGATTGGTTCCCACATTTTCCATGTCGAACCAAAACCATGAATAAATACAATTGGTGTACCTTTAGATCCGCCTTCAACGTAATGGAGTTTTACACCTTCAGACTCTATAAACTTACTAGATAGACCTTTTGCATAAGCATATTGCCCTAGCCCATTAGATTTCACTTTATTAAACATTTGCTGTGAAACGGCTGGCGGTGTATCAATGGACTTTAAGTTTGGGTCATATTCTGCATTTGCTTGACTCAATCCCAATACACCAATTGCTGCAGACAAAGTCATTACTTTAAAAAATTTATTCATTTTCTTAGCCTTGATTTGTAGAATGAGATTATTGAGCAGTCGGATAGTCGGTATACCCTGTTGCATCGCCGCCATAGAAATATTCAGATTTTGCTGGTGTTAAAGGATGGCCAGACTGTAAACGCTCTACTAAATCTGGGTTGGCAATAAAAGGACGACCAAATGCCACTGCATCTACTAGACCTTTATCAAGAATAGATTCGGCTCTTTCGAGTGAATAATTTCCACAAACAATTAATGTATTTGTGAACAATGAACGGAGTTTTTCTCTGAAACCTACTGGATAAGTATCGCCATGTGGAAGCATGTCCCACTCAGCCAAATGAATATAAGCGATATTTCTTTTTTGTAATTGTTCAGCTAAATAAAGCGTAATTTCTTCGGGTTCTTGGTCTGTCATGCCATTAATAGTTCCCCATGGCGACAAACGCATGCCTACACGACCTGCACCAATCGCCTCAATCAATGCATCGACAGTTTCTAATAAGAAACGCGCACGATTTTCAACAGAGCCACCATAGGTATCAGTACGCTGATTTGCATCTTTAGATAAGAATTGGTCGAACAAATAACCATTCGCGGCATGGATTTCAACTAAGTCAAAATCAGCTTTCATAGCATTTTGAGCAGCTTGAATAAATTCCTGTTTAACGTTTTGAATATCATCATAATCCATTGCTCTTGGCATCTCGGCAGGTACCATTGCCCCTTCACCTTTTTCATTGGCAATAAATACAGATGCTTTAGCTTGAATCGCAGATGGTGCAATGGGTTGTTCATGATTGATATGTAGTGAAGAGTGCGACATACGCCCTACATGCCATAACTGAGCAGCAATTTTCCCGCCTTTATCATGTACAGCTTGAGTGGCTAATGCCCAACCTTTGACTTGTTCTTCTGAGTAGATTCCTGGAGTAAAAGAATAGCCTTTACCTATGTCAGAAACTTGTGTGCCTTCAGTAATAATCAAACCAGCACTTGCACGCTGACCATAATAAAGTGCATTGAGTTCGGTAGGTACATCATTGGGTTGTTCTGCTCTTGATCTAGTCATTGGTGCCATAACAATGCGATTGTTTAGTTCAACATCACCTACAATCACAGGATTAAATAATTTGTGATTCATTTTTTAGCCCTTAAAATATGCTTAAGATTATTTATGTAGTGATCACTATATAATCATGTTAAAATACAGTCAACGAATTTTTGTAGTGATTGATACAAAATGGAGATAAAAATGAACAAAACCGCAGGTCGTGGCCGCCCTCGTAATTTCGATCGGGATGCTGCATTAGACAAAGCGATGAATCTATTTTGGCGAAATGGTTATGAAGCGACATCAATTAATGACCTGACAAAAGCGATGGAAATCAACCCGCCAAGTCTCTATGCTTCTTTTGGAAATAAAGAACAATTGTTTATTGAATCTGTTGATTATTATGTTAAAAATTTTGGTAATTATCGAATTGAGGCTCTTCAAGAATCTTTAACGGCTCATGAAGGCATTAAAAATTTGTTAATCAGAACAATTGACCAATTTTATAGTAAACCTGATAAAACTGGTTGTTTAGTCGTTTCCGCAGCATTATCAGGTTCGTCTGAAAGTAAAAATGTACAAGACATCCTGAGTAATGAACGCAGGAAGACTGTTGCTCTCATTAGAGCGAGACTTGAGCAAGGTCAAAAGGATGGCGATGTTGCCGAAAGCTTAAACTTGGATGTTTTAGCAGATTATTTTGGCATGATGCTCTTTGGCATTACCATTCAAGCAAAAGATAACGTGCCAATTCAAAACCTATATGAGAGTGTAGAAATTGCTTTAAAAGCGCTAAGAAATTAATTTTTAATGATTTTATAGTTGAAATCATTTGGTTTGATTTCAACTTAAATCATAAAGATGATGATTGATTTAGATAGCAAATAGAGTTTGCAGATCAGCGGAAATAATCGTTAGCTTTACGCGTCCTTATTAGTTTCTGACTATTCATTTCAACTATCCAAACTTAGCCAAAACATTTAGAAAATAATCTAATAATTTCTCTTTTTCCCCAGCTTTCTTTGGGTCTAAAAGTTGGATGAGTGCCCCATCAATCATAAATAAAATCATGTTTGCATAAGGCTTCAAGCCACGACTTTCTAGACTAAATATCAACTCAAAAAGCTCTCTAAGCAGCCATTTTCTATAGTCAATCGCCATTTGATAGGCTCTCGGATAAAGCAGTTTAATTTCAAAAATGGCTTTAAATAGCAAAAAGTAAAAGCTATTTAAATCGACATGTAAAAGAAAAATTTCTTTGAGTTTATCGTTTGCGGTTGGGTAACGATGTGAATAAATAATTGCCAGCACTTCTTCTTTTAGCCGACTTTTTTGAAAGGCTATACATCTTTCAATAAGGCGTTCTTTGGACTGAAAATAGTTATAAAAAGTCGCCTTCTGAATTTTGCATTTTTTGATCAGAAGGTTTACCCCAGTATTGTGAAATCCATAAATCGTAAATAGCTGTATTGAAGTACAAATAACTTGTAATTTTTTGGCAGATATTTCTGAATGAGGCATATTTTTACCCTTTAAAATAAATTCTTGTTGTAGGTGAGATACTTTTTTGGGAGAAAAAAGGCACAGCAAAGCCTATAAAGACTGTGCTTGGCACATCTCAAATTTTATTGTTGCTAAGTTTTAGTCGTGACGATTTAAAGCCTGAAAACCCTTAGGTGATCAAACCGCTTTAACGTTTAAGTTGTGTCGATATAGACTTTGGCAAAGGCTGCCAAGAAATAATGGATGTGCAAAGCCAACTCCTTTTTATTGGGAGTTCTGCCAGACATTTATAGAATTATGGTGGCAGAACGAAAGAGGGTTAGCAGACTGGCTCAAGACCCAGCACACCCGAAGGTGTCCCCCTTCCGTCCTACCGCTACAAAAAGGGAGACGAACGGGTCTACATTAAAAAAACGAATTTTTTCAATGTTCTTGAGCACGGTCTGCTAAAACCGACTGGCAATGTGGCCAGCAGGCAAAGAATAGTGCTCTACCCTTTTGCAGTCAAGCACACAAAATGACATTTGTTTTAAAATAGAGCATTAAAAAGTAAGGATAAATAATGAGTTAGTTATTGTTAAATGAGTATTTATAAAGG
>NZ_JABVBF010000085.1 GCF_013344765.1 Acinetobacter lactucae
AGGCATTAGAGTATAAGATTAAAAATTGATTATGCAAATGATAATCATTAACAAAAACGATTTATTAAATTTGGGGTTTTTTTTAGAAATTAAAATTGATTCCAAAAAGTTTTCTAATTTATAAAAATGATAAATTAGATTTATGTGAAACTCTGGCTATAATCGAAGAAAGATTAGAATTACCCAGTCCAATGGAGCAAGACGACATGGCAGGCAAAACTTTATATGACAAATTGTGGGATGACCACGTTGTTTCACAGCGTGATGATGGCTCATGTTTACTTTATATTGACCGTCATTTATTGCATGAAGTGACTAGCCCACAAGCATTTGAAGGTTTGCAACTTGCGGGTCGTCAACCATGGCGTTTAAGCGCAAACGTTGCGACACCGGACCACAACGTTCCAACATCTAAAAAAGAACGTGACCAAGGCATTGCTGGTATTGAAGATGATACATCTCGTATTCAAGTTCAAACCTTAGATGACAACTGTAAAGCTTTCAATATTGTTGAATTTAGCATTAATGATATCCGTCAGGGGATTGTGCATGTCGTTGGACCTGAACAGGGCTTAACTTTGCCGGGTATGACGGTGGTGTGTGGTGATTCACATACAGCGACTCATGGTGCTTTCGGTTGCTTGGCGCATGGTATTGGAACATCTGAAGTTGAACATGTGTTAGCAACACAATGTTTGATCCAGAAAAAATCTAAGAACATGTTAGTGCGTGTGGATGGCGTATTAGGTAAAGGTGTAACACCAAAAGATGTGGTATTGGCCATTATCGGTAAAATCGGTACTGCTGGTGGTACAGGCTATGCAATCGAATTTGGTGGTCAAGTTTTCCGTGATATGTCGATTGAAGGGCGTATGACGGTATGTAACATGGCGATTGAAGCAGGTGCTCGTGTCGGTATGGTTGCCGTTGATGACAAAACCATTGAATACGTGAAAGGCCGTAGCTACGCACCCAAAGGCGAGCAATGGGATCAAGCAGTTGCTTACTGGAACACTTTGCATTCAGACGAAGATGCTATGTTTGATGCTGTAGTTGAGTTAAATGGCGCAGAAATCGAACCACAAGTATCTTGGGGAACTTCGCCAGAAATGGTTATTCCTGTCACTGAAGCTGTACCAACTTTAGAACAAGCGAAAGATGATGTTCAACGTAATGACTGGACACGTGCTTATCAATATATGGGTTTAAATGCAGGTCAGGCATTAGCTGATATTCAGCTTGATCGTGTCTTTATTGGTTCTTGTACGAATTCTCGTATTGAAGACATCCGTGCTGCGGCTGAAGTGGTTAAGGGCCGTAAAGTGGCATCTACCATTAAACAAGCCATGATTGTTCCGGGTTCTGGCTTAGTTAAACAACAGGCTGAAAAAGAAGGCTTGGATAAAATCTTCTTGGAAGCTGGCTTTGAATGGCGTGAACCAGGTTGTTCAATGTGTTTAGCAATGAATGCAGATAAGTTACAACCAGGTGAACACTGTGCATCGACGTCTAATCGTAACTTTGAAGGCCGTCAAGGCAATGGTGGTCGCACTCACTTGGTGAGCCCGGCAATGGCGGCAGCGGCTGCAATTGCAGGTCACTTTGTTGATGTTCGTTCATTTTAATTCGGTCTGGAGCAAACCATGAAAGCTTATACAGTTGAACAAGGTATCGTTGCACCATTAGATCGTGCCAATGTTGATACAGATTTAATTATTCCAAAACAGTTTTTGAAATCAATCAAACGTACAGGTTTTGGCGACAACTTATTTGATGAGCTTCGTTATTTAGATGAAGGTTATCCGGGACAAGACAATTCAGTGCGTCCCAAAAATCCGGATTTCGTTTTAAACCAGCCTCGTTATCAAGGAGCAACCGTTTTGATTGCTCGAACTAACTTTGGTTGTGGTTCAAGCCGTGAACATGCGCCTTGGGCATTAAACGAATATGGTTTCCGTACAGTTATTGCACCAAGCTTTGCTGATATTTTCTTTAATAACTGTTTCAAAAATGGCATGTTACCTGTCATTTTGCCAGAAGAAGTTGTTGATCAGTTATTTAAAGAATGTGCTGCCAATGAAGGGTATCAATTAACAATTGATTTAGCGGCTCAAGAAGTACGTACGCCAACAGGTGAAGCTTTTAAATTTGAAGTTGATCCATTTCGTAAGCATTGCTTGTTAAATGGTTTGGATGATATTGGTTTAACGCTTCAAAATGCGGATGCAATTCGCGCTTATGAAGAAAAAACTAAACAAGTTCGTCCTTGGGTATTCCAAGAGTTAAATTAACCTTTTGGTACATTTTAAACATAGTCATGGCATAGCGTTCAAACTCTTGCTAACATGCTAAAGCATAAAAACACCTTAAAATTATGCACTAGATGAGGATTGGGCTTGAACAATGAAGAGGAACGTTACTCATAGCTTTTTGTTGAGCCTGTGCGCAATAACACTCAGTGCTTGTCAGAGCACTTACAATGTAGTGGATACTGTCCGTATTAAGCAGGCTGAACAAGATAGTTTGGGGCAGAATGCAGCGATATATTGTTCGGGTGCGAAAAGTTGTGAATTTGAACGACTAAATGACATTACTGTAGTGGATGCGCAAACACGTCGAATTAGTAATCAGGCAATTCATCAAGGAATTGTACGATTACAAGGTTCAGTGCTTAGCCAAAGCAACAGCTTGTATTTATCTGTACCTGCCAAACAATATGAAGTGGTAATCCGTTTCTATCCGATCTCTCCAGATCGGGCTGAAACAATCCATGTTATTCACCAGTTTAATGCCAACCATCGCTATACATTTAAAATGTACCGAGACAAAACTAACCGTTCGGGTAGTTTGCTGAATGTTTCTGTACCAGATCCATTATGCGTTGACTTAGAACAAGATGAGCGAGTTATTCGCCGCTTTTGTCGACCATTTGATGTGACAACAGGGCTAGGTGAATTTGTCGAACAGAAGAAACTAACGCCACGGCAGTTATAACACTGCTTGTCTTTGGAAAATGGAAAAATTTATGTCTAAACAGATTTTAATTTTGGCTGGTGATGGTATTGGTCCTGAAATTGTTGGGGCGGCAGAAAAAGTATTAAATACAGTAAATGAAAAATTTAATTTATCGTTAACTTGGGAACATGGCCTATTAGGCGGTGCGGCAATTGATGCACATGGTGAACCGTATCCTGCTATAACAAGTGAACAAGCAAAAAAAGCTGATGCAATTTTATTGGGTGCGGTAGGCGGACCGAAATGGGACACCATTGAGCGCTCTATTCGTCCTGAACGTGGTCTTTTAAAAATTCGTAGTGAACTCAACTTGTTCGCTAACTTGCGTCCAGCGATTTTATATCCGCAATTAGCAGATGCTTCTAGCTTAAAGCCTGAAATTGTTGCTGGCTTAGATATTCTTATTGTTCGTGAACTTACCGGCGGTATTTATTTTGGTCAGCCACGTGGTATTCGTGAACTCGAAAACGGTGAGAAACAAGGCTATAACACTGACGTTTATTCTGAAAGCGAAATTAAGCGCATTGCAAAAGTAGCTTTTGAACTTGCCGGCTTGCGTGGTGGTAAAGTTTGTTCAGTTGATAAAGCGAACGTTTTGGAAGTAACAGAACTTTGGAAGCAAACAGTCACTGATTTACAGCAAGCGAATTATTCAAATATTCAGCTTTCACATATGTATGTCGATAATGCTGCAATGCAACTTGTGCGTGCGCCTAAACAGTTTGATGTGATTGTAACGGGTAACTTGTTTGGCGATATCTTATCTGATGAAGCAGCAATGCTTACAGGCTCAATCGGCATGTTGCCATCTGCATCATTAGATGAAAATGGCAAAGGTATGTATGAGCCTTGCCATGGTTCTGCACCGGATATCGCGGGTCAAAATGTGGCGAACCCATTGGCAACTATTCTTTCTGTTGCAATGATGCTTCGTTATACCTTCCGTGAAGAAGCTGCTGCAAAAGCAATTGAAGATGCAGTAGGCCAAGTGCTCGATCAAGGTTTGCGTACAGCAGATATTATGTCAGAAGGCATGACAAAAGTGGGTACAGCTGAGATGGGTGAGGCTGTTGTAGCTGCTCTTGCTTAGAAGCTTCTTATAAAAAACGCAGCTCAATGCTGCGTTTTTTTGTGCCGATGTTTTAGCAGGCTTTCCCTTCATATTGAATAGACTCGGCAATATCATTTTTAAGTTGGAAAATCACTTTGCAATTGAAATTTAGATCATAAGAGTTACTGCTTAAATTCCCTGATTGTATGGGAACAGAGCCACCTCTCATATCAATATTACTCACCATTGGAATTGGAATGCTTAACGGACGTAAAATCGTATAGATGAGTTGATTGGATGTTTTTTGTGGAGTGTTGGCGACTTGAAAGCCAAGACTCCGTAGATTGATATCTTGTTGAATGGTCGCCGATGATTTACCTAAAAAGCTTTTTAAATATTCCTGTAAATCTACGGATTGACGTGGGTGGCTAGCACAACCGTTAAGACAAATAATTATGAAAGACAATAAGCCAATTTGGTAGCGGGTATGTATGTTCATTTTTCTCTCTATATAAAATTATATTTATTGTTATAGAACGGTAGGTTGGATTGACTAGCTTGTAAAGAAGAAAAGGAAGATTATGATAAATGGAGAATGAGTTTATTTAGGGATTTATACTAATATTCAAAAGGTTTTATAATTATTTTGTAAAAAACTTAAGGAAAACATGATGAAAAAAATACTTTTTGCATTTTTATGCAGCTTTGGAATGACTGCGGTCTATGCAGATAACTGTGATAGTGCCCGCAATACTTACGATGATATTTACTGTACAAATAAAATTTATGCGAGCGCTGATGCAGATCTGAATAGGAACTATCAAGCACTACGCGTAAAGTTAAACACCGCGCAGAAAAATATTCTTAAGAAGTCTCAGCTTGCATGGATACGTCAACGTGACGCCGAGTGTACAGATTCAAATAGAAATAGTGTAGACGTGCAATGTCGTTTACAGACAACGCAAGAAAGAAACCATTGGCTGCAAGAAAGATTGCGGGAATGCCAAACGGTAGGATGTAAAACCAGTCGCTTAAATGAATAAATGACGCAATAAAAAAGCCACATCATAAAGTGGCTTTTTTGCATTCACTAATTAGCGAGCACGGTACGTAATACGACCTTTAGTTAAGTCATATGGAGTCATTTCGACTTTTACACTGTCGCCAGTAAGAATACGAATATAGTGTTTACGCATTTTACCAGAAATGTGTGCAATAACTTCGTGACCGTTTTCAAGACGTACACGGAACATCGTATTAGGAAGCGTTTCGGTGACAACGCCTTCGAACTCAATGAGTTCCTCTTTATTGGCCATAGCCTACCTGATGATCAAATTGGAAAGGCGCAAATTATAGTCAATTTTTTTAAAAAAAACAAGATAGACACACTTCTGCTAAAGCATCTGGTTAAAGTATGACTAATAAAAAAGATGTAATTTTTTTCACAAAAGAAGAGTAATTCTGTTGTCAGTTTGGTCAATCAACGCTAATCTAAAATCATAGTTATTAGGGACTGTTAATTGCATAAAGGTCAACAGCCCTAAATATCAATGAAGTATCTACATGGAAGGGCACTGCGTGGGTCAGCTAACAGATGCATCAGTTGTATTACGCTTTGGCTACCAAGCGATTCGTCGTGCGGGTTTGCCAACAGAAGAAATATTAACCAAAGCGGGAGTTGCTTTAAATCAGGTCGATACCAATGCACGTACACCGTTAAGTGCACAGTACGCCTTTTGGACTGCCGCTCAGGAAGTCAGTAAAGATCCAGACATTGGTCTGCATTTAGGTGAACATTTGCCTTTGTATCGAGGGCAAGTGATTGAACATCTATTTATTAGTAGTGAAACCTTTGGCGAAGGCTTAAAACGAGCCTTAGCTTATCAACGACTCATTAGTGATGCATTTGATGCAAAACTAGTGGTTGAAGACGGTCGTTGTTATTTAACCAATGGTGAACAAATTGGTGCTGACAATCTTGTCAATCGTCATTTTTCTGAATGTGCAATTTCGGGAATACTTAGATTTTTTAAGTTCATTACCGAAGGGCAATTTCATCCTATTTTCATCGATTTTAATTTTAGCGAAGGCGCCTCTGAGGATGAATATTTCCGTGTGTTTGGCTGCCCAGTGAGCTTAGGCCAGAAAGAGACACGTTTATATTTTGACCCAGCTATTTTAGATTTCCAGCTTTGGCAGGCAGAGCCTGAGTTATTACAATTGCATGAGCAGCTCGCCATTGAAAAATTGCAGGAATTGGCCCGCTATGATTTGGTAGGTGAAGTTCGTCGCGCAATTGGTTCAACACTGGAAAGTGGAGAAACAACCTTAGAAACGGTTGCTGCTCAACTGAATATTACTCCACGTCGCTTGCGTACCCAGCTCAGTGAAGCAAATACAAGTTTTCAGCAAATACTTTCTGACTATCGTTGTCGATTAGCTAAAAAGCTTTTGGCAAATACCAATGAGAGTGTTGAGCGTATTGTATATTTAACTGGTTTCTCTGAACCGAGTACGTTCTACCGTGCATTTAAGCGTTGGACGAATGAAACGCCGGTTGAATACCGTAAGCGTAAGCAGCACCGTTAATTTATTCTATGTCATGACGGAGTCGTGCCATTGAGGCTTTAATAATTGGATTGGCTTTCAGCTAGAGTTACTTTTCTTTCGGGAAAAGTAACCAAAACCATTGTCATACGCAAAACCTGTTAGATAATTATCAATATCTAATGCATCGCAAAAACATATAATTATATATTTAGGGCAGGTTGCGTATGACTTTATCGCGTATCTTATTTAATGCTTAATTTGGATACTGAGTTTTAAATGTTTTAATCTGGTAAGTTTAGCCAATGTGGTCCAAGTGGTGGCTGTGGCAAATCAAACTGCTCAGGATAATTACACTGAATAAAATAAAGACCATCGGGTGGGGCGGTTACCCCTGCTGCCTTACGATCCTGTGCTGCAAACATTGCATCGATATGATCAATCTCATACATGCCTTGACCAATTTCGAGTAAGCAACCGACAATATTACGCACCATATGGTGTAAAAAACCATCTGCTTCAATATCTAAAACTAAATAGCGCCCATGTTCAAATAAACGGCAATGTTTTACATGTCGAACAGGCTGGTTTGACTGGCATGCTGCTGCGCGGAAAGTTTCAAAGTTATGCGTTCCTTCAAATTTACTGGCAGCTTCAATCATCTTTTGCACATCTAACTTTTGATAAATGTGAGTAACTTGCTTGTGTAATAGGGCTGGGCGATGGGGCGCGTTATAGATGATATAGCGGTAACGTCGTGCAGTCGCTTTAAAACGCGCATGAAAACTTTCATCCATCAGTTTAATCCACTGAATGGAAATATCCTTAGGTAGTTGACTGTTTGCCCCTCTTAACCATCCTGTTTCTGGACGAATAGCATTCGTATCGAAGTGCGCCACCATATTTGTTGCATGTACTCCCGCATCAGTACGGCCCGCACCGTGAAGTGCAATGGGCTCATCTGCAATTTTACTAAGTACACGCTCGATCGTTTCCTGAACGCTGGCAACGCCTGGCTGTTGTGTTTGCCAACCTCGGTATTGAACTCCGCTAAATTCAATACCGACCGCATAACGTTGCATAGCTTTACCTCTATTTAATGCTAATTTTCATTCCAATGGCTTAGCCATTGTTCTGGGGTTGGGTATTTTAAATAGATTTGAAGTGCTTTTGCATAAAGATCTGCATGACTATGTGCATCACTGATGACAATTTTTGCAGTTTTGGCCCATGCACTAATCGCATAACGTTGGTCAATACCACCGAATGTCACTTGAGTTGTGAGAATCGGGACGCAGCCACGTGTGTAAAGCTCATCTAATGTTGCAAGTAATTCTTGGTTTACAGCGATATTGCCTGTACCAAAACCTTGTAACACTAAAAAGTGCGGAGGGGCAGGAAGTAAGTGGCGTAATTGCTGTACTAAGTGCTGTGTTGCAATAGGTTGCATCATCCAGTTTAAAATCTGGAATGAAGCAGCTCGTTCAATTTGGGCATCTTGTACAATCAATTCATTTTGCTGAGGTGTAAACTCAACTTCACTACTTAACCCTGAGAATGCATCGAGTTCAGTTGTATGCGTTTTTAATGCAGTTTGCGCATGGAATACTTGATGGTGGAATGCGAGATAAGCACCCACAGGTAAAGCAATCACTTGTTCTAATGCAAGATATAAGTTCTCAATTGCATCAGTAAATTCACGGGTATTGTCACCTTGAATATTAAGTAATGGGTATTGGCTACCGGTAATCACAATATGACAGCTTTGGCCTAAAAAGCGGGCTAGGGTTGCAGCTGCATAACTGAGCGTGTCTGTACCATGAATAACAACGAAATGCTGATAACCTTCAAGTTGTAGTTGTTGTATACGTTGAATTAGGCGTAACCAATCAGGCGCCGTACATGCACTGCTATCAACAATATTGGGCGCAGCGAAGCAGTCAACTGTTAAGTGTGGCGGAATCACTTTTTCAAGTTGAGGTAGGAATTGGTCATAAGGCATAGGAGCTAAAGGTTCACCAATACAACCAAAAGTACCACCCATATAAAATAAGGCTATTTTTTTCATATTATTGCAAGCATAAAAAAGCAGTCATCTCTGACTGCTTATGGTAAAACGATCAGCTTTAAGAAGCTATGCGATTAAGTAAGTTTTTCGCACGTTGTTGTTGTTCTGTGTTGAATTTTTGCTCATTGCTTGCCAATAAGGCTTGAGCTGCTGGGTAAGCACCTAACTTGATGTATTGCTCAGCCAATTTTAGATCAAGTTCATTTTCATCTAACTGTTTTAATTCTGGAAAAGCTTCTAGAAGAGGGTCTTGGGTTTGATTTTGAGTCGTTTCTTCGCGTACTAAATCTACATGGTTTTGAGTTTCAATCTCTGTTGTTGTAACTAAAGTAGGCTCATCTAGCGAAAACTCAAGAGGTGTTATTGAATTCGCTTCTAATGGAGCTTGTTTTACCAATTTAAGCTCATCTAATGATGATATCTGCTCATGAGATTTTGTCTCTGGATTTGGAGAATTTAATTCAAGATTAAAATCCAAAGTATTGCTATTGTTCTCTTGGTTTGCTGGTGTTTCTATTACTTGGGCTTTTTCCTCAGATTCATGTAAAGGTGCCAAGTCAAAAGAAAACTCTAAGTCAGCCAAATCATTTGTTTGTTGAGATGATGATAACTCTGATTCCTGTGTGGGTTGGTTGGTACTTTCTGTAGACGTGCTTTGCTCAAATGAAAAGTTAAACTCTAAAGGTTCAACTTCAACAGTAGGTTCTTGCTTTACAGGGGTATAGTCTTGCTGCAAGTTATCGAAAGAAGTTTCAGAAGAACTTGTCGTTAACTGGTCAAACTGAGCTGTTGCATCAGATGTATTTTTTGATTCTGGGTATGTTTGAGCTTGAGGAAAATCGATGGCATCTGGTTGTCTTGATGACTCATATTCTTTTTGTCTGGCTTCTGCTTGAATGGCTATTTCATTGAGCGCCAAGCTACGAATATGGCTAATCAGTTGACTTATTGCAAACTCATCTTTTTGTGCAATATGAATTTCAAGAAGTAATAAATACAGTTCGTGCTGGGTATTATCTTTTTTGAGCGCCTGATTGACTTGAGCTTCAGCTGCTGAAAATTGTCTTTCTTGAATAAGTAGCTGAATTTTTTGACGTACAGCCTCAGGCACAGGACTACTTTGTGGAAGAGTAGGAGTAACCTCTTCAACTATGTTGGTTTTATTTTTTTCACGTAAGTTTTTACTCGATTTAGAGTTCGCTTTTTTACTCGTTTTTCTATTTGCTACTTTAGGGGAGGTGGCCTCTTGCTTCTGGCTAGTCTCGCGTTTCTTTAAAATGACAGCGACCACGAGCAATATGATGAACGGAATCACATATAACATTACTTTCCCCTTAAAAAATAAATATTTGCAATATAAAGCGAGCTAACTCTGATTTTAACTTAATGTTTTTGCTTATGAGTCTGTTGCTGTGCTTGTAACTGCTGTTGTAACTCTGCCAAACGCGCATTCAAGAGTTGAATACGTTGGTCTTTTAAACGTAAAGTTTGATTTAGTTTGGTTACATTCCTTTGTAATGTAACGGTTTTTTCTCTTGTTGTCATAACTTTTACTGCTAACTCAGTATTGTTTTGACTTTGTTGTGTGCTCTTTTTAGCACTTCCATGCTTAGAATTTTGACTGTTTTCAGCCACAATACTCATTTCGGCTTGCTGTAATCGGTATTTTGCTTTGCCAGGAGTTGATTTTGCAGAATGTACTGTGTCTGTTTTTGACTTGTTTTGCTGAGATTTAGCAACAGGAGAGTGGCTTAGGTTAAGCGCAATTCCCTGACGTAACCGATTTACATCACCCTGAATAAAAGCATGTCGGTTTTGAGCTTGAATATCATGCATGACTTTCGCAACAGGTTGTTTAGTTTTCGCTGCAATACGATTAGCAATACTCCATAAAGACTCGTTTCGCTGTACCACATACTTACCTGATGTTGCTGGTCCTTTGTAGGAACTTAGAGATTGTTTCTTTGCAGAATTTTGGTTAAGCGTCTTTTGAGGAGCAGATTTCTTTTGCGCTGTTAGTTTGTTGATTGGAGTTTTTGGTGAACTGTTTGTAGCAGTCTTAGAACTGGTTGGTTTAATTCCTGTCTGATCTGGAGTAGTAGCTATTGCAACTTGTTGAGTAACCTGATTAGCAGAGTTTTCATTGGAAGTATTGGATGAGTTTGGGTTTATCGCTGGAGCAGTTTCAGAATTAATATTAAGGCTATGTTCACTATGCGAACTCGTTGTAGTTGGATTCGAATTTGCTGATGCATAACGGGTACTTTCTGGCAGATTTAGAGCAATATCTTTTTCATTGACAATAAATTGAGGTGATAAAGTACTTTCGTTATTTTCAGTCTTTTTTATAGAAGAAGGTTTAATTACAGTTTTGATATGTTGCAACCGGGTGGCAGAACCTTCACTAATTTTTACTACAATATTCAGTTCAGGGTCATTAACAGGGCGAGATGAGGTAATAACAATAACCCCTGAGCCTTGGCCGTTTTGGCGTGTATAAAAATTAAGATTCCCGGGCGGCTGATGAGTTACCCCTAACGCGTTTAAATCTTCGGGAGTCGCTAGACTGACTTGTAAAGTAACGTTGGGGTCAGCTTGTTGGAAATTCATTTCGGCATATAACAAATCACCGGGTGCGGACTGAATTTGTATAGGATCTAATGTAATCGCATAAAGAGAAGGCGAAGACATAATGGTGAAAATGGCAATTTTTAATTTGTTATAAACAGTCATCTCAATCCATGACCTAATAAGTCGTAAAGTCGCTCAAAATTATACAATAATGAAATGTAAATAAATTGTAAAATTTTCACAAACCAGTTACGAAAAAGCCGATCTAATGTGATCGGCTTTTTATTTTGACTGAATAATTCAAATCAAATTATGAGCTTTTGTACTCAACTAGGATGCGTAACATGCGACGTAAAGGCTCAGCAGCACCCCAAAGTAACTGGTCACCAACTGTAAATGCACCTAAATATTCTTTACCCATATTGAGTTTACGCAGACGACCTACAGGCACAGTCAAAGTACCAGTCACAGCAACAGGAGTAAGGTCAGTCATAGACGCTTCACGAGTGTTCGGTACAACTTTCGCCCATTGACTTGAAGTACGAATCATATCTTCGATTTCATCAAGCGGCACATCTTTTTTCAACTTGATAGTAAGGGCTTGAGAGTGACAACGCATTGCACCAATACGGACACAGTGACCGTCGATAGGAACAATTTGTGAGTTACCCAAGATCTTGTTGGTTTCAACTTGACCTTTCCACTCTTCTTTTGATTGGCCGCTTTCAAGTTGCTTATCAATGTAAGGAATCAATGAACCCGCTAATGGCACACCAAAGTTAGCAGATGGGAAACCTTCACCACGTTGTAACTCAGCAACTTGACGATCAATATCCAAAATTGCAGATTTAGGATCATCTAACAAAGTTTTGGTATTGTTGTATAAGTAGCCCATACCGGTAAGTAGCTCACGCATGTTTTGTGCGCCCGCACCCGATGCTGCTTGATAAGTCATAGCAGTCATCCACTCAACCAAATTATTCTGGAAAAGTGAACCGACACCCATCAACATAAGTGATACTGTACAGTTACCGCCTACGAAAGTTTTAGTGCCGTTAACCAAGCCGTCTTTGATAACGTTAAGGTTTACTGGGTCAAGAACGATGATTGCATCATCTGACATACGTAAAGTTGAAGCTGCATCGATCCAATAGCCATCCCAACCAGTCGCTTTTAACTGTGGGAAAACCTCAGACGTATAGTCACCACCTTGACAGGTAATAATGACATCCATTTGCTTCAGACTATTAATGTCTGTAGCTTCCATAAGTGCTGGGGCAGTCTTACCACCAAATGAAGGAGCTTCACCACCTGCATTACTGGTAGAGAAATAAAATGGCTCAATATGAGCAAAATCATTCTCTTCAACCATACGTTGCATAAGGACGGAACCGACCATCCCGCGCCAACCGACCAGACCTACTTTCATGTCATTTTGCCTCGGTGCGTTAAAATTGTTAGGGGGAGTTGAGTGTATCAAAAGTGTCCACAACTGCAAGCGTTACAGAAACAAAACACCATCTTTATTGAGTAGAATATCTTGTTTATGTTACATACAAAATTGATAAAGATGACAAAAACGTTAAAAAACAAATCATCTTAAAAGAGAAAATTCAATGATTTATATCGAAGTTCTAGCTGGTCTGGTGATTTGGTTGAGTTTCTGGTCACTTATTCCTCGTGATGAGTGGTGGTTTCGTGGTGCGGATTTTCCTCGGTTGCAGATTCTATTCGTTGGTCTGTTAGCCTTTATGGGGATGCTGTTTTGGCCCGCCGAATGGAATCTCTGGCGTGAAATAGTATTGGCGGTCCTCATCGCCGCGATTGCTTATCAGCTTAAAATGATTTTGCCCTATACTTTGTTTTGGAAAAAACAGGTTAAAAAGGTTAAAAAGCATCAGTTAGACCCTAAAAAGCAGATTTCACTGCTTGTTTCTAATGTGCTCACTCCTAATGATAAATATCATTTGCTACTTGAGCATGTACGGACGTTAAAACCTGATTTATTACTTACTTTAGAAAGTGACAAGACGTGGGAAAACGCGTTAAAAGAGATTGAAGGCGACTATCCTTATCGTGTTCCTGTACCTTTAGATAATTTATATGGCATGCATTTATATAGCCGCTTACCTTTATCAAATACTGAAGTTAAATTTATTCTTAGTGATGAAATTCCCTCTATTCATACTACTGTGACTTTACGATCAGGTATGTCAGTTCAACTCTATTGTTTACATCCGAAGCCTCCTAGCCCAACTGAGGCGAAGGATTCAACTTTACGTGATGCTGAACTTTTAATTGTTGGCGATCAAATTAAAGATCTAGATGAAAGCTGTATTGTGATGGGGGATTTAAACGATGTAGCATGGTCACGTACTACGCGCTTATTTCAGCGGATTAGTGGATTACTTGACCCGCGAGTTGGACGACATTTCATTAATACTTTTCATGCGGATTATCCGTTGCTGCGTTGGTCTTTAGACCATATTTTCCACAGTACTGATTTTGGTTTGGTTACAATGCAGCGTTTACCTCATATCGGATCTGATCATTTCCCTGTCTATGTTGTTTTGCAGACTGGTCGAATATTTGAACAAGTTCAAGAGGAACTGGAACAAACTCAAGATGATGAAGATGAAGCTCAAGCCGCAATACAAGAAGGTATTGCTAAAGCTGAAAAAGAAGAAAAAATAGTGACTGATAGAATTGCTCAGCCTTATAAATAAAAAGAATATAAAAATTGATGTAAGCAATATCGTACAAAGATTTGAGTCTAGGGCGAATAGGCAGATGGTTATAAAAACCTTATTCTACATTCATCGGCACACGGAACCGGGAATGGATAATCCCACGTAAGGATACACTAAGCTGATATGGAATAGCATCACGGATCAGATGTTGGAACGGAAACGATAAAAATAATTATTACCCGAAAGCACAACCTCATTTACCCGAGTTTTGCAGGACGCAGAACTCGGGTTGATATTTTTATATACCTTATTTAAATC
>NZ_JABVBF010000086.1 GCF_013344765.1 Acinetobacter lactucae
GTATCAAGTAACGCAATTAAACATTTGGCTGTTCATAATCTTTAAAAAAGGGGAATTTAAAGAAGATGAATGAAAATGCCGAGCTAATAAAATATATAGATGTTGCTGAAAATGTCTATGAACGTGTCTATGAAAACAATCAAGTTTCAAATAATTTGATTGTTAACCTTAATCGAATTATGGCGGAAATAAAAAAACAAGCCCAAGAAAAAGATCTGAAGTTAAAATATAATTCTATCGACTTTGAATATTGTTTGAGTTTACCCTTGGCAGATAGAGACATAAAAATTGATCTAAGCTTGATGCCTCACTTTGAACATCGTGATGAATGCATTTTATGGCTAACTAACTTTATTGGAAAAATTAGTGTGCAAAAAAAGATGATGAGGCAGAACCTAAGCTTTCATTAAAATTTATTAGAATTTAAATAGATGAGCCTCCGCTAGACAGCTTTTTACAAGTAAAGTAGAGGATAGCGCAGTATATTTGCTTGTAATCTAGGAATGAAAAAATTAACGTTACTTACACTTAAACAGTGATGCTTTATTCCAGGTCTATATTCCATAATTAGAAAATGACAGAGCGCTTTATAATGAAAAAATGTGTAATGACTTTGGCTGTTTTGATTCCACTTTCAAGCTTTAGTCTAGCCAATGATTCTACTGGCTATGTGGGTACGGGGGGGATTCAATATCTCAAAAATTCGCAGATTGCCATGCACAGCGAAGATCTATTTATCAGTAAAAAACTGATTAAGGTCGATACCTCTATAAAAACTTAAGCAATAAGAACGTAACGGAAACGATCTTATTTCCGCTCCCACGTATTGATAATTTTTTTGAGTCTGATTTTGCCCATACTGAAGAGCTTTTAAAAAGTTTTAAAATTGTGGTAGATGGTAAAAATATAAAACCTGATATGCATGTTAGAACGTTTATTCAAAAAGATGAGAAATCACCTTTAATTGATGTAACGGATGAGTTTAAGCAATGCGGTTTTAGTGAAAAAGAGATGTTAAACCCATGGCTACGTAATAACTATGATTATGAATATTATGTAGTTAAGCTAAAACAATGTAATAAGCCAAAAATACAGAAAATTTTAGCTAATTTTAAAAAAGATGATGTTATTCCATGGTCATCTCAAGTGATCTATAGCTGGAAACAAACCTTTAAAGCCAATAGTTTGACTAAAATTCACCATGAATATAAACCTTTGGTGGGCGGTTCTGTTGCTCTCTATCCAGATGAATATAATCAGCAATTTTGTATGGATAAACAATTTAAGCAGGGCTTAAAAAAAGCCAGTGCAGAAAATTCGCCGTTTAGTGCTTTGGGCTATATTTTGACGACTGGCGCAAATTGGGCAAAGCCAATTGAAAACTTTAAGCTCACCCTTGAGCGTGATAAGGATGAGCTAGTTTCATTTTGTTGGGATGGACCAGTTAAAAAGATTAGTCCCACTCAATTTCAAATGACCAAAACCAAGTTTGTACCCAAAAAAGACTTAGATATTATTTTTGTGAGAGTTAGATAATTTCATACAAGCTTCTTTTTAATCCAATAATCTAAACTGAAATAACGACCACCTCCAAGTACCAACAGTGCGAGGAGCATGACTAAATACGTAGCAGCAAACTCAATTCCATTATTTAAAATTACAAACGAACCACTTGAAGTGAGCCAGTCATAATTGCCGTAGGTTTGTAAGATTTCACGAGCCTTTTCTAGCTTTTCAGCCGAAGCTAAGACCTGCATGTTTGCAAAGGGTGCATTCGGATCAGCAATCGCTTGCCATCCATTCGGTAGGTGTACCGTAAATATAGCAACCAACATGGTAATCATGAGGGGAATACTAATTAAGCGAGTAAACAGGCCAAATGTTAAGAGTATTGCACCCGCTAGCTCTGTGGATGTTGCAAGCAGAGCCATTAAATATGGAAAAGGAAGTCCTAGCCCCCAATCTGAGTTGCCAAACCATTCTACAATGTCATTGAAGTGCATTAATTTATTTGTGCCTGCCATCCAAAATATAGGAACTAAATACAAGCGAAGAGCCAGAGCTGCGATTCCGTCCGCATGTTGTAGAGTTTTACCCAGTTTTTGATAATATTGAGATAAACCATAAATAAAGTTCTTCATGATAATTTCACATCCGATGCGATTGAATATTAATTAGTCGGATGAAAACTGTATTTCTTACATAAAAAATTTTTATTTACGGTGTAATAAAAAAGGATTTGGTCCGTCTAACTATATGTACAAATGTACAAACCGAGAATTTATCTTTTAAAGGAATACAAAAATGAACAAACTCAACTCAATGACCTCAGTGGCGGCATTATTAGCACTTTCAGTTGCTGGGGCTACACAAGTAGCTGTAGCAGCAACCCATACAACAACCGAAGCACACGCAACCAAAGCTGCAGATGGAAAATGTGGTGAAGCAAAATGTGGTGCTAACAAAATGAAAAATCATGAAAAGTCTGCCGAAGCAAAATGTGGTGCAGATAAAAAAGCAGCTGATGGAAAATGTGGAGCAACCAAAAAAGCAGCGGACGGCAAGTGCGGTGCAGATAAAAAAGTCGCTGACGGTAAGTGCGGCGCTAAGTAAACAATCTGATCATGGATGATGTCGACCTTCTGGTAAGCGTCGGCATCACTTCCAAAAGGAGAAATCGCCATGATGGATTTGGCTGGCGTAGGGCTGGGTTTAAGGCGTGATTTTATAGATTCATTTTTAGATGCAAAAACATGTCCCGATTTTATCGAAGTTGCTCCTGAAAACTGGCTAGGTTTTGGTGGTCGACATGCGAAATTACTCGCACAGTGTGTTGAAAAAGCCCCATTAATTTGTCACGGCCTGTCATTGTCTATTGGCGGTCCTCATCCACTCAATCTCGAATTTATTGGAAAAATAAAAAGCTTTTTAGAACAATATGATGTCTCTATTTATTCTGAACATTTAAGTTATACAAATGATGGGGGCTATCTATATGATTTGTTGCCCATTCCTATGACCGAAGCGGCTGTTAAATATGTGGCTGAACGTATTTTACGTGTTCAAGATATTTTAGGAAGACGATTAGTCATAGAGAATGTTTCTACTTATTTAATGCCTAATGCTGAAATGAGTGAAGCGGAATTTATCCGTGAAGTCCTTCAATATGCAGACTGTGATTTGCTTCTGGATGTAAATAATGTGTATGTCAACAGTATTAATCATGGCAGTGATGCGTTTGGGTTTATTCAGAAAATGCCAAAAGAGCGAATCCGTTATTTACATATTGCAGGGCATGAACAAGTTCAGAAAAATTTATTAATTGATACGCATGGGGCAGAAGTCTGTGACCGTGTATGGGAACTATTGAGATATACCTATCAAGTGTGTGGCGTGAAAGCAACTTTACTTGAGCGTGACTTTAATATTCCATCATGGCAACAATTAGAAGAGGAACTCGCCAAGATTAAACTCATTCAACAACAGGAGAGTGGCTATGAAGGGAAATCAAACATCTTTCCAAACCATGCAACACCAGTTTTGTGACTGGATTCGAGATCCTGATTTGGAATTACCTCAAGCTCTTCCTGCCGAACGAATGCATATTTATCGAGACTTACTTTTTAATAATGTCTGTTCATTTATTGATTTAGTTTATCCCGTGGCTCGTGTGATGTTGCCAGAGTTAAAGTGGCAACAATTACTCTCGGAATTTTTTCAAAAAGCCCAGTGTCGCTCACCTTTGTATAATGATATTTCTCTGGAGTTTAGAGAGTATTTGACAGATCAGCAGCACCCAATATTGCAAGAATATCCTTGGTTGGCTGAGTTGTTGCAGTTTGAATGGCTTGAGTTGTATTTAGATACTGTTGAAATTGAAAAAGTAGTCTTGCAGGAAAATTGTGATTGGCAGTTAACCACGCAGGTATGGGTATTGGTTTATCAATATCCCGTTTATACGTGGACAACTTTAATGACTCCAGAACAGGTCGAGCTTATGCCTGGCGCGATTATGGTCTGGCGAGATGAACAAGATAAAGTATGTATTGAACAGCTTTCGCCTTTGTTTGCTATGGTGATTGAACAGTTGACTCAAAATGTAAAGCTAACTGATCAAGATATTCATACGCTCATTCAATCTGTACTCACTGATTTGTCTGAACATGATATTTCTCTGCAAATTCAAGAACTAAAAGCACTGTTAACTCGAATGCGATTAATTCAAGTTCCCCATGATTTCAACGAGGTATCAGGATGACTTCGGCAGTGGGATCAGATCATGAAGAAATAGGGGATCAGCTGCATAATCCAGCCTTTTTACAAGACCTAAGACAGCAAATGATAAAATTTGCTTTTTTACAATTGTCTTCGCTTCCTCAAGCTGAAGATGTAGTGCAAGAGGCATTAACGAGCGCTTTTCAAAATTTAGGTTCATTTAAAGGGCGGGCTGCGTTCAAAACGTGGGTATTTGCCATTTTAAAAAATAAAATTATTGATGTGATTCGGCAAAAATCCCGTTTGGTCGCAATGAGTGAATTATTTAAAGATGAGGAAAGTGAACTGAGTATTGATGCACTGTTTGATGCTTCTGGGCATTGGAATAAATATGAAGCGCCTCAAGCATGGCGAAGCCCTGAAGAAATGATGGAGCAGGCAGATTTTTGGATAATTTTTGAAGCTTGCTTAGATCATTTACCCGCCAAATATGCGCAAGTTTTTATGATGAGAGAAGTGATAGAGCTGAGTTCCAACGAAATCTGTAGCAAGCTGGAATTGTCTATCTCAAACTTTAATGTGTTGATGTATCGGAGCCGTACCCGACTACGTGAATGTTTAGAAAATAAATGGTTATTGAAGGAGGATTGTTCATGCTGACATGTCGACAAGCCACTCAACTGTTGTCTGAAAAGCAAGATAGACCTTTGTTTTTACGTGAGCAAAGTAATTTACAACTACATTTATTGGCATGCCGATCATGCCGCCGTTATGCAAAACAGATCAAAACAATTAGTCAGCTTTCTAAAGCATTTAAAAGTTTTGATGGCTAATTTTATTTAAAAATTTATTTATTGCTAGCCTAATCACGCTCAGAACTCTCATACTATAAAAGTAAAGGAGTTTTTTAAGACAGGATGAAACGTGAATTTAAAGAATCTTGAAGCATTTTATTGGGTTGTGACTTTAAAGAGCTTCAATAAGGCCGCGACTAAATTACAAACCACCCAGCCTGCGGTATCTCAAAAAATCACAGCTCTTGAAAATGAATTAGGCTTTAAAGTTTTAGATAGAAACTATCGGCAGTTTAAACCGACTCATAAAGGCTTAACTTTATTTAAGTATGCCGAAAAATTTATGCGTCTAGAAACAGACCTAGTCGCTGAACTGACTGAAAATCAGCATTTGACGGGCACCATTCGTTTGGGAGTTTCCGAAACAATTGTCTATACATGGTTAGTCGAATATATCGAAAAGGTTCAACAGGAGTTTCCAAAAATTTCAGTCGAAATTGTGGTGGACCTTACGCCTAACTTACAAGAAGGTGTTCGGACGGGAGACTTGGACATGGCCTTTTTACTTGGGCCAACTTTAGCTTTTGAATGTATTGAACAAACTTTGTGTGACTTTGAACTAAGTTTCTTGGCTTCACCTTCATTTAAAGGAGGGGTTGCTCAAATGTCTTTTAAAACATTAATGTCACATACCATTTTAACTTATCCAAAAATTACCTATCCCTATAAAGAATTGAAAGCAAGAATGAAAGAACAAGGGATTGATGAACCACTTTCAATTACCAGTTATTCATTGGCAACGCTGTTGCGTTTAGCCGAGCAGGGCTTAGGTATTGCTGTGGTGCCGACCTTAACGGCGCTAAAAGAAATTACCGATGGCCGACTAGAAATATTAAATACGCCTATTCAATTAAAAACGTTCCATTTCACCTCAATCTACATTCAAGGAAACGACGTTGCCTTAAAAGAGAAATTGACTGATGTGGCGGTTAAGGTCTCGGAAAGTGCTATGAAAAGCCTCAATGAGCAAATTAAAAAATAAGCGCTATTCTTATTTCTCATAAAATATTTTTTCTTATTTTAAATGGGCTGCTTACATGCAAAGTCATAAAAGCAGCTTATGCAGTTTAATAAGTAAAGCTTATCCTGATTTTTTAAAAATTAATAAATTATTTAAAATCAAATATTTGAATTTTTAATTTTATGTAAAAAGTCTTATTGTTCGTAGGGATTAGCTATGTTTTTATTTTAGACACAAGATTTGATCACCGATTGTGTTGATTGGGGAACAGGGAATCTTTGTCATTTTAAAGGATTAAAGAATATCGTTTGGGACAAAAAATGGTGTTCTTGGTTCAACTTGAAAATAGCGTTGTTAAGCTCAAATGGATGAGGAACGCATTAATATGTCTTTACTGAAATCTTCTTTTTTATCAGATCGCCAATGGGCCATTGTAGCCTCGATCTTTATGATGGCAACCTCTGCAATGGGGCCCGGATTTTTAACCCAAACTGCTGTATTTACAGTCAAGTTAGGTGCGGCATTTGGCTTTGCCATTTTAGTTTCCATTCTGATTGATTATGTTGTTCAACAAAATATTTGGCGAGTGGTCACACTGACTCAAATGCGTGCATCGGATATTGCCAATAAGGCATTACCGGGTAGTGGTTATTTACTTGCATTTCTGGTGATTTTAGGTGGATTTTTCTTTAGTGTCGGTAACATTGCCGGTGCAGCTTTAGGTTTAAATGCACTTTTTGGCCTCGACACAAAGTGGGGCGGTATTTTAAGTGGCGCTTTAGCCATTTTGATTTTTGCCTCTAGAAAAGCAACGCTTGCGATGGATAAAAGCATGATCGTGTTGGGATTGCTTAAAATCCTGCTGATTATTATTGTGGCGGTTATTGTAATGCCTCCTGTTGGGCAAGCTGTACATCAAACCTTTGCTCCAGATCAGATTGACTTTGCCATTATTACCACCATTGTTGGCGGTACGGTGGGTGGCTATATCTGCTATGCAGGTGCACATCGTTTACTCGACAAAGGCGCTGTTGGCCCTGAAAATATTGATGAAGTTGCTAAAGCTGCGACTAAGGGTATTGTTGTGGTCGGCATCATGCGCTATGTGTTGTTTTTAGCGTTTTTAGGCGTGGTGGTGAGCGGTGCAACCATTGATTTAGCCAGCCATGACGCCAATCCTGCAGCTCAAGCATTCCAATATGCAGCGGGTACATTTGGTTTTAAATTATTCGGCTTAATTTTCTGGGCAGCGGGTATTAGTAGCACGATCGGCGCAGCATATACTTCAGTGTCATTCTTTACTGCATTTAAAAAGAACTTAACACCAAAACAAACCAATTATACGACCATTACCTTTATCGCATTAGCTTTATTACTCTATGTGTTATTGGGTGCAACTCCGGCAGGTCTACTCATTTTTGTAGGTGGTTTTAACGGTTTGGTGTTGCCAATTGGCCTTACAATTTTTGTATATGTTGCTGCATGCCGTAAAGATTTAATGGGGAATTACAACTATCCAAAATGGTTGCTTATTTTAGGTGGATTAACATGTCTGTTGACATGGTGGATGGGCTATATGTCGTTTACGACAGTGTTTAACTATTTGACCAAGCTTTAAGCCAGACTGCGTGAAGTAATAAAGGAATAATGCCATGTTTGTAGATTTAAATAGTGATTTGGGTGAAAGCTTTGGCTCATGGAAAATGGGTAATGATGACCAGATTTTACCTGTCGTGACCAGTGCCAATATTGCGTGTGGCTTTCATGCTGGCGACCCACTCGGCATTTTAAAAACGGTTCGTAAAGCAGTTGAGCTGGGTGTGATCATTGGCGCTCATGTGTCTTATCCAGACCTTGTAGGCTTTGGCCGCCGTAATATGGATTTGTCACGTGACGAACTGATTGCCGATGTGCTTTATCAAATTTCTGCACTCGATGGCTTGGCTAAAGTGGCAGGCTCAAAAGTGCAATACGTTAAACCACATGGCGCGCTCTACAATACCATTGCCCATGACCAAGCTCAGGCAGCAGCCGTGATTGATGCCATTAAAATGTATAACCCTGAACTGGTTTTAGTGGCTTTGGCGGGTTCAAACTTAGTCGAACAGGCACGTGCGGCTGGTTTAAAAGTCGTGTCTGAAGCATTTGCAGACCGCGCTTATAACAGTGATGGTTCATTGGTATCTCGTCGTCTCGAAGGTGCGGTTTTACACGACTCGGCATTTGTTGCAAGCCGTGTGGTGTCTATGCTTAAAAATGGTGGGGTTGAGTCAATTGACGGTGTATTTACCCCAATTCAAGCCGACACGATTTGCTTACATGGCGACACCGATGGTGCGCTAGAGATGTCGGCAGCCATTAAAGCCGAGCTTGTAAAAAATAATATTGAAATCCGCCCGTTTGTAAACAAAGCATAAGGATGAGCACAATGTATAAGGATATTAAAGTCGACCCAGCTCAGCTTGAAGCCGCTTTAGATGCACGTTTAAAAATCCGTGCAGGTTTTGATAAACCGACAGCAGGCATGGCGGCTGGCATGACGCAGGTCAATATGATTTCGGTGCCAAAAGAGTGGGCGTATGACTTTTTACTTTATGCGCATCGTAATCCACAAAGTTGTCCAGTGCTCGATGTGCTCGAAGAAGGCATCTATGCAACCAAGCTTGCCGCAGACTCAGACATCCGAACCGACTTTCCGCGTTATCGCATTTGGAAAGATGGCGAAATGGTCGATGAAGTGACTGATGCGAGAGAAATTTATAATGCTCATCCTGACTTGGTGACTTTCTTAATTGGTTGCAGTTTCTCGTTTGAAACCGCTTTGCAAGAAGCGGGGATTGAAGTTCGCCATATTCATGACGACACCAATGTGCCGATGTATTTAAGCAATATTAAGTGCCAACCAGCAGGGCGTATTTCAGGAAACATGGTGGTTTCTATGCGACCCATTCCATCGCATCAAATTAGTGAAGCGGTAAAAATTACATCACGTATGCCAGGCGTGCATGGCGCACCTGTACATATTGGTCACCCTGAAAGCTTAGGAATTTCGGATGTAAATAAGCCAGACTTTGGTGATGCCTCTCGCATTGAAGCAGGCGAAATTCCTGTGTTTTGGGCATGTGGAGTAACCCCGCAAGCGGCAGTTATGAACTCGAAAATTCCTTTTGCGATTAGTCATGCACCGGGGCATATGTTTATTACTGACATACCTGACCGTGCTTGGATTGGCTAATTGGACTAAAGAAGAATTAAAAGGATAAACAAATGCGTTTTTTATCGGTAAACGCCGATTGTTTTCTAATTGAGCTTGCAAGCCTAGAAGAAACATTGGCGTTGTACAATAAATTGCAAAATACGCAATTGAATGGAATTAAAGACTTAGTCCCCGCTGCAAAAACAATTTTGGTTTTTTTCAACGAAATCGAAACCAATTTTAAAACGCTGGTTGCTTCAATACAGAGCCTCAAAATTGATTCTGGATTTGAGCGTAGCAGCCAAGAAGTGATTGTCCCGATTCGTTACGATGGCGAAGACCTTGCGCAAGTTGCCGAGTTGCAAGGTTTGTCTGTGGCTGATGTGATTAGAAAACATCACCAAAGTGTCTGGAATGTGGCTTTTATTGGTTTTGCACCGGGCTTTGCTTATATGAGCAGTCCTGATAAGCCTTTTACCGATATTCCACGCTTAACGGTTCCGCGTAAAAAAATACCGTCAGGCTCTTTGGGTTTGGCTGGAAAATACTCTGGTATTTATCCAAAAGACAGCCCAGGTGGCTGGCAGCTGATTGGTACAACATCAGAAAAAATGTGGGATTTAGAACGTAAAAATCCTGCTTTGCTGTTACCGGGCATGACCGTACATTTTGAAGATGTCACGCATCAGCCTACAACCGTAAATGTACCGCAGCAAATCAAGCGTATGGTTGAGCCGAAACAATCGGTGCCACTGTTTACGATTACTGCGCCAAGTTTACAAATGCTTATTCAAGATGAAGGGCGTTTAAACCAGACCAATATTGGCGTTGGTGTGGCTGGTGCAATGGACTTATCTGCCATGCATAGTGCCAATCGTATTGTAGGTAATCCAACTGACACACCCGTTATTGAAGTTTTAAATGGTGGCTTAAAAGCCAAGATACAACATGCAGGTGTTATTGCAGTTACAGGCGCTATCTCAAACATTCGTGTGAAATTTGCTGACGGTCAAACCGCCGACTTTGCAAGTTATCAGCCGATTGATTTGGATAAAGGCGATGAATTTCAAATTCAGCCTCCAATAGCAGGCTTAAGAAACTATCTGGCAGTTCGTGGCGGTATAGACGTTGAACCGGTACTCAATAGTGCCTCGTTTGACAGCTTGGCAATGCTAGGTCCAGAGCCTTTAAAGCTTGGAGATACCATTTACCAAGGGCAGGTGAAGACAGCCAACATTAGCGTAAATGAAGTGGGCAAAAGCGACTTGCCACAAGCTGGCGAGTTGGTCGAGCTAGATATTGTGATGGGGCCTCGTACAGACTGGTTTGAACAAGACAGTATTGAGCTGCTCTGTCAGCAAGAATGGCTTGTGACCAATGAAAGCAACCGCGTTGGGTTAAGACTTTCAGGTGAGCAGCCTTTAACTCGCAAAATTACCCATGAACTGGAAAGTGAAGGCACATGCATTGGTGCTTTGCAGATTCCACCGAGTGGCCAGCCCGTTTTGTTTATGAATGATCACCCTTTAACGGGCGGATATCCGGTCATTGCCTCTGTTGCTAAACAGCATTGGGATTTGGTGGCACAGATTCCGGCGGGTTGCCGTATCAAATTTAAAAAAATTGCCGAATTTACAGATTTTGAGAATGAATGATGAATACAGAAAAATTATTGATTGCTAACCGTGGTGAAATTGCCGTTCGTATTATTCATGCTTGCCGTGATATGGGGATTGCTTCGGTCGCGTTATATGCAGATGAC
Organism: Acinetobacter lactucae; assembly: GCF_013344765.1. Lineage (GTDB taxonomy): Bacteria > Pseudomonadota > Gammaproteobacteria > Pseudomonadales > Moraxellaceae > Acinetobacter > Acinetobacter lactucae_A. The sequence goes on from NZ_JABVBF010000086.1 coordinate 10,989, forward strand.
GATATTGGCAGCATGCATGTCGAACTTGCAGATGAAGCATGGGGCTTGGCTGGTGCGACTGCCAGTGAAACCTACCTAAATATTCCTGCCATCATTGAAGTTGCAAAAAAATCAAAAGCGACGATGGTTCATCCGGGTTATGGTTTTTTATCTGAACGTGCTGAATTTGCCCAAGCCGTGATTGATGCGGGCTTAAAATGGGTCGGACCATCGCCAAGTGCCATTGAAAAACTAGGTGATAAAATCGAAGCACGTAAAATTGCTGCTTCGGTCGGTGCGCCGTTAGTTCAGGGTACGCAAGATCCACTCAATAATGCAGATGAAGCTTTAGAGTTTGCTAAACAATTTGGTTTGCCGATTGCCATTAAAGCTGCATTTGGTGGTGGTGGCCGCGGCTTAAAAGTCGCGTGGAAACTCGAAGAAGTCAAAGAGCTTTATGAGTCGGCAGTACGTGAAGCAAAAGCTGCCTTTGGCCGTGGTGAATGTTTTGTCGAGCAATATCTTGATAAACCGCGCCATGTAGAAGCGCAAGTAATAGCCGACCAACATGGCAACATTGTGGTACTTGGTACACGTGATTGCTCGTTGCAACGCCGTAACCAAAAATTAGTCGAAGAAGCGCCAGCACCATTTATTAGCGATGATATTTACCAACAAATTTTAACCTCGGCAAAAAACATTTGTCAGGCCGCAAACTATGTGGGTGCGGGAACAGTTGAGTACTTACTAAGTCGTGACGGCAAGCTTTCATTTTTAGAAGTAAACACCCGTTTGCAAGTTGAGCATCCAGTGACCGAAGAAACGTCGAAAGTCGATTTGGTGGTGGAACAAATTCGTGTTGCGCAAGGTGAAGTGCTTTCTATTAAAGAAACACCAAAGGCACAAAGCCATGCCATTGAGTTTCGTATTAATGCCGAAGACCCAGCTCGCGGGTTTATTCCAGCCTTTGGTGTGTTGAGTTTGTTTGAAGCACCGTTTGGTCATGGTGTACGAGTCGATACTGGCGTTCGCACTGGGTCATTGGTGTCGAGTCACTTTGACTCACTTATGGCAAAACTAATTGTGACTGGTCCAACCCGTGAAGTTGCAATTGCCCGAGCTAAACGTGCTTTAAAACAATTTAAAATTGAAGGCGTGGCTTCGGTTTTAGATTTTCACCGCGCGGTACTCAACGAGCCTGACTTTACAGATGAATTTAATGTACACACGCGCTGGATTGAAAATGACTTTAAACAAGAATTAAAGCCAACCAAACGTGGCATTCCAAACCATCAACAGCCAATGCTGCTCAGCTACATTGAAATTGATGGCAAGTTACACCGTTTAGGTTTACCTGCGGGTATGTTTGCACAAGGCCCAGCTACCGCAGTTCAGGCACAAACAGCCGAGCCAGAAGTGAGTGCCGAGCATTTACTTGCTCCAATTAATGGTGTGATTAGCACTTGGAAAGTTGAAAATGGAGAGCAAGTTACCGAAGGCCAAGTGGTTGCCATTATGGAAGCCATGAAAATGGAAGTACAAGTACTGGCGCATCGCAGTGGTGTTATTCAGCTGAGTGCGGAAAAAGGTGCGACCTGTCATGCAGAAACTGTAATTGCTAGCATTGAGTGAGATTTAAATAAGAGATTTGGCCTAATTGAGCGCGACTTTAATGTGGTCAAATCCAATGCTTATTTATTCACTTAGTTAATTGTTTTTCACAGTACTCGTTAACTATTTTCAACTTGAAAAATAACGCCAATTATGAGATATTTATCACAGTTTAGTGATACCAAAAATTAATCACTGTATTGAAAGCTCGCATATGCGGGCTTTAATTTTTAGCCCAGTTTAAGCATTTCTCACTTAATGAGCTGGCAGCATAAAAATAATTTGAGAATTTGGCATCCACTCAAAGGCGAATTGAAGAAAGCGAATGAAAATTCTACCTTCATCTGAATATGATCAAATTCTAAAATACAGTGTCTATTGGCTCGTCATCTCAATTGTGATTGGAGTCGTAGCGGGGCTGGCTTCGACCTTAATTTTTGTTGCCTTCGATATTTCAAACAAAGTCCGAAGTCTGCATCACTGGCTCATCTACTTTTTGCCTTTTGTCGGTTTTGGTATTGGTTATCTGATTAAAAAATATGGATCGCCCATTGAACGGGGAACTCATTTACTCCTTGATGAAATTCACCAGCCGAAGTCGTTTATTCCAAAACGAATGAGCCCAATCATTTTTATCACCTCAATTTTAACGCAGTTGTTTGGTGGTTCGGCAGGACGTGAGGCGCCAGCAGTTCAGCTTTCAGGTGCCTTAATTGACCACCTGAGCCATATATTAAAAATCTCAGAAGATAACCGAAAAATTTGTCTAATCGCCAGTATTGGCGCTGGCTTTGCTGGAGTGTTTGGCTTGCCTCTGGCGGGTGCAATCTATGGTTTGGAAATTACTGCTTTAGGTAATTTAAGATATTCAGCTATTTTTCCATGTTTTGTGTCAGCGCTGATTGCTTCGACCATTCCGGAACTATTCGATATTGTTCATCCGCATATTTTTTATGTGATTAGTGAGTTTCCAGCTATTCATTTTGGCACGCTCATGAACTTGATTGCGGCTGGGCTGGTCTTTGGTTTAGCTGCACGTTTCTTTATTGCTGCCATTCATTTGGCGAGTGACCTCTTTTACAAGTACATTCGCTATTTGCCATTAAGAACAATGGTAGGTGGTATTGTGATTATGCTACTTACTTTGTTCACCGCACATCAGCAATACAACGGTTTGGGTACAGATAAAATCATTGCATCTTTTTATGTACCGATTGAGTTCTACGACTTTTTTAACAAGACCATTTTTACTGCCATTACTCTAGGTTCGGGCTTTAAAGGTGGCGAAATTACACCACTGTTTTATGTGGGGGCGACATTAGGTAATGCTTTAGGTGCGGTTTTAAACCTACCACTTTCATTGCTTGCAGGCTTAGGTTTGGTGAGTCTGTTTTCTGGGGCGAGTAAGGCGCCATTAACATCTATTATTTTAGCTGTTGAGCTATTTGGAATGAATGTTGCCACTTACGCCATTATTACGTGTTTGCTGGCAGCGCTATTTTCTGGAAATTGTGGGTTGTATCGCCGTAAAAAGTTGATGGATTAGTGAGGGGGGTATATTGAGGTTCGAAATGGGCTTGAGACAGTTGGTTAGATCTATTTCTTATAAATAAAATAAGTAGGTGTTATCAG
>NZ_JABVBF010000087.1 GCF_013344765.1 Acinetobacter lactucae
TTTTAATGTTTTAAAAATATTAACTTTTCAGTAAGACCTTGAATAAATAAGAAAACAGAGGAATGAAAGTTGTGTTGAAACGAAGTATTTTGATACTTTTTTTGACTGGAAACATTATCGGTCTATCATATGCTCAAGCAGCAGAACTAGAGCCTGTAAAACTTAAAAAAAGTTGTATTAAGAAGAACCCTTTAGCTGAAGGTCAAAATGATCCTGAGTTATTGAATATTTTTAAACAAGTTTGTGATAGCGATAATACAACTCAAAAAAATGATTTATTAGCTAAAGCTGCTATGCGGTTTTATCAAACCAATCAACCAGTTAAAGCATTGAATTTAGCAAGTCAATTGCAAAGTCAAAATATACGCGGTTCATTAATAACAGATGTCTTGTTTTTATCTGGTGTGAGCATTGCAAATAATTCTTTGCAGCAAATGCGTACCCAGGAAATGAGATATTTAAGCAATGATGTGACTTATCCTCCTGCAAAGCAGTTAATTGAAAATATTCACACTGCAATGCCTGCTCCTGACCCATCGAGCTTTAAAGCAAGTTCTGATAGTAGCTCAGATGATAATGAAAAGAGAAGTTATAAAAAACAGTATGTAACGCGTAATAAAGCGAGTACTTCTAGAACTTCAAATAGACGAGTATCAAGCCCAGCAAAGACGACTACAGTAAAACCTAAAACTGCACCTGCAGCCACTGTGAATAAATCAAAAAGTTCGCCTTTTGACCCTTTAATTAAATAATCCGGAATAGAATCTTATGGCTAAGAGAGAGAGCGTACAAAAGAAGCTTCAGCGAATTCGACCTCCACGTGTTCAACTTACATATGATGTCGAAATTGGTGATGCAAAAGAAGCGAAAGAACTACCATTCGTTGTGGGTGTGATGGGTGATTTTTCGGCTGCATCTGAGCTTGAGCGTACAAAATTAAAAGATAAAAAATTCATTAATGTTGATTTAGATAATATTGATGAAGTTATGGAGTCATTGTCTCCAAGAGCTGCTTTTCAAGTTGATAATACGTTGACAGAAGAGGGCGGTAAAATCGCTGTTGATTTAACATTTAAGTCAATGGAAGACTTTCGTCCAGAAAATGTTGTTCAACAGGTTGATCCATTAAAAAAACTTGTTGAAGCACGTGAGCGTTTAACTGACTTAAGAAACAAAATTTCTAACAGTGAACGTTTGGAAGATTTACTTGATGAAGTTCTTAAAAATACAGATCAGATTCGTAAATTGAGTGCGGAGGCTGATCATGAATAATACTCAATCTGCAGCAATGCCACTTGTTGAAAATGAACAAGCTACTCTTTTAGACTCGATTGTTGAAGAAAGTCGTATTGCTCGAAATGAAGAAGAACATTCGCGTGCTAAAAGCTTAATCGGTGAGCTTGCTAAAGAAGTAATGGCAGGAACAATTACAGTTTCTGAAAATATGACTTTATCAATTGATAAGCGTATTGCGGAAATTGATGCTCTGATTTCAAATCAATTAAGTCAGATCATGCACAATGAGCAATTCCAAAAGATTGAATCAACTTGGCGTGGTCTCTATTACTTCTGTCAAGAGACTCCATCTAACCCTCTTATTAAAATTCGTATGTTGAATACGACTAAGAAAGAGTTAGTAAAAGATTTCCAAGGTGCTACAGACTTTGATCAAAGCACTTTGTTTAAGAAAATCTATGAAGAAGAATATGGTTCTTTTGGTGGTGCGCCATACTCAGCACTCATTGGTGATTTTGAATTTGACCGTACACCTTCTGATATGTATTTGCTTGAGCAAATCTCTCATGTTGCTGCAGCAGCGCATGCGCCATTTATTTCGGCCGCTAGCCCAAGCATTCTTGGGCTAGAATCATTTACAGATATTGATCGTCCTAGAGATGTTTCAAAAATCTTTGAAACAGCTGAATATGTGCAATGGCGTTCATTCCGGGACAGTGAAGATGCTCGTTATGTCGCTTTAACATTGCCACATGTGCTTGGTCGTCTTCCTTATCATCCAAAAGAAGGAACAGCTACAGAAGGGTTTAACTTTGCTGAAGATGTTTCGGGTGCGAACCACAATGAATATTTGTGGATGAACGCTGCCTATGCTTTTGGTACTCGTTTAACAAATGCATTTGATATGCATGGTTGGTGTGCTGCAATTCGTGGGGTTGAAGGTGGTGGTTTAGTCGAAGGCTTGCCTGTACACACTTTTAAAACACAAGATGGCGAAGTGGTATTCAAGTGCCCAACAGAAATTGCAATTACTGACCGCCGTGAAAAAGAATTGAGCGATTTAGGCTTTATTCCTTTAGTTCATTGTAAAAACACTGATTACGCGGCTTTCTTTGGCGCGCAATCAACTCAAAAACCTAAAAAATATGACAATGATACAGCAAATGCTAACTCTGCTTTATCGAGTCAAATTCAGTACATCATGGCCGTTTCACGTATTGCTCATTACTTAAAAGCAATGATGAGAGATAAAGTGGGTAGCTTTGCTTCTGCAGGAAATGTTGAAGCATTTTTAAATGAGTGGTTGTCACAGTATGTGTTACTTGACGATGGTGCTTCTCAAGAAGCAAAAGCTCAATACCCTCTACGTGAAGCGTCTGTAAAAGTTGTAGAAGATCCTGCTCAACCAGGTCACTACAAATCTGTGGTTTTCTTGCGACCACACTTCCAGCTGGATGAGTTGTCAGTTTCTTTACGACTTGTCACTGAGTTACCTCAGTCCTCAAATTAATAAAGGTCAGCGAAAGAATAACTTTAAATTACAAATAGGAAAGTTCTAAATGAAAGATATATACGTTGAGTTTCGTGGTAAGTATAAAGTTGACGGAGAGTCTCGTGACGCTGAGCACAAAGGCTGGTTAGAAGTTAACTCTTGGTCTCACAACATTCGTCAACCTAAATCTGCTACTTCAAGTAGTGTTGGTGGTCATACTGCTGAACGTGTTGAACATTCAGATATGGTTTTTGTTAAAGACCTAGATGCAACTAGCCCGAAATTATGGGAAGCATGTTCGGCTGGTTATACATTTGATGAAGTACAAATCGACTTCTACCGTGCAAATGGTGATAAGCGCATCAAGTACTTACAAATCAAATTGAAACATGTTCTAGTTTCTAGTGTTACTCCAACAGTTAATGAAGAAGGTGTTCCAACAGAAGCGTTTGGTTTGAAATACGCAGCTGTTGAATGGACTTACAATCAACAAGATATTAACGGTACTGCTAAAGGTGCTGTTACTAAGAAATGGTCACTTTCTAACAATACTGCTTCTTACGCAGCGTAATTGTTTAAGTGAATATTTGGTGGAGGCTGACTTAAAGTTAGCCTCTGCTGTCTTTAAGCATGCTTGTTGTGAACTCGAATGAATTTAGATCGGCTTTATCCATATGGTTTTCGTTCAACTTTGTTTGACCGATTAATTCCTGAAAGTGAAGATTATGCAAAAGGTCTTTCTATTCAGCAATTAAGAGAATCGGTAGCAAAAGATTTAGAAGACTTGCTTAACAGTCGAGTCGCTAAGTTGGATCATGTAGTCGATGATTATCCACTAGTTAAAAAATCTATACTTCAGTTCGGTATTATTGATTTTGTGGGGCTTTCTACAGCTAATCCGCTAGATCGAGACAAGATTTGCCAATCAATTGAACAATCAATTGCAGCTCATGAACCCAGATTAAGACAAATACGGGTAGAGATGTTGTTGGATGGGCACAATATGGGGGCATTGTGTTTAAGCATTCAGGCGTATCTAAATATTCATCCACTGTATGAACCTGTCGTTTTTGATGCATTGTTAAAACCGACAACGCAGCAATATGTAATTTCAGCGAGAACCTAAGCATAGTGGGTGTGTTGTGATAGAAGAGCTTTTACCTTTTTACGAAAAACAACTACAGGAATTTGGTCAGCAATCTCGTGAATTTGCTCAAAAATATCCGAAAATTGCTCAGCGTCTATCTTTAAATCAAGAGCAGATCGATGATCCGCATATTGAACGTCTTATACAGGCTTTTTCATTAATTTCGGCTCGTATTGATAAAAAACTTGCTGATAGTTATGACGTATTTACACGTTCTTTATTTGAGGTGATGTTCCCCCAATACTTACGTCATTTTCCGGCTTGTTCAGTAATAAGTTTTGAAGATATCAATAAAATAAAGCAGCTCACAGAAGCGCATATTGTTCCTGCTCACACAGTCTTGAAGTCACGTAGCTTTAAAGGGGTTCAGTGTGAGTTTAATACTACGCAAGAAGTCAAATTACTCCCTATAAATTTACAAGCGCTAGAGTTTAAAAGCATACCTAGTGCACATATGCATTTAAGTCAAAATGCAACTTTAACTTTTAAGTTCGAAATTTTTAATCATGCACATGTATGTTTAATAAGCGAAAAATTACCTATTTATTTAGATGCAATTTCTAATTTTCCGCTTCAAGTACTAGACAGTATTTTTAAGAAGGGAACAACTTTTGCCATTAAAATAGGGCAGAAAATTATTGAACTGGATAAAAATCCATTTGAGTTAACAGGTTTTTCAGAGCAAGAAAGTCTATTGCCACTCGATCAGCATACTCATCATGCTTATCGTTTGCTGATGGAATATTTTTGTTTTCCTGAAAAATTTAATTATCTGAAACTCGATTTAGGTTTTTTAAAGCGCTTATCTCTAGAAGATAGTAATTTTGAACTGCTTATACATTTTAAATTAAATCTAAATGATCAAGCTGTAGTGCGAAATTATTCTGAATTAAATGTCGCTAATTTTAAGTTGTTTACTACACCAGTCATTAATTTATTTGAAAAATATGCTGAACCACAAAAGATTGTACATAAGCAATTAGAATACCCGCTGATTACAGATGCTCATCATCCTGAGTTTTATCAGGTGTATTCAATTACTGAAATGAATATGGTTCGTGAAAAAACAAGTCAAGAAGAAAGCTATGTTCCAGTGCTGCCTTTTTTTGCCATGAGTCATTATCATGCTGACACGGCGCGTTTTTTCTATTCGGTGAATTATCAAAAGCTACAGCCCAATTTTGTCGAAATGGGTTATTCAATTATTTCAAAAAACTTAAATCCTTCTTCAACACGTTCGGATTTTATTAGTACTAAACTATTATGCTCAAATCGTGACTTACCACATGAAGCATTAGGACAGTCGAATAATATATTAAATCTAAATGATAGTAGTTTGGCTCGCCGTGCCATTGTTTTAAAAAGACCTACAAAACCTTATCAATTTGGTCAAAGCCAGAGTGAGCAGTGGCGTGTTATTTCGCATCTTTCATTAAATAGTTTAGCTTTAATGAAAGGTGATGCGGTATCTCATATTAAAGAGTTACTTGCGTTATATAACTTACCTTTATCAAAAGAAAACTATCTAATAATTGAATCAATCAAGCATCTTGAATTTTCACTTACTCACAAACTTGTAGATGGAAAGCCATTCCCAATGTTTGTAAGAGGAGTAAAGGCAGAGTTACAAATTGATTCATCGGTATTTAGAGGTCATAGCCTATACATTTTTAGCCAATTGTTAAGTCGTGTTTTTAATTTAAAGGTTCAAATTAATAGTTTTGTTGATTTGGTTGTTAAGGATTATTCATCTCAGCAGGAGTTATACCAATGCATTCAGAACGTTGGTGGCAAGACTCTTCTGTAACAGCTGAGCTCTTTACAAAGCCAAAGTCTTTTGAGTTTATCCAAGCCACACGGCTATTAAGACACGATTCAAATCGTACAGTTAGTTCATCTTGGAGTGATCATTTTAAGTTTGAGACATCCTTTAATTTAAATTTTCCTGCTACAGAGATTGAAAATTTAGAATTAACGGACGAGCGGATTTATATCACGAATTTAATCGTTGGTCTTACGGGCATACAAGGTGCTTTACCTTATACGTATACGAATAAGATTAAGCAAGCTCCGCGTCAGCAACGAGCTGAGACTAAAGAGTTTCTAAGCTTATTTAATCATAAGCTTACTGCTCAATATGTAGAGTCTAGTATTACCTATAATCTGCCGATTAGATATGAGATAGAACATAAAAACGATTATTTAGATATACTGCATGCTTTGAATGGCTATGTGCGATCACAGCATCAACAGGCTGATCTAGATGAATATTTTGCAGAATTTTCAGGATTAATGCAGGGACAAAATAATACAGTCCATGCATTAAAAACGATGCTGTCATGTATTTTTAAACATGACATTACGATTAAAGAATTTGTACAAGAATCTTTTAAGTTAGCGAGTGACCAGTTAACAACTTTAGGCGGAAGTCAGCCGAGTTTACTTGGCGTTAATACCTTTTGTGGGGAAACCATTCAACAGATTGATGGAAAAATTGAAATTCAAATTGGACCATTAAAACGGCAGCAATATCTCAGTTTCTTACCAAATCAAGAGTTAAGCTTAAAGCTTAAAAAACTCGTGGAAACTTGGTGTAGTCCAACTTTATCGATAGATTTGCGGCTTATCTTGGATGAGTCAGAAATACAACCCATTTGCTTAACTCACAATAACGAGAGTGGTTTAGGGCAGGGTTCTTTTCTCATATCGCGACAACCAAAAGTACATAACCATGAAACTTGCTATAGCCTTATTGGAGAGACAATATGATTAAAAAAATATTACTCTCGTTCATTGCTATATTTTCAGTGGTTAGTGGAATTATTATTTTCTACTGGCGTGATGTTCAATACAATCCAGATAAAGGAGATTTTTTCCTTTATTTCTTGATGTTACCAGCAGTTATTACCTTGGTGATCTTATCGCCATGGTTAGTTTATAGCGCTTATAAAAATTATAAAGAAAAGAAAGAACAAGCTATAAATCAAGATAAAGGTGATGCTAACCAAAAACAAACTGCGGTAACTGATGCACCACTTGAACAGCTAGATTTTAATATTTACTCTTCTTTTGCTGTACATGCACTCGGTGAGAATGAAAGCATTATTGAGCAGCTACAAAACTTTAAAAGTCCAGAGCTGGATGATCAACTGTTAAATTCTTACGGATTGCCTCTTTTATCTTACCGAATTAAAGACTTGGATGAAGATAATCATGAGGAGAGCGAGTATGCATCTCCACGACAAGTTCGTATGATGTCATTAATAAAACAGCAATTAGAACAAAATATAGAAAACTTATATCTTCTTGCAGAGCATTTAAAACGTTCAACTTTATTTTATGAGTCGCAGCAAGCACGTGAATATCATATGCATCCGGCATGGGTGGATCCTGAGTCTGAATATGATGATGTTCAAATGCCGATAGTCGAAGTTTATCGTTTAAATCGCTTAAATCTACATATCCTTCTTTCTGAAGATTTATTACATATCTGGAATGATGACCAAAGTAATGAATTAATTTTAGAGTTTTTTGCTGAGATTGGCATTCCTGCTCAAAAGATCCATATTGAATATCATTTTTTTGGAGAGCAACTGGCTTACCAAGAGCTGATACACCTATTAAAAGGTATTCATAAAAGAGAACACGAGATGTTCTTTTTGCTCGTAGCCGATTCCGAAATTGATCAGGATCTAGTCGATGAAAAGTCTTGGATGATTAAAGATTATATTCCTGCTGAATTTGCAGCAAGCTGTTTACTTGCTGATCCTTTAGTAAAAATTCAAGAATTAGAACCTGCTAAAAATCTAAAAGTTGTTGTAGGCCAACAAGATACGGCAAAGCTTTTTACTAATTTTGAATTTCATGACTTACCTCAACATGAAGGTGAAGATCCTTATGTACTGATACTGTCAGATCAGACGGATATAAAAGTTTCGAAGAAATTGCAGCAACACTTTCTTCAAACACCTGTAGAACCACATCACTATATTTATGTGAAATCTTCATTAGGGCATACCCAACATTTAGCTGATATTTATGGCTTTATGCTGAGCATGCATTTCCCTGAACATATCATTCCTTTTATCTTTGGAGAGAATACGGTGTCAGCACATACATTTGTGCAAAGTGTCACTGAAAATTCAGAAGATGATGCGATGGTGTTGAATAACTAATTTAAACTTTGGACTTAGAACGAGAATAGAATGCATACAATTTTAGGCTACTTGTGGCAGTACATCACGAATCCTAAAGCAATTATCGCCGTGTCATTGTTCGTGGCATTGATGTCTTCATATACTTCAATTCCTCGTCATATATTCTGGGCTTTAGCTACTGCCTATGCTTTGGGTCTAATTGTTTATGGTATTTATTGGCTCATTCAAAGAAGAAAGCATGAGGCTCAGGGCGAAGAGCTAGCTGAAGCAATTGAAAAAGATAACCAAGCTGAATATGGCAAAAATAAAGATAAAGATGAGCTTCAGCTTATTAATCAACAGATGAAAGAATCAATTCAATTGATTCGTAAATCTAAGTTGGGTGATAAAAAAGGGAATGCTGCATTATATGAGCTTCCTTGGTATATGGTTATTGGTAATCCGGCAGCAGGGAAAAGTTCGGCTATTTATAACTCTGGTTTAAAGTTTCCTTTCGAAGAAACGCATCAGAAAATGGTATCTGCTGGTTTGAGTGGTACTCGAAATTGTGACTGGTTCTTCTCAACAGAGGGTATTTTGCTCGATACAGCAGGTCGTTATTCTGTTTATAGCGAAGATCATTCTGAGTGGTTAGGTTTCTTAAATATTTTAAAAAAGAATCGTTCTAAAGCGCCAGTCAATGGTTTGATTCTCATTGTTAGTATTGCTGAGCTCATTAGTCAAAGTCCTGAAAACTCATTAAAGCTTGCTAAAAATTTACGTGCACGTATTCAAGATTTAACTGAACGTCTAGAAGTGGTTGTACCTGTTTATCTAGTCTTTTCAAAGATGGATTTGATTGCGGGTTTTACCGAGTTCTTCGAATTTTACGAAGCCCAAGAATACAACCAAGCATGGGGTGCAACGCTTCCATATGAACAGAGTTCTTCGCATAATGCTGTAGAGTTGTTCGAAAAACATTACAATATCCTTTACGATGGTCTAAAAGGCGTAAGTTCGACTCATTTAAGTCGCCGTCATTCGCAAAATATTTCACCAAGCGTAATGACCTTCCCATTAGAATTTAAAACATTAAAACCAGCTTTAAAAAGCTTTATCGGTACACTTTTTGAAGATAATCCGTATCAATTTCAACCTGTTTTCCGTGGTTTTTATTTCACGAGTGCTTTGCAGGAAGGTGTAATTGAAAGTCCAATGACTGAACAAATTGCACAAGAATTTAAGCTGACTCAAATTGCTCAAAGTGATTTAAAAGATTATTCAAAAAATACCCCTAATCATGGCTATTTCTTAAATGGTCTATTTTCAGATGTTATTTTAAAAGATAAAGACTTAGTTAAGCAGCATGTAAATACGGGCAGAAAACGTCAGCGCTATATTGCATTTATTGGTGCTTTAGCGGGTGTTTCAATTATTTTGGGTGTATGGGTTTGGTCTTATCGTAACAACCAGCAATTAATTGGTGAAGTGCAAGCTGACTTAAATAAGGTAGTTCAATTAGAAAGAGCCTCTGGTCAGCAATTGTCTACCCAATTAGAAGCTTTATTGATTCTTCAAAGACGTCTACAGCAGCTAGATGAGTTTGATGAAAATAGACCACTTAAGTTTAGTTTTGGTTTATATCAGGGCAATGAGCTTCGTGAAAAGCTAAAAGCCGAATATTTAAAAGGTGTTAAGCAGATTGTATTAACGCCGACACAGCAAAATATTGCTCAATATTTGCAACGTGTAAAAAATAATGAAGCAACCTTAAAAGCGAATCATACCAATGTGGAGATTAAGCAAACTGCTCAATCTCAACAATATTTGGAACCTTCAGATACCAATCCTCAAGATGCTTATAACGCACTAAAAGCTTATTTAATGATGAGCAATCCGCAATATATGGATGCAAGTCATCTAAGCGATCAGGTTACGCGTTTCTGGCGTTCTTGGTTAGATGCAAATAAAGGTCAAATGCCGCGTGCAGATATGATCCAAGAAGCTGAACAGATCTTATCTTACGCAATGACTTTGGCAAATGATAAACAATTCCCAGTTTTAGAAGCTGACTCTCAAATTGTTGATCAAACACGTCAAGTATTGCTCTCTGTTGTTCGAGGTATGCCAGCTCGTGATCGTGTTTATAACGAAATAAAAATGCGTGCAGCAGTACGTTTCCCTGCGTTGACTGTAAGTCAGATCGTGGGTGAAGCCAATAAAAATGTTGTGTTAGGAAGTTATGCATTGCCTGGCGTATTTACTCAAAAGGCATGGAATGACTATGTAGAAAAAGCAATTGAAGAGGCTGCAGATAAGCCAACAGATAGTAAAGATTGGGTGCTAAATAGTCGTCAATCTGATGATTTAACTTTCTCAGGTAGTCCAGAGCAAATTAGAAAGCAACTGACTGCTCTCTATAAACAAGAATATATTGCGGAATGGAGAAAGTTTTTAAGTGGTATTCATTATGCTAAAGCAGGCCAATTTGCTCAGCAAGTAAAAAATATTGATGTTTTAGGTGAACCACAAAACTCTCCAATTAGAACATTAATTGAAAGAGTTGCAGTCGAAACAAACTGGGATAATCCAGTGGTTCAAGCTGAGCTTGCAGCTCCACAAAAGGGATTTATTGCGTGGTTTAAACGTAAAGTTTTAAATCATGATGACAAGCAGGTTACTAATCAAGTGGCTAACAATGCCCAAGGCGCTATTTCTCAAGAATATCAAATGTTCTACCAGTTGGTTCGCAAACGCGATGATCAACAAGGTAAGTCATTGCTTGATGAGTATATGACAAATTTAGCTCTGGTTCGTAGTAAGTTTAACGAGCTTAAAAATGCAGGTGAAGTTGGTCCTAATGCGATGACATTGGTCAAACAGACCTTAAATGAGCAAACGTCTGTATTTAACCAGACTCAAAAAATTGTAGATGAAAAAATGGCGGTTGGTTTCAATGAAATTGATCAGCGATTACTACAAAAATTGGTAGTTAGTCCACTTACACAAGCTTTTGAAAGTTTAATTACACCGACCCAAGACGAAATTAACAAATTATGGGTAATGCAAGCCTATCAACCATTTACAGCAAATCTTGCTAAGAAATATCCATTTAACTCATCAGCCTCTTTACAGGCGACAAGTAGTGAAATTGGTCAAATCTTGGGGGAGAACGGTAGTATTTCTCGCTTTGTAAAAGAAAGCCTTGATCCGTTTGTGATTCGTCGTGGTTATACATTAACCTCTAAAACTTGGAAGGATTTGGGAATTAGTTTAAATCCTCAATTCGTCATGAATTTCCAACGATATGTTTCACCAGCCAATGGTATGGCAACTGGTGAGTTGAATACTCAAGCTCCAACGGCGGCACCAGCAACTAACCAATCGAACTTCCAGTTCTACCCAATTCCAAACCCGCAGTTACTTTCATATACCGTTGATATCGATGGTCAGCGTATGACTTATGAAAATGGCGTGCAACAGTGGGTGAACTTCATTTGGCCAAATCAAGGCAGTATTCCGGGCGCTCGAATTACCGCTGTAGATTTACAAGGTCAAACGCATACGATTTTTGATGAGCCGGGTGAATACGGTATTAACCGCTTAATTGATAGTGCTCAGCGTAAAGAACAAAATGGCGGATTTGAAATGCTTTGGCGTAGTAAAACCGACCCATCATTAGTTGTAAAAATGAATTTCCGTCTGATCAGCAGTAATTCTGGCAGTATTGGTTCAAGCCGTGGTTATGCGGGTATGCAACTAGTGGATAAAGTCACAGCCGACAAAGCAGCTCGTGTGGTGTCTGCTCAGCAGGCGCCAGCTCAAGCAGCTGCTCCAGCAAAAACAGAAAATCCTGTTTCAGCACTTGCTCAGCCTTCTGTGGGAGTTAAACCATGACATGGAAAATAACCTCTATGCGAAAGGAGGAGCAATAATGCAAACATTAAAAACAACTCCTTTGTATTACGGCAAAAGTCCTGCACGAGGCGACTTTTTAAAAACAAAAGGTCAGAATGCTTTAATACAGTTGCTTGATCAGTGGATTACTGAAGCATTGGAATATGCAATGCAATCGGGCAGCTTTAAGGACGCTTATAACACGTTGCCTTCGCTCGACTTCTTTATTGCGAATCCGAAAGAAAATATGTTTTTAGCGGCGAACCTTCTTGCAAGTGAAGATAGTTCGGGTCGATCTTTTCCAATGGTACTGAGCCATTTATTAGAAATTGATTTGCCGTATGATAATTTGCTATATGCACCATATAGCTATAAACATGTACTCATTGATTTATTCCAGAACAATCGTGCTTTAAAAGGAATTAAAGATTCGGATCTGTTGCTTGGAAAATTAGGTCACTTACAAAATCAAATTCAGGTTTTAACTGAACGCGAGTGTGTAGGTTTCTATGAAAATCATACGATGCACTCATTTGCTCAATTAATGAAACTCAGTATTTATGAGTTAGCGCAAAGTATGATTGGTCTGGGGTTATTACTTCAGCCCATTTTACAAAACGGAACCAGTCGCTTAAATAAAGTTTTAATTTTGCCTATTAATAATCCCGCTTACAGTTATGAAATAGCAGCCTTTTGGGTCAGTATTATTTGTCGCTTTTTAAAGGAACATAATACTGAGGTATTGATAGGTTTGTTACATCGAGAGCAACCCGTATTATTCTTTGGCTTTCAAGGGGCTGATATTTTAGCCCTGAGCGATATTTTTACTCAGAATATGGATAGTAAACATTGGGTATCTTTAATAGAAGCTCAGTGGATTGATACTTATTTGGAGCAGAATGCTGGTTTAGCTACGCTAGAACAATCATTATGCCAACGCCAATTAAGTTTAAATCAAGGCTTAAAACTATTTAGACAGACTTTTTTGGGTGAATAATAATGAATCAACGAAATCAAACTAAACTTACACAGCTCATAAAAGGCTGTTTTATCTATGCGATTGCTAATTATGCTTTGGCTCAGCCTATTGTTGTAGAAGGTGTGGTTCCTAACGAGGCGAGTAAACAGGCTATCTTATTAAAAATGCAATCTGTTTATGGTGCTGATCAGGTAGTAGATAAAATACAAGTGAGACCCGTCGCTGCTCCAAATGGGTGGAGTGACTCGGTGACGCGAGTGATTACCCCCGATCTTAAAAAGGTTTCGCAAGGGAAATTAAGCGTAAATGGTACTCGGTTTGAGTTGAGTGGAAAAATGCTGAATCCAGCAGATATCCAACCTACAATTCAATCTTTTCAAGGATTAGTGCAGCCACCATATCAACTGTATTCACAGTTATCAGTCAATCAGGCTGAGCAGAAAATCATTGATGATGCACTTAAAAATCGAATTATTGAGTTTGAATCTGGTAGCGCAGTTTTAACTGATGCGGGTCAAAAAATTCTAGATGAGATGGCTATTGCTTTAAACAAAGTAGGTGGTAAGAAAGTCAAAATTATTGGTCATACTGATAGTTCTGGTGATGCGACTAAAAATTTAAAACTTAGCCAAGATCGAGCATTAGCAGTTAAAAACTATTTGATTAGTAAGAGTATTCCTGCTGATCATTTATCTACAGAAGGCTTAGGTTCATCTAAGCCAGTTGCAGATAACACTTCTGCAGAAGGCAGAAAGAAAAATCGTCGAATTGAGTTTACTGTTCTATAAATATAAGGAGAAGAACATGGCTAGCCCTTACATTACGATTGGATGCCCAACAACTGGTGGAGGGCAAGTCATTTCAGGAAACAGTACATTTTTAATTGATGGAATTGCAATTGCTTGTGTAGGAGATAAGGCAACTTGTCCGTTACACAAAACGATTTCTACGATTGTATCGGGAGATCCAAATATGCTTGTCATGGGAAAATCCGCAGCGCGTGTAAATGATTCATTATCATGTGGCTGTAAATTATTGCCAAAACAGAGTTTAGTTAATCAAGGATAAGGGTAGAGATATTTTTATATAGATATAAATATCTACTAAAACATATTAACGCTTGAAATGATGAGTAGTTTGTCTGATAAAGCTGAATTTTGT
>NZ_JABVBF010000088.1 GCF_013344765.1 Acinetobacter lactucae
CAATAATGCCATTAAAAACTTAACTTGAAACCCTGTTGTGTATAAATCCGACAAATTTAGTTGATTTTTTTTAAATCTACCTCATCTTCGGTTAATATAAAGGCATCAGCTTGAGGAATATTGTTATGTCGACTGAGAACACCAACACTGCTGTTGCAGAAGAAATTCCAAACCTTTTGATTACACCATCTGCACAAGAGTATTTGCACGATTTACTAACGAAGCAAAATACTCCGGGAATTGGCGTTCGAATTTTTGTTGAGCATCCGGGTACGCCACGTGCGGAATGCTGTATGGCATATAGTGCGCCAGAAGAAGTGATTCCAACGGATTATAAACAGGATTATCCTGATTTTCCTGCGTATATTGATGCGCCATCTATTCCTTATCTTTTAGATGCCGTAATCGATTACAACAAAGACCGTTTTGGTGGTCAGCTCACTTTCCGTGCTCCAAATTCTAAAGTTCCACGTGTTGGTCCAGATGCTTCGATTGAAGAACGTATTACTTACATTCTTCAAGCAGAAATTAACCCAGGTCTTGCAGGGCATGGCGGAAATTGTAGCTTGGTAGAAGTACAAGATGATCCAGAACACGGTTTGACTGCTGTATTGAAATTTGGTGGTGGTTGCCAAGGTTGTTCAGCAATTGACGTTACCTTGAAACAAGGTGTCGAAACCACTCTAAGAGAGAACATTCCTGAGCTTCAACGTGTGGTTGACCAAACTGACCATACACAAGCAGAAGGTGCTTATTTCAAATAATCGAATTATTTGAAAAGTGAAATAAAAAAGCCTCGGGATGAGGTTTTTTTATTATTCAATACAATTAATGATAATTATTATCAATATCATTTGTAATTTTATTTATCTTTGTTACAATGCGAAACTGAAAATGAGAGATGTTTAATAAATCAATATATTGGGAATACTTATGTCGAAGCGTATTATCCAGTCAGTGCTTTCTATTTCAGTACTGGCAAGTATGATGTCTATAGCTTATGCTGCACAAAACGAGCAAGAACAAGCTGAACAAGCATTAGAGAAGCCTGCTGAACCTGTGAAATTGGAAACAATTTTTGTAACAGCTGAAGAGCAAGTGAAGCAGTCGCTCGGTGTATCAGTAATCACCCAAGAAGATTTAGAAAAACTACCAGTTCGTAATGATATTTCTGATTATGTGCGCCGTATGCCTGGTGTCAATTTAACGGGTAACAGCGCAACAGGGCAGCGTGGCAATAATAGACAAATTGATATTCGTGGAATGGGGCCTGAAAACACGCTTATTTTAGTGGATGGGAAGCCAATTAACTCTCGTAATTCAGTTCGTTATGGCTGGAAAGGAGAGCGTGATACACGAGGTGACTCAAACTGGGTGCCAGCAGAAGCAATCGAATCGATTGAGGTTTTACGTGGTCCAGCAGCAGCTCGTTATGGTTCTGGAGCGGCAGGTGGTGTGGTTAACATCATTACTAAAAAAGTCACTAATGAAACCCATGGCTCAGTAGAGTTTTATACATCGCAGCCTGAAGACTCTAAAGAAGGTGCATCAAACCGTGTTGGTTTTAACCTAAGTGGGCCACTGATTAAAGACGTTTTGTCTTATCGTTTATATGGTAATTACAATAAAACAGAAGCTGACGATGTTGATATTAATAAATCAATTGGTAGTACCGCAGCTGGGCGTGAAGGCGTTAAAAATAAAGATATTTCGGGTCGTTTAGCTTGGCAGGCAACAGACCAGCAAACTGTTTTGCTTGATGTTTCTTCTAGCAAACAAGGGAATATTTATTCTGGTGACTCTCAATTAAATGCAAATGCTGAAGCGGATGCGATTCTTTCGGAACTTATTGGTAAAGAAACCAATACTATGTACCGTGATAGCTATGCATTAACCCATGAAGGTGATTGGTCTTGGGGTAAGAGTAAGCTCGTTGCTCAATATGATAAAACACATAATAAGCGCCTTCCAGAAGGCCTTGGTGGCAGCACAGAAGGAAAAATTAATAACCTTGATGATAAAGCCACTTCGCGTTTAGAAACTCTTCGATTTAATGGCGAGGCCAATATTCCTTTTGAATATTATGTACCGCATGTATTAACACTTGGTACCGAATGGGTTGAAGACAGATTTAAAGATAATGTTTCGACAAATCAAGGGAAAGACAGTAGTGGTTCAGGTTATGGCGATCAATTGGCTAAAGGCGATCGCAGTAAAATGGAATCACGTATTGCTTCTGCATATATCGAAGATAACTTGAAACTCACAGATAGCACAGATGTCGTGTTAGGACTGCGTTTTGATGACCATAGTAAATCTGGTTCTAACTGGAGCCCAAGCTTAAATATTACCCAAAGACTTAACGATTACTTCACTTTAAAAGGTGGGGTGGCAAAAGCTTATAAAGCACCGAATATGTATCAAAATGCCGAAGGGTATTTATTAAGTACAAATGGCAATGGTTGTCCAGCTAATATTGAGTCACGTTGCTTGTTGCAAGGTAACGGTGATTTAAAACCAGAAACTTCAGTAAACAAGGAGCTCGGGATCCAGTTCCAAAAAGATATCGTGAATGCAAGCTTAACTTGGTTCCGCAATGACTATAAAGATAAAATTGTGGCTGGTACAAATGTTGTTGGAACAGTTGATGGTTCAAGCACGAATGCAAATACAGGCGCTGTGACCAATACCAAGTGGAATATCTTACGTTGGGAAAATACGCCTAAAGCATTAATTCAAGGTTTTGAAGGAAGCTTAGGATTAGACTTTGGTGACATTCGCTGGACTAACAACTTTACATATATGATGGACTCAAAAGATAAACAAACAGGTAATCCATTATCTTTAGTTCCAGTCTATACAATTAACTCAATTTTTGATTATGACATCACAGATCAGTTAGATGTGAATTTTGTATTTACTCAGTATGGTCGTCAAAAATCACGTCAGTTTGCAGAAAGTAGAATCGAATCTGGTATTGGTTCAGGTGGAGCAAATTCTGCGCTTAAGCCAAGTACTGTAAAAAGTTATAGTACCGCTGGAATTAATCTCGGTTATAAATTTTCAGACAATATAAGTACGCGTGTGGGTGTAAGCAACTTGTTTGATAAACAAATTTTACGAGACAGTAATTCGATCAGCCAAACTTATAATGAACCAGGTCGAGCTTATTACGCTTCTTTAAAATATTCTTTCTAATCAACACAAATAACAAAGGCGCCTTAAGCGCCTTTGTTATTTAAAATATCTAATGCTTTTTCAGAATAATAAAACTTTTCTAGGTAAACACGAGCACGGCATCGTAAATGTCCGGTTGTGACTAATTGTTGTAGTATGGGTACAAGCAATGCGGTGAGTTCATGCTTCACTAAACTTTCATCAATATTGAGGTCACGAAGCAACAAATCAAAATTACGTTCTTGATTACGTACATACCAAGTGTAAATGCCATCATGTACTTGTTGTTTTAAATAATCGGTTTGACGAATGTGGTCCCAGATTTCATGTCCTAAACCAACCGTTTTTGATAAATCTTGAACTTCTATATAATTTTTTAAAACAGACAGCGGCATCGTTTTAACTTTATGCCAAACATTTGCCTGAAAATGATAGAGCTTATCATTGTCAAAGTGTTGGTTTAAAACACGCTCGCTCATTTGGCTGAGTTTTAAAATATTCTTTTGCAAATAATGATTAATTGTATCGGCCAGATTTGAATCGGTTACGGTTTCTAAAACAGATTTCCCCATTTTCATGAAACGGCCTACGCCCGGCACACGTTTTGACATTGATTCATCTAAATAATCATGCATTGTTTGCTGAATCAATTGAGTCAAAAGTGCTGAAAAGGCAGGGTTATTCACAATCGTTTTAATCAGTTTTTTACGGTGCTGCTCTTTACTCGCAACGTACTGTGCAATTCGGTCAATCGTTAAAACAGGAATAACATCTTCAACAGTTGCCGTTTCATTTGCAGGATGAATCAGCGCAAAATGAATATGCGCAGCGATCTGTTCAATCAGAAAATCAGAAGCAGGCGTATCTAAAATCTGCTTTTGAATCAGCTGTTGAATCTGCTCAAAAGTCCAAATGTTTTGTAATTGCCGACTTCCCAACCAATGATAAAACTGCTCAAACTCTTGTTGAATCACTTGAGTCTGAGCAAATTGCTCATCTAAAAAATCTAGATGAGCTTCAATAAGTTTTTCAATGATGGGTTGGGTAGACATATGGTCTCACAAGTTTGAAGTTTTATTTAAGGCGTAGTCGTTTTTAAAGGCTGGTTTGTTTCTACTTTCAGTAAAAACGGTACATATTGTTGAATGACCAACTGTTCAGCTTCCAAAATTGGCATATGGCCTACGTTTTCTAAAATAACGGGAGGTTGAGCATTCTTTAAAAGCCGTTTCAGTTCATTTGCGACTTCTACATTAATAATTTTATCTTGTTTACCCCATAAAATGAGTATCGGTGCATCAATTGTTTTGGTAAGTACCGCAAATGAATCTGGCGTATAAACCTTATTAAGTGCAATTAGTTGATCAACCAGTTTTTGTGTTTGAGGTGCCTGATTAATCATCAATTTTTCTTGAGCTTGCAAAAACTCTTTAGGAATAAAAGGAGGATTAAACATGGTTTGCTTTAACAAATAGTTAAAGTCCCCTTTTTTAGATACTAAGAGTTGTTTTAGATAAGCAGGATCTTTTAGATAAATTGTGTTGGCTGAACGAAAAATACCGCCGCTATCTACTAAAAATAAACTTTTGGTTTCAAATGGATATTGTCCGGCATAGAGCAGGGCAATAGAGCCGCCGAGTGAGTGCCCAGCAATGTGGATCGGACCTTTTAAATTTGCAGCTTCAACAAATCGACGTAATTTTTCTGCAAGATTTGGAACTGAATAGTCGAAGTCTTGAGAAACGATTGTTTCACCACTGCCTGGTAAATCAGGAATAATAACATGATAATTTGTTGTGAGATAACGAGCTACTCGGTTCCAGTTATCACGGCTGCCCGCTAGGCCATGAATGAGTAGTAAAGTTGGTTTTGTTGTAGAGCCGCCTTCGCTATATGACCAAGTCACATCGCCTACTTTTAGGCTTTTACTTTGTAAACCAGCCCAACTGCGTTCTTGCTGTAAAACATTCTGGAACGTCACATCAATATTGTCGGCTGCCTGCACTTGAGAAATGCTCATGACTGACAATAAGCTACAAGCTACAGTCAGTGCGGTAGCAGTTTTTTTCATAGAGGCTTTAATTGATGTGGACAGCCTTGTCATTGATTTCATCCTTGATGCTTAAGCGAGTTTGAAAAATTATTGAAAAACTTTGCCAATGAGTCATTTGCCAAATGTTTGGAATGAAGAAAATTATAGTCAATCGGAGAACCAAAGTATGTCTATTTTTTCGCTAAACAGCAGGGAATTTGTCGTAAAATCTCCATTAAATAGGATGAGGTGCTTTTCATTTTTTTCATGACAAAGGATTTATTTTTTGTCAGTGACATTCAAATTTTGACACATTAAAATGCTTTCTAACCTTGAAAAAACAATGGAAATATAAAATGCCTACTGCGCAAGAAGTTTTAGATCGTCTGAAAGCTGGTAATCAACGATTTGTAAATGGAAATACTTCCCTTGCAAAAACCTTATCGCATCATGAACGCGCTGAAATGGCAAAGGATCAAAATCCTTTTGCGATTGTATTAGGTTGTTCAGATTCACGTGTTCCAGCAGAAATGGTATTTGATCAAGGTCTTGGTGACTTATTCGTAATTCGTGTTGCTGGTAATGTGGTTGCACCTTCACAAGTCGGTAGTGTTGAGTTCGCAGCAGAGCGTTATGACTGTCCAGTTGTAGTGGTATTGGGACATAGTCATTGTGGCGCGATTCAAGCAACAATCGATACGTTAATGAATCCTGATCACCCACCATCATCTAACTTAATGTCAATTGTGAACCGCGTTCGCCCATCAGTTGAAATTTTAATGCAGACTGATTTAAAAAATGATTTGAAAAAACTTTCATGTCATGCGGTGCGTTCAAACGTTTTTGCTTCGGTAAATCAATTACGCCATGGTTCGGCTGTGTTAGAGAGCCTGATTGCGAAAGGTGAGTTGATTGTTGTAGGGGCAGAATATTCACTAGAAACTGGTGAAGTAACCTTTTTTGATTTCTGATTATATTAAAAAGAATACTTAAAGATAAAAGGTGCCTATAGGGCACCTTTTATATATGGGTAAGCTAAATTAACTAGTTTTGACTGCGCTTGAGCATTGGGATGAATCAAATCATTTTGCATAAGCTGTTTTTGACCAGCAACACCATCTAGAAAAAACGGTAGCAATTTCACCTGATATTTTTGGCTTACAACTTTATAATTATTTTCAAAAGCCTTGCTATATGCAGCCCCATAATTTGGCGGAATTTTCATGCCAAAAAGAATAACTTGGGCTTTTTGTTTCTGACTTAACTGAATGAGCTGATCCAGATTTTTTTGAATCATTTGAGGTGGTTGACCACGTAAGCCGTCATTTCCGCCTAATTCAATCACAACTATGTTGGGCTTATAGGTCTGCAATAATTTAGGTAGTCGTGCTAAAGCGCCGCTGGTTGTTTCTCCACTAACACTTGCATTGACCACTTTATGTTGTTTGGGATACTGTTGGTCTAAGCGTTTTTGCAGTAATTGTACCCAACCTTGTTTGGGATCAATTCCGTAACCGGCACTGATACTATCTCCTAAAATCAAAATAGTTTTCGCCGATACAAGCATAGGCAACATACTTAATGAGATGAGCATGATGCTTTTAGAACCAATCAAAAAAGATTTAGACATTTGTACTTCGACCCTGATTCTGAATACATAGGACTTTTCACATCATGCCACAACCCATCATTGCTGCCCATCAAGTTACACAAACTATTCAGATTAACCAAAATCAGTTTACGATTTTAAAAGATATTGATCTAGAGATTTTTGAAGGGGAACAGCTAGCAATTACGGGACGTTCTGGCTCAGGTAAATCAACATTATTGGGAATTTTGGCAACTTTAGATCAGCCATCAGAGGG
Organism: Acinetobacter lactucae; assembly: GCF_013344765.1. Taxonomy (GTDB): domain Bacteria; phylum Pseudomonadota; class Gammaproteobacteria; order Pseudomonadales; family Moraxellaceae; genus Acinetobacter; species Acinetobacter lactucae_A. The sequence goes on from NZ_JABVBF010000088.1 coordinate 7,075, forward strand.
AGAGATCTGGTTGTGTGGTCAAGCAGTTCATCAGTTAACTGAAGAACAACGTGCCCAGATCCGAATGCAGCATATTGGTTTTGTATTTCAGTCTTTTCAACTTTTGCCTCAGTTGAGCGCACTTGAAAATGTCATGTTGCCCTTAAGATTACGCAAAGATTTTGATTATAAAACCGCAGAGAAAAAAGCTTTAGATTGGTTGCATCGAGTAGGGCTGAGTCGTCAAGTTGAACAAACACCTAAAGTTTTATCTGGAGGAGAACAGCAACGTGTGGCAATTGCACGAGCTCTCATTGCAGAACCACAAATTATTTTTGCGGATGAACCGACCGGAAACTTAGATGGTCAGACAGCACAAGAGGTTGAAAGCCTACTCTTTGATTTAAACCGAGAGTTAGGTACGACTTTAATTTTGGTGACGCATGACCGTAATTTAGCAACCCTTTGCCAGCGTCATATTGAATTAGATGATGGCCGATTAAAGACAGTACAGGGTGGTTAACTTATGCGTAATCTTCTAAAACCACTGTTGCTACAAAGTTTTCGTACGGGCGGATTATATTTACTCATTATTGCTCTATCGCTTGCGATTAGTGCAACAACTGCTCTGAAATTTAGTAATGATCAAGTTAAAAATGCGGTCAGTCTGCAAGCCTCTCAAATGTTGGGCGCCGATTTGGTTCTCTCGAATAACGAGCCTATCGAACAGCCGTGGAAAAAAAAGGCAGAGCAGCTTGGTTTAAAACAAACCAATGTCACTATATTTAGCTCTATGGCACATACCCAAGATCAGTTTGTCATGGTCAATGTAAAAGCGATAGAGCCTTTATTTCCACTCAGAGGTCAGTTGGAAATTGAACCAAATGCTAAACAAATTCAATCTGGTGAAGTTTGGCTAAGTCAAAGAGCAGCGGACTTACTTAAGGTAAAAAGCGGAGATATTGTTTCTATTGCTGACGCTACCTTCCGTTTTAGCGGTGTGATTGTACGTGATTCAAATCAAGAACTCGGTTTTTCAGGCTTTTCACCAACCGTTATTATTCATCAAACCGATATTACTAAGACTCATGCGATTCAGATAGGGAGTAGAATTGATTATCGTTTATTAATGGCAGGTAGCCCTGAACAGGTTCAGAGTTTTTCAAAGCAATTTAAGCAACAGCATCAAACCTCTAAAGACCCAGATGAAACGGTTGGTTTGCGATTGCGTGATGCAAGTGAATCGAACAGTAGGTTATTACGTCCGCTGGAAAACCTAGATACTTTTTTGCAATTGGCCAATATTTTAACGATTTTATTGTGTGGGATTGCCATCGCTCTAACGAGTCAACGTTATGTGCAGCAAAACCAAGATCATATTGCGCTGATCAGATGTTTAGGTGCCAGTAAGTCCCAAATCTTGTGGGCATATATTGGATTGCTTTGTGTTGTCAGTGCGATTTCAATTGTGTTGGGCAGTCTATTAGGTTTAATCATGGGTTATGGCCTACTGCAACTGATGCTGCAATTAATTCCTCAATTAGAGCTAAGTTTTTCTGTTATACCTTTTTTAGTCGGGCCTTTACCCATTGCTATTTTTACGAGTGTGATCGTATTGCTTGGTTTTATTTTGCCAAGCATCTGGGAGCTTTTAAATACACCTCCAATTCGCGTTATTCGCGAGCAAGCCAAATCTCGTAAATCTTTATTTTTTATGTTTTTTGCAGGGATCACTAGCCTGATCGTTTTTAGTTTGGTGTTGAGCGAAAACTTAATGCTCAGCATTCTGGTTTTGGCTGCAATTATCTTACTTTGTATTTTGCTTTACGTCGTTGTTTGGCTATTGCTTCGTAGCTTAAAAAAGCTGAAAAATCGTTTGTCTTTTTATATTCGGTCTCCATCGCAAAGTGCCTTACAAATTACTGCATTGGCTTTAGGGTTAAGCCTTATTACAGTGTTGAGCGTATTAAGAACAGATTTATTGGAGCGTTGGCAGCAACAACTTCCTGAAGGAACACCTAATCAATTTGTTTATGGATTGCCTCCATTTGATTTAAAAGCCTTTGAGCAACAGTTAAAGCAACATGGTTGGCAAAGCACGCCGTTATATCCAAATATTCGTGGCCGATTGCTGGCTAAAAATGATGTACCTTTTTCAGAAGAGGCGATAAAGCAAAATAATTCTTTACGCCGTGAACTAAATTTAACTCAATCAAATCTAATGCCAAATGACAATGTCATTACAAATGGTCAAGCTCAGTTTAATGCCATTGGGCAAGTTTCAGTCGAAAGTAAAACTGCCGAAAGTTTAGGAATGCAAATTGGAGACAAGCTGACCTTTAGCTTGCCCGAAGGGACATTACAAGCCAAAGTTGTCAATTTCCGGAGCGTAGAGTGGGAAAGCTTTAGCCCTAACTTTTTCTTTATTTTTTCACCTAAAACCTTAGATGAAAATGCTGGAAGTTATTTAGGTAGTTTCTATGTGCCTAAGCAAGATCAACCTAAAATGATCAATATGATTCAGCAATTCTCAAATACGGTATTTATTGATGTTGATCGTATTTTGGATGAAGTAAAACGCTTAATGAATGTTTTGGTTAAAATAGTAACTGTACTGGCAGCATTAGTCGGTTTTTCTGGAATATTGGTATTAATTGCATGCTTAAACCTGTTAATGGATGAGCGACGCCGTGAGGTTGCTTTACTGCGCTCATTTGGTTTATCTAAAAATAAAATGAAGCAAATGCTCAGTTTTGAGATTGGTTTCTTAGGTCTGTTAGCAGGCATAGTTGCCTGCTGTTTTGCAGAAGTGATTAGTGCGATTGCTAGTTATAAAATGAATATGGCCCTACAGTGGCATATTGAAATATGGCTGATTTTACCTTTTGGTATGATGCTGGTTTGCGCCCTGATTGGTCGTTATCGACTAGGTTACCTCTGCAATTTACCGCCTTTACAAAGTTTAAGAGAGTTAAATCAATTATAGGTTAAGGAATAATGTCAGGGTTCTGGATGATGATTTCATGCCAGAGTGGAAGTAAAGGCGTATTGATTTGCACACAGTACATATAAAAGCCACCTGTAGTAATTACTGCGCCTAATAAGCCTAAAATTTTAAGTATAGTTTTTAACTTGCTGACATAGCTTAAGTACCACATCAGTGCAAGGAATGCTCCAATAATAATGCCGCCAATATGCGCGGCATTATTAATACCCGTTGCGACAAAACCAAAAACAAGGTTGATGGCCATAACCATTAATAAAGCTTTTTTATCGAGTATGTAAGCTTGATGCGGAAGCGGAGGGAATAAAGAAAGAACAGTTAATGCAGCACCTAATCCCATCACGGCACCTGAAGCGCCTGCACTGACATGAGGAAGTAGGCTCTGATCGAAATGTTGTAGTAATTCATGTCCATTCTGAATAGTCATATAACTACTGAGAAGGCTACCGAATAAGCCAGCAAGTAAATACATGCCTATAAAGTAGAAGCGACCAAATAGTGACTCAGCAACATTACCGAAAATATAGAGTGCCCACATGTTAAGCATGAGGTGGACGAGACCAAAATGAAAAAACATGCTTGTAAATAAACGTTCGGGCTGCCCAGAAAAAGTAAGTGGTGTAAAATCTGCACCCCAATGAATAGCATCTTTTATGGCTGGGTCGCTAATATCGACACCAGTCGCAATTTGCCAGACAAACAAACCTACATTAATCAAGATCAATAGGGCGGTCAGCCACCAAGTTTGTACATTGAGTTTACGATTAATGTGCGGAGGCTGATATTGAGTCATGCTATGCTTTTGTTATATATAAACATGCTTAACAGCTTAACATGAAAAAAGTTGAATACAGGAGATCAGGACGAACATGAAAGCTTTTATTGTTCGCGTGTTGTTAATTTTTATTGGGGCAATTCTCCTCATTCAACTTTGGATTTTCTCAAGTTTAGTCTGGTGGCGTACACATGAAGTTGATACCACCATGTTTATGCGATTGGATTATTGGTCAGATACATCCGAGCCGATCATCCATGAGTGGCTTGACTATGATGATATTAGCGACAATTTCAAACATGCGATTTTAGCTGGAGAAGACGCAAAATTTATCCACCATCATGGTTTTGACTGGGAGGGGATTCGTTTTGCTCTAGAGCGTAATAATGAAGAGGGTGAAGTAGTTGCTGGTGGCTCTACTGTGTCTCAGCAACTTGCAAAGAACCTATTTTTATACAATAAGCGTTCATTTATTCGTAAAGGCCAAGAAACTGTCGCAACATGGATGATGGAGCGAATGTGGTCAAAACGCCGAATTCTTGAGGTGTACATGAACTCCGTTGAGTTTGGCAAAAATCTGTATGGTGTTGAAGCAGCCGCGCAATATTATTATGGTAAAAGTGCTAGAAGCTTAACGCGTGAACAGGCTGCTTTTTTAGCCGCGTTATTGCCAGATCCGAAATATTATCAAGATCATCGTAATGATCGTAAACTACAATATCGAAAACGCGTTATTTTACGTTATATGAATGGCACCCAAATTCCTGAATAATGATGTTTAAAGATGTGTTAATTTTTTAGTTTTTACCAAATTGTCATATTTTTGCAGCATACTGTTTTATAGAGATTTTGGCTGGATAGAGAATTGAGTTAGACATGAATACAGCGATTACACCAACGACCCCAATAGAATATAGTTATAATGACCGTTATATAAATCGTGAATTGTCTATTCTTGACTTCCATTTGCGTGTATTGGAACAAGCGGTAGACCCTTTACATCCATTACTTGAGCGAATGAATTTCCTGCTCATTTTTTCACGTAATCTAGACGAGTTTTTTGAAATTCGTGTTGCGGGGGTAATGGAGCAATTTTCTCTAGGCAATGAAAGTCGTAGCCCTGATGGATTGACGCCAAGACAAGTTTTACAAAAAATCTCTGAAACTGCTCATGCCGCGATTGAACGTCAGTATCGTATTTTAAATGAAGAAATATTACCTAAGTTACGTGAAGAAGATATTTGCTTCCTTCGCCGTGGCGAACTAACGCCAGCACAGTCGGCTTGGATTAAGAAATATTTTCAAGAGCAAGTTGCACCTGTACTAACACCAATTAGCTTAGATCCAGCACATCCATTCCCACGTCTCGTTAATAAAAGCTTGAACTTTATTGTGACTTTAGAAGGGAAAGATGCTTTTGGCCGCCAAATTGATTTAGCTGTGGTACCAGCACCACGTTCATTACCGCGTGTCGTTCGACTGCCGGATGAGTTAACAGGTGGTAAAGAACATCACGTCATGCTCTCTGCAATTATCCATGAGCATGTGTCTGATTTATTCCCAGGAATGACTGCAACTGGATGTTATCAATTCCGTGTTACACGTAATGCAGACTTGGCATTAAATGAAGATGTTGAAGATTTAGCTAAAGCTTTAAAAGGTGAATTAAGTTCTCGACGTTTTGGTCGCGCGGTTCGCTTAGAAGTAACTCATAACTGTCCACAGCATATTTATGAATACTTATTAGAAGAATTTGATTTAAGCGATGAGCAATTATACAAAGTTGATGGTCCAGTAAACTTAGCCCGTCTGGTTTCAAATTTTAAACGTCCTCATTTGCGTTATGACTCGCATACGCCAGTTGTGCCTAAAGTGTTTAAAAAGACCGAAAGTATTTTCTCGGCAATGCAGAAGCAAGACATTTTGCTTCATCATCCGTTTGAATCTTTCGCTCCAGTAATTCAGCTCCTTCGTGAAGCTGCTCGCGATCCACAAGTATTGGCAATTAAGCAGACACTTTACCGTAGTGGCGCTGACTCTGAAATTGTACAAATTTTGGCAGAAGCAGCGCGTAATGGAAAAGAAGTAACCGCAGTTATTGAATTGCGTGCCCGCTTTGATGAAGAGTCAAATATTGAAGTAGCGAACGTTTTACAAGAAGCGGGGGCTGTCGTTGTTTACGGTATCGTGGGTTATAAAACTCACGCCAAAATGATTATGGTGGTACGCCGTGAAAATAACAAACTGGTGCGTTATGTTCATTTAGGAACGGGTAACTACCATGCGATGAATGCTCGAATTTATACAGATTATGGTCTTATGACGACTGATAAAGATCTGTGTGAAGATGTGCACCGTATCTTCCAAGAACTGACGGGTATGGGCAAAATGGCGAAATTGAAAAAGCTATTACATGCACCATTTACCTTACATGCTCAACTCATCAACTTTATTGATGAAGAAATTGCCAATGCTAAGGCAGGACGTAAAGCTCAAATTATTGTCAAAGTGAACGCTCTAACAGAAGTTCAATTGATCAATAAATTATATGAAGCATCTCAAGCGGGTGTTCAGATTGACCTGATTATTCGTTCTATTTGCTGTTTACGTCCGGGTTTACCTAACTTATCGGAAAATATTCGTGTACGTTCAATTGTAGGACGTTTCCTTGAGCATACTCGCGTTTATTACTTCAGTAATAATGGTGATGCACGTATTTACTGCTCAAGCGCAGACTGGATGGATCGTAATTTATTTAACCGTGTTGAAGCATGTTTCCCTGTTGAAGACCCTGCACTGAAAAAGCGTATCTATCAACAAGGCCTCGTGAACTATTTGCAAGATAATCAGCAAGCTTGGTTATTACAGTCAGATGGTACTTGGGTGCGTGCTGAGCCAGCAGAGGGTGAAAAATTGCATAATGCTCAAAGGGCACTATTGGAAATCATTAAATAATGTATTTTCAGGATTAAATAAAAGCCGACATTTTGTCGGCTTTTTAATTAGCTGAAATTCAAAGTAATTTAGTTAGTTTTTCTAAATGGTTGTTGGATAAACGATAATAATTTGAAGCACTGCAATATGTTTTTAAAATATGTGATTTTTTACATAAAACATTGAATTTT
>NZ_JABVBF010000089.1 GCF_013344765.1 Acinetobacter lactucae
ACCTATTGTGTTTAGCTTTTTTTCGCATAAATAAAGACCGAATACTTATTTTTTCTGAAATAAAAATCCCTTTAGGGTATCTGCTCATCCAATTATTTTTTCTTTTTCTCTCTCGGGGAGCACGAAATCTCATGGCACTTTTCAACTCCACTTCATGGGCAAAATATTCAGTCATCGCGGCCAGCCTTGCAGGAGTGATGATGTTAAGTGGTTGTGCCAAAAAAGAGGAACAAGCCACCACAACCTTAAATATTGGCTATCAAAAATATGGCATCCTTCCTATTTTAAAGGCTCGAGGTGACTTAGAAAAAGCATTAAAAGAACAAAGCGTGCAAGTAAAATGGGTGGAGTTTCCTGCTGGACCTCAATTGCTTGAAGGTTTAAACGTAGGAAGTGTTTCACTAGGTGAAGCTGGTGAAGCGCCACCGATCTTTGCTCAAGCGGCTAATCCAAATTTAGTTTATGTCGCAAACCAACCTCCTGCGCCAAAAGCTGAAGCACTATTGGTACAAAAAGACTCTCCTATTCACTCTATTAAAGATTTAAAAGGCAAACGTGTTGCTCTTAATAAAGGTTCGAATGTTCATTACTTATTATTAAAAGTTTTAGAAGCCAACAACTTAAGCTTAAGTGATATTCAACCTGTTTATTTACCGCCATCAGACGCTCGTGCTGCCTTTGAAAAAGGTGCAGTAGATGCATGGGTGATTTGGGACCCGTTCTTTGCTGCAGCTGAACATCAAATTCAGGCACGAGTTTTAGCAACAGGTGAAAATTTGGTGAGTAATCATCAGTTCTATTTAGCTGACCGTAAATTTGCAGAAAATAATCCGAAAGTACTTAACACTGTTGTACAGACACTTAATAAGACCACTGAGTGGGTAAGTTCACATCAGGATGAAGCGGCCAAGCTACTCGAAAAACCGACAGCACTTGAGTTTGATGTATTGAAGACTTCCATTTCACGTATGGGTTTTGGAGTTCAGCCAATATCTGACAAGGTGGCACAAGAACAACAACAAGTAGCTGATGCCTTTTATACGCAAAAGCTCATTCCTAACAAGCTCACCATTCAAGATGCCATTTTAAAACTGAAATAAACCCAGCTTGGGCACAGCTTAAATAATCCTATAAATGCAGTGCCTGACCTCAAGGGGAACAAGGATATCAATATGCAACATCAGTCATTATTTAATAAGAGTCAGTGGGCACAATTAATTAAGCGCATCAGTGCAGTCACTGTATTAGGCTTAACAATCTCAGCGCCAACTTGGGCAATTGACCCAACTGTGAAAGAACTTCGTATTGGTTTTCAAAAAAGCTCGATTAACTTTGCGATTGCCAAACAGCAAAAGCTATTTGAACAAGAATTTCCAAATGCCAAAGTTACTTGGAACGAGTTCCCTGCTGGTCCACAAATTTTAGAAGCTTTAGCTGTCGGTTCACTTGATGTAGGCGTTACTGGAGACACGCCTCCAGTCTACGCACAAGCAGCTGGCAAGCCTTTATATTACATTGCTTATGAAGCGGCTAAACCGCTAGCATCGGCAATTTTAGCTCCTAAAAACTCGCAGCTCAAACAACTTAAAGACCTGAAAGGCAAACGGATTGCGCTGCAAAAAGGCTCGAGTTCACATTACTTACTTGTACAAGCGGTACGTAAAGCAGGCCTAAATTGGAGCGACATTACGCCAATCTGGCTTACCCCTGCCGATGCTCGCGCAGCATTTCAAAAAGGTGCTGTAGATGCATGGGCAATTTGGGATCCTTACTTCGCTTCAGCACAACTAGAAGATCAAGCTCGTGTTCTTGCATCAGGTAAAGGCTTAAGCCCGAACTATACATTTTATTTAGCAGCTCCAGACTTTGTTAAACAACATCCGAAAGCTGTTTCTGGACTCATCAAACAAATCAATCAAGCTGACAAATGGGTTCAAAGCCATCAAGCAGAAACGGCAACAGCCATTGGTCAAAGCACCGGACTAAAGCCTGCGATCAGTGACTTATTTATTAAACGTCGTCCTCGTCCTTCATCAGCCGCTCCGCTGAACAGCAAAGTGATTGCTGAGCAGCAGCAACTCGCAGACATCTTTACTCAACAAGGCATCATTCCAAAACCAATCAGCATTAAACAAGCTGTTTGGACTGCCAAGTAATTTCAATAGATATAGGTAATGCACATGAAAATTTTCTGGTTTATTCCTACCCACGGTGATAGTCGCTATTTAGGTACAAGTAAAGGCGCTCGTCAGGTTGACCATGCCTATATGAAGCAAATTGCTGTGGCAGTAGATAATTTAGGTTATGAAGGTGTACTTATTCCAACAGGTCGTTCATGTGAAGATCCATGGATTACGGCGGCTAGCCTAATTGATGCAACTCAGCACCTTAAGTTTTTAGTTGCATTACGTCCGGGTGTAACAACACCAGCTTTGGCTGCTCGTATGGCTGCAACATTTGACCGCTTATCGAATGGTCGCGTGTTACTCAACTTAGTGACTGGTGGTGATGAAGCAGAACTACGCGGTGATGGTTTATATGAAGATCATTCAACACGTTATCAAACTGCCAATGAATATGTAAAAATCTGGCGTGAAATTTTGACGCGCTCACATACGGGTGAAGCTTTTACATTCCACGGTGAACGCTTACAAGTAGATGATGCAAAACTGCTTTACCCACCTGTTCAAAAGCCTTATCCACCACTTTGGTTTGGTGGTTCTTCAGACGTCGCTGTCGATTTAGCTGCTGAACAAGTGGATACCTATCTCACTTGGGGTGAACCACCAGAAGCAGTTAAACAAAAAGTCGAACATGTTCGTGCTAAAGCTGAGGCTAAAGGTCGTAAATTAACTTATGGCATTCGCTTACATGTAATTGTTCGCGAAACCAACGAACAAGCTTGGGCAGCAGCGAACGAGCTTATCCAATATCTTGATGATGCAACTATTGCTGCGGCACAGAAAAAATTTGCACAAATGGACTCTGTAGGCCAACAGCGTATGGCAGCTCTCCACGGCGGTAACCGAGACAAACTAGAAGTATCTCCAAACCTTTGGGCGGGTATTGGCTTAGTCCGTGGTGGTGCAGGTACAGCACTTGTAGGCGATCCTGAAACGGTTGCTGCTCGTATTCAGGAATATGCAGACCTTGGTATTGATACCTTCATTTTCTCAGGCTACCCCCACCTTGAAGAGTCAATCCGTTTTGCCGAGTTAGTATTCCCGTTATTACCAATTGAAACTCGCGCTAAACTTGCTCAGCCAAATTTGACCGGTCCATTCGGTGAAATTATTGCCAACAACTATGTTCCAGACGAGAAGAAGCAAAATAGTTCCGTCAAGGAGCCTGCATGAGCAAAGCTGAAAGTATTGTTTCACGTGGAACAAAGCAAATCGGGCAGCGGTTGCTGCCTTGGATTTTCCCTATTCTTCTATTGGTTATTTGGCAAATTGCCTCAAGTTCGGGTCTTTTAGAAAGCCGTATTTTGCCGGCACCCACGGCAGTCATTTCCGCTTTTTGGCACTTACTCGTTAGCGGAGAATTATGGCATCACGTTAAGGTCAGTGCAGGTCGCGCTTTGCTTGGATTGTTGATTGGCGGCGGCTTAGGTTTGTTATTGGGTCTACTCAACGGATCTTCACGATTCGCCTCTACCCTGCTCGATACAACCTTGCAGATGATTCGTAACATCCCAGCATTAGCACTTATTCCACTCGTCATCTTGTGGTTTGGTATTGATGAAACAGCAAAATTATTCTTGGTTGCAGTAGGCGTTTTCTTTCCGATTTATATCAACACCTATCATGGGATTCGGTCAGTTGACACTCAATTGATTGAGATGGGCAAAAGCTACGGACTCTCGCATTGGCAGCTTTACAAAGAAATTATTCTTCCGGGTGCAATGCCTTCCATTTTGGTGGGTTTACGCTTTGCTTTAGGTTTGGTTTGGGTATTGCTCATTGTTGCTGAAACCATTTCAGCTCAAGCAGGTATTGGTTATATGACCATGAATGCACGTGAGTTTTTACAAACAGATGTCGTTCTGGTCGGTATTCTTCTTTATGCTTTACTAGGCAAACTGGCAGATGTTTTAGCACAGCTTTTAGAACGATATTTATTACGTTGGCACTCTGGATATCAGAAATAAGGGAGCTTAGAACATGACAAATCTGAATTTAAATATTAATCAGAATGATGTGCAGCTCATTCCTGAAGAGCCAACAGAATCACAAGAAGCTACGTTAGGCGCAGAGATTCTGATTGAGCAACTTTATAAATTCTATGGTGAGGTAAAGGTTCTTGAAGATCTTGACCTACACATCCAGCCGGGTGAGTTTTTAGCAATTGTTGGTCGAAGTGGTTGTGGCAAAAGTACGTTACTACGTTTAATTGCTCAACTTGAAAAAGCTAGTTTTGGGGAGATCAAATTTAAATCTGCCCGACATTTGCGTGAAGGCATTACTAACGATGATATTCGAGTCATGTTCCAAGATCCTCGTTTACTTCCTTGGAGAAATATTCTTCAAAATGTTCAACTTGGGCTACCAAAATCGCAACATGCTTTTGCTGAAGAATTATTAGAAAAAGTCGGTTTAAAAGAAAAATCTGGGCAATGGCCTTCACAACTCTCAGGTGGTCAACGCCAGCGTACAGCCTTAGCACGTGCCCTGTCGCATACACCGCGCATATTATTACTAGATGAACCGTTAGGTGCATTAGATGCTCTAACTCGCCTTGAGATGCAAAGCTTGATTGAGCGTCTGTGGAAAGAACAAGGTTTCACTGCCATTTTAGTCACACACGATGTAAGTGAAGCAGTGCAATTGGCTGACCGTATTATCTTATTAGATAAGGGCCAGATCGCTCAAAGCTTCCAAGTTAATTTGCCGCGCCCGCGTAAAAAGAGCATTACTTTTGCTCAACTTGAGCAACAAGTTCTCGATGCAGTTTTAGCAACTTAAGGTTGCAATGAGTAATGAGAACCGTTTAACCGAAAATGCCCAATTTTCGAGCAATAAAACTGCTGTTTTATTGCTCTTTTTTAGGGCGAAATTTAAAAAATATTTTTAAGAATAACAATAAACTAGGGGATCTCACTATTTTTTGCACAATAGTATATCTATTACGCAAATAACTAGCTGTTTTTTGATTAAAAAAGCAAGACACCTGTGCACAAATCAAACAATTTCCCTTACAATGGGAATATTATTTTTTTAATTATGCAGCAGATGGAACAAAAAAAGAGTACCCAAAAGCGCAATCAGCTTCTTGCTGCCGCCCTTGACGTGTTTTCAGTCTATGGGTTCAGTGGTGCAAGCTTGGATGAAATTGCCCAACTCGCCGACATGCATAAGTCGAATATTTTCTATTACTATGAAAATAAAGAGTCTTTATATGTAGAAGTGCTCACAACCGTTTTACAAAAATGGTTGGCCCCCTTACAAACTTTAGAAGCTGAATTAGAACCAGCCGAAGCCTTATCTCATTATTTAATTCAAAAAATCGAACTGTCTCGTAGCCAACCGAAAGCATCTAGATTGTTTGCATTAGAAATCATTCAAGGTGCTCCGCATATTTTACCTATTCTCAAAGGACCATTAAAAAAACTATTTAAACGAAAAGCTAAAGTCATTCAGACTTGGCAAGAAGAAGGAAAGATTTCCCCAGATATCGACCCTGAATTATTAATCTTAAATATTTGGGGACTTACGCAAAACTATGCAGATTTTGCAACTCAAATGGAAATGGTGACCGGAAAAACATTGCGGAACCGCAGTATGTTCCAACGCTCAATTGAGCATACAGTCCACCTGATGCTCTACGGCGTATTGCCTCGTTAAAACCAAAAAAAGATCGGCAAATTTGCCGATCTTTTTTTAGAAATGATTTTTATAAAGGGCCAAGAGTTTTTGAGCACCTAATAATAAATTTTCTTCCCAATCCAAATGTGCAGTGTCATCTGCCCCATCAGTAATATACTTCACCGAAATTAGTCGCACGCCTAACTTATGGCAGACTTTGGCTAACGCATAGCCTTCCATATCAACCACATCACAAGCTACTTTTGGCTGACCCGTTTCAAATGAGTCACCAGTTCCACATACTGCTTTTGGCAAATCAGCAAAATGTGATTGAAGATGAATTTCAGCTGGCAAGTGATCATCTAAAGGTGTTACCCCGACTTCAAACCCTAAGGGTGAAACATCCATATCCCGTTGCACAAAAGTTTTTATTTCGACCAAATCATGTCGATTAAATGCAGAGCTTCCACCTGTACCAAGATTAATTAAAGTTTTACAGCCAGTTTTCTGAATAACCTCAAATGCTTTAAAGGCAGCATTAATCTTACCAATACCACTGTAATGGACTTCAACACCTGCCTGCTCAAACAAACCTTTAGATTCATTAGGAAGTGCCATAATTAAAGCAATATCAGTGTTCATTCAAAAAGCTCAAATCAAAATTAAATAAGTTAGAAAATAAGTATAAATCAGGTGCAAAAGCTTTTTGCACCTTTTCATCATTACTGCACTTTTTGTTGTAAAGCGATTAAACACGGAGAGAAGAACAGTTGGCCGCTATATGCGCCTACTAGCGTTTTCTTCATTACCACGCCCCACATTACCAATAATAAAAGACTCAATGCCACAGCAACATATTGTAAAAATACAATTTCAACCTGATGTCCTAAGTTAAACAAAGCCAGAATAAACACACCTAATGGAAAGGTTAATCCCCACCAGCCCAAGTTAAATGGAATACCAGTCTTTGCGTGACGAAGCGTTGTTAAAATCGCAAGACCAAGCCACCATAACCCAAAACCTAAAAGCACGAGACTACCTACAACTCCTAAAGCTTGAAAGACATTAGCAAATTGTTCAAATCCTACATTTGGCGCCACTCTTTGTGTCTGCTTTCCTAGCAACAATAAACCTAATGCACCTGTACCAATCGGACCTAAAGAGAGCCAGCTAGAAATGGCGACTTCTTTTTCAGGCAACTGATGCAAAGCCATACGCAGCATTAAAATTGTCAAAATAGCAAATGCGGGTAAAACAGAAATTCCCCAAAGTACGTAGCCAGCCATTAATAAATGAAAGCTATGCAAATCTGCTGGTAAATGCGCAACTAACATGCCCGCAGAACTTGCTGCTACTTCACAGGCAACCACAGGTAAAAGCCAGATTGCAGTCATGGTATGTAACTGATGGTTCTGACGGCTAAACATGCAAAACGGTACAATCCACGCAATTACTAGAGCTAAAAAGACATCGATGTACCATAAAGCTTGGGCAATATGGATTGCCACTTCACCATAAAGCCCGACACCGAAACTTAAAAAGCCATTTAGTATTGTAACGAGCCCCATCGGGATAGCGCCTAAAAACAAGCTCATATTGGGATGATTAAAAATTTGCTTAGCTTCATGAGGGAAAAGAAACCACCGCAATAAATAAAGAACTGAAAAAACGCTGAATAAAACAATATTAAATTGCCATAACAAAGTTGCTAGCGTGAATAAAAATGTTTGAGCAAATGGCAGCTGAATCAAAATCATACTAACCACGCCAGTACCCATAGTTGCTGTAAACCAATTTGGGGTAAAATGTCGTATAACATCTTTGCTATGATTTAATTGGTAAAAGGGTTTTTTCATCTTAGTTCTCTAATCAAAGAGTGGATAAAGATATAGTAGAGCAAAGCATTAATAAGAAAAATTGATTTATTTTTATTTAATTCATCATTATTATTAATATAGAGAAATTCATTTTGAAAAATAACTGAGTAAAAACACAACAACAAGACGAATCTGTGAGATTATGGCAATATATAGCCCTTGCAAAAATAGCCATATTTTAAGTTCATGAAACTGCTTCGTCTTAATGCGTTATCGCCCAATTTTCAGTTACCTCAAACAGCGGTGACTATTGGTAATTTTGATGGTGTCCATTTAGGTCACCAAGCGATGATTGCTCAACTCAAAAAAATTGCTGCAGCACAAGGCTTAAAAACACTGGTCATGATTTTTGAGCCACAACCTCTTGAGTTTTTTAAAGGTTACGATGCTCCTCCTCGTATTAACTCATTACGGGAAAAAGTCGAATATCTAGCTGAGCTTGGGGTTGATTACATTGCAGTTGCTAAATTCGATCAGCATTTCCGTAGCATGAGTGCGTCTGAGTTTGCAGATTTATTAAAAGACAAATTAAATGCGCAGTCTTTAGTTTTAGGGGATGACTTCCATTTTGGTAAGGACCGTCAAGGCAATAGTGAATTTTTAAAAGATTATGGCTTCCAAGTCACAAATTTACATACCATTGAACTTGAAGGTGAGCGCGTCAGTTCAACCCGTATTCGCCAAGTACTTCAAGTAGGTAATCTCGCTTTAGCAGCTAAATTATTAGGCCGTCCGTACAGTATTACTGGACGTGTCCAATATGGCGACCAGATTGGAAGAACTCTAGATTTTCCAACCATTAACGTTCGCCTCAACCGCCATAAACCTTGTTTAAATGGCATTTATGGTGTTGAAGTCATTTGTGAAACAACCTCACTCACTGAAAAAGTGCGTCAAGATACACCCGAAAAACCCGGAATTGCCGGATATCATGAAAATAGCCTCTATGGCGCAGGTCATGTCGGTACACGTCCAGCTATTCAGCAAGAACATCCAGAATGGAGATTAGAAGTACATTTCCCTGATGTTTCTGCTAATCTGTATGGCTTATTTATGCGGGTGACTTTTCTTCACTATCTTCATGGTGAATTGAACTACCCTTCGCTTGAAGCACTTAAGGCAGGAATTGATAATGACGTGCAACAGTTACGACAATACCGTAATGACACGACACAATTTCCTTTTTAATTCGAATTTTGATTGTAAAACATGTCAGCTCCCAAGCTGATTAAACTGGAAGAAAACTTGCATGAGCGATAAGCAAACTCCTGAGAATGCAGTGGACTACAAAGCCACGCTAAACCTGCCGGATACTCAATTTGCAATGAAAGCAAATTTGGCAGTACGTGAAGTGAAATGGTTAGAAGAGTGGTATACCGACAACATTTATCAGCAGATTCGTGCATCGCGTATTGGCAAGAAAAAATATATTTTGCATGATGGCCCTCCATATGCGAACGGTACAATTCACTTGGGCCATGCGGTCAATAAAGTACTCAAAGACGTTATTGTAAAAAGTCGTACTTTGTCAGGTTTCGATGCACCTTATGTACCGGGTTGGGACTGTCACGGTTTACCAATCGAACTAAAAGTCGAAGAAAAAGTGGGTAAAGTAGGCGAAAAAGTTGACGCTGCGACTTTCCGTAAACTTTGCCGTGAATATGCGCTAAAACAAATTGATTTACAACGTACTGACTTTAAGCGTCTAGGTATTCTAGGTGATTGGGATAATCCTTATCTCACCATGAACTATAAACAAGAAGCTGATATCGTTCGTGCTTTAGGTTTAATTCAAAAAAATGGTCATATCCAGCCGGGCTTAAAGCCAGTGAACTGGTGTATGGACTGTGGTTCTGCGCTTGCTGAAGCTGAAGTTGAATACGAAGATAAAAAATCTGACGCAATTGATGTCGGTTTTGGTGTTGTAGATTTAAAAGACTTAAGTGCTCGTGTAAATGTAGATGTTCAAGATCCAACAGATATCGTGATCTGGACAACTACACCTTGGACATTGCCAGCTAACCAAGCTGTTGCGTTGCATGCCGAAATTGAATATCAATTGGTACAAGTGACGACTGAACGCGGTAAGCAAAACTTCATTCTTGCTAAAGACTTAGTTGCTTCAGCAATCGAACGTTATAAACTTGAAAACCCAGTTGTTTTAGCAGATTTTACTGGTTCAGCTCTTGAAAAGCTTACTTTACAGCACCCTTTACTTACTGATCGCCAAGTTCCGGTTATTTTAGGTGAACACGTTATCGCAACAAGCGGTACAGGTGCCGTACATACAGCACCTGGCCATGGTGCAGATGACTATAAAGTAGGTCTTCAATACAACCTAAAAGTAGATAACCCAGTCGGTGGTAACGGTGTTTATCTCCCAACTGCTCCAATCTATGCTGGTGAACACATCTATAAAGCCAATCCAAAGATTATCGAAGCTTTAGGTGCGGTAGGCCGTCTATGGGCTCATCAGCCAATTAAGCACAGCTACCCACACTGCTGGCGCCACAAAACTCCAATTATTTTCCGTGCTACACCACAATGGTTCATTAGCATGGATCAAAAAGGTTTACGTGACGGTGCACTTAACGCGATTGAAAATGATATCGAGTTTGTACCGAACTGGGGTAAAAACCGTATTGAATCAATGATCGAAGGTCGTCCGGACTGGTGTATTTCACGTCAACGTACTTGGGGGGTTCCGATTCCATTCTTCGTTCATAAAGATACGAACGAATTACACCCTCGCACACCTGAACTCATCGAAGAAGTTGCTCAACTGATCGAAGAAGAAGGTATCGAAGCATGGTTCAAACGTGAAGCAAAAGATTTCATTGGTGAAGATGCTGAACAATATAATGCTGTTCGCGATACTCTCGATGTATGGTTCGACTCTGGTACAACGCATTACGCTGTACTTGAGCAACGTGATGAATTAGAAAGCCCTGCCGATTTATATTTAGAAGGTTCAGACCAACACCGTGGCTGGTTCCAATCTTCTTTATTAACGTCTATGGCAATTCACAATCGTGCACCATATAAAGCCTTGTTAACTCATGGTTTTACCGTCGATGAAAATGGCCGTAAGTTATCGAAATCTTTAGGCAACTATATCCCGCTTGAAGAAATCATCAAACAGCTTGGTGCCGATGGTTTACGTCTATATGTAGCTTCTAGCGACTATCGCTATGAAATCGCAGCATCGAAAGAAATCTTCAACCGTGTAAGTGATAGCTATCGTCGTATTCGTAATACCCTACGCTTCTTGCTTGCGAACCTAAATGGTTTCAAACCAAGCACAGATGCTTTAGCAGTAGATGACTTAATTGCGCTAGATCAATACATTTTACAACGTGCGAATGAAGTACAACAAACCATTATCACTGCCTATGAAGAAATGAACTTCCATGTGGTATGTAGTGCGTTAACAAGCTTCTGTATTAATGACTTAGGTGGTTTCTACCTAGATATCATCAAAGACCGTCAATACACCACTAAAGCGGATTCTCAGGCACGTCGTTCTGCACAAACAGCGCTTTATCATATTGTTCAAGCATTTATCCGTTGGATGAGCCCAATCTTAAGCTTTACCGCTCAAGAAGCTTGGCCACTGATTCCAGAACAAACTGAAAAGTATGTATTTACTTCAGAATGGTATGACTTGCCTGTTTCATCAAAAGCAAACTTGCTTTCTGAAGAAGATTGGCAAACATTGATTAGCGTAAAATCTGCAGTAAATAAACAGATTGAAGCAGCGCGTAACGCTAAACTTGTCGGTAGTAATCTTTCAGCCAAAGTTGAACTTTGGGCAAATGAATCATTACAAGCGGTTTTAAACCAACTGGCTGATGAACTCCGTTTTGTTCTTATTACTTCGCAAGTAGTAGTACATCCATTTGCTGAGCAAGGTGAAGCAACTGAAATGGAAGGCTTACGTGTACAAATATCTGCAGCTGAAGGTGAAAAATGTGCACGTTGCTGGCACGTCCTCCCAGATGTAAATACACATGCCGATCATCCTGGTTTATGTGGTCGTTGTATTGTGAACGTCACTGGTCGTGGCGAAGTGAGAAAATATGCCTAATTCACAAGCTAAAAAAGGCTTATTTCAGTTTTATCCACACAATCTGATTTGGCTTGGACTTTCCGTCCTTGCTATTGTATTGGATCAATGGACAAAATGGATTGCGAGTACACATCTAAACTATGCAGATCCTGTACCCGTACTTCCATTTTTAAACTGGACACTATTACATAACTATGGTGCAGCTTTTAGCTTTTTATCTGATGCAGGAGGATGGCAACGCTATTTCTTCACATCTTTGGCGGGCTTAGTTTCAGTACTTTTTGTGTTTTGGTTAATGCGTATGCCTAAAAAAATGGTGGTGCTACCTGTAGCCATCGCTTTAATTTTAGGTGGAGCATTAGGCAATTTAATTGACCGTATTGCCCTAGGTTATGTAGTCGATTTCATTCATGTTTTTTACCAAAATCATCACTTTCCAGCTTTTAATATCGCAGATAGTGCCATCACTCTAGGTACGATTTTACTACTCATTGATACATTCTTCCTTGAGAAGAAACGTAACCAAAATTCGGATGCATAATATGACCGAAATTATTCAACCTAACGAAGAAATTCGTATTCAAGAAGGCTCTAAAGTCGACCTACACTTTTCTGTATCTATCGAAAATGGCGTAGAAATTGACAATACACGTAGCCGTGAAGAGCCAGTTAGTCTGACGATTGGTGACGGAAACCTTTTACCAGGTTTCGAAAAATCATTATTCGGTTTACGTGCAGGTGACCGCCGTACAGTACACCTTCCACCAGAAGATGCTTTTGGTCCGTGGAATCCAGAAAATGTTCAAACTTTCGATACAGTTAAGTTTGAGCAACGCCCTATTCCTGGTCATATGATCGAGTTTGAAGATAAGGCAAAAACCACCTTATTCGGTGTAGTAAAATCAGTTAATGATGACATTACAGAAATTGATTTTAATCATCCCTTAGCTGGGAAAAACATTACCTTTGAAGTAGAAATATTCAAGGTTACTCCTGAAGGCCAACAAGGCATTAAGCTAATGTAAATAAAAAAGCCCTCTAAATGAGGGCTTTTTTATGATTCAATTTTTATTAGTGACATAAGAATCCTTACAAATTCTATATTCTCCCCAACCTATGTAATGAATTAAGTTATAAGTATAAAAATCCTTGGGAAAAATACATGCTGGTCTATATTATTGTAGGAAGTGTTCGTGAAGGGCGCACAGCTATTAAAATTGCTAATTGGGTAGAATCAACAATTCCAACATTCGGTCTAGGTGATTTCCAAACCGAAGTAGTCGATTTAAAAGAATGGAATTTACCACTATTTTCAGGATCCCATCCACCCGCTACCGGAATTTATGATCAACCTAAACAACAAGACTGGGCAGACAAAATCGCACAAGCAGATGCATTTATTTTTATCAGTCCAGAATACAATCATGGTTACAGTCCAGCTTTAAAAAATGCTCTTGATTATGTAGGTAAAGAATGGAGTGGTAAACCCGCTGCATTTATTGGTTATGGTTCAACGAATGGTTCTCGCTCTATTAGCCAGATACGTCAAGTTACCTCAAGTTTAAGTATCATTGATCCCAACGCTGTCATAGAGATTCGGGATATTTTTAAACGTAATAAAGATGAAAAATTCGAAGCTAATGAGTTTGAAGTAAAAGGTCTTCAATCCATTGTTGAGAAATTACAGAAATATCATTTATCTTAAATGTAGAAAGGCCTCTTTTATCAAGAAAGAAGAGGTCTTTTAATTTTATAAACTCTTTAAATACTTCACTACATCAGTATTACCCGCCATTTCTGCAAGCTCTAATGCTGTATATTCACTTTTATAAGTGACTTGGGCACCTTTTCCTACCAAGAGTTTAACTATCTCTAAATGATCATTTTCAGCAGCTGCTTGCAAAGCACTATAGCCTTCATCGTCTGTCTGATTAGGATCTTGTCCTTCTAAAAGTAATTGCTCTACCTGATCTAGGTCCCCCAAAGAAGCCCAATAGACTAATTCAGGAAGAGAGAGTTCTTCATCATCTTCAGGTATTGAAG
>NZ_JABVBF010000008.1 GCF_013344765.1 Acinetobacter lactucae
GTTACTAGTGGATTGATTAAATTGAAGCTGTTTGAAAATGACCAAAAAAAGATTGATGGGTATACAATAGAATTTATTAAATAAATTTTAAAATTAATAGCTCGGGTCTATTTTTAGTTATAAAACAGATGGTTGTGCAGTAATTTGCCATTGTTTAGGTAAAGTTTTATGACTTAGATTTTTTATTATTCTTTTAAAACCGTTGATCAATTAAAAACCAGAAAAAAGCCTCATTACGAGGCTTTTTTTATCATCCTTATTTAATATTTGGATCGCCTTTTTTCAAGAAAAAGCGAATCGCTAATTTTTGTAGGAATGTTCCATAAGGAGGATGGAAAAGCTGAGTTGGGAAGAACCTATGGCGAATAAATACAGTTTTCGCATGTGAAAGTTCACGGAAACCTTCTTCACCATGATATGAACCCATGCCTGAGTTGCCAATACCACCGAAAGGAGCATCATGGTTAACTACATGCCAGCCCCAATCATTGATGGTCACTCCACCCGAATGAGTTTCACGCAAAATACGGTCACGTTCTACCGAGCTATGCGTAAAGCAATAAAGCGCTAAAGGTCGTTCATCCGATTTCACATAGGTAATCGCATCATCTAAAGAATCATATGCAACGACAGGTAAAATAGGGCCAAAGAGTTCTTCTTTCATAATGCGCATGTCGGGAGTGCAGTTAAGTACAATCTGTACAGGCATTCTGCGGCCTTGTTGGTCAAAGCTATAAGTGTCGCAAGGAATAATCCGCGCACCTTTTTCTTGTGCATCGGTCAAAATATCTTGAATACGTTTTAAATGACGGTCGTTCACAATGGACGTGTAATTCTCATTGTTTGTGATGTTTTGACCAAACATTTTTATAAAGCTTGATTTTGCAGCATCCACAAATTCATCAATACTTTCTTTTTGAACCAAAGCATAGTCAGGCGCTACACAGATTTGCCCACTGTTGGTAGCCTTACCATGCGTAATACGTTTTGCGGCATCGGCAATCGGGTAGTTACGGCTCACAATTGCTGGTGATTTGCCACCTAATTCGAGTGTAACAGGAGTTAGATTTTCAGCTGCTGCTCTCATTACCACTTTGCCAATAGCTGGAGAGCCAGTAAATACAATATGGTTAAACGGTAAAGAGGTAAATCTTGCTGGGTCTGTAATTTCTTCACCAAAGACTGCGACTTCATCTTCATTAAAGACTTCGGCGAGCATACGTCGTAGCATTGCATTAGTGTTTGGTGTAATTTCAGACAATTTAATCATGACTCGGTTGCCCGCAGCTAATGCGGCAATGAGCGGACCAAGTGCTAAATAAACGGGGAAGTTCCAAGGCACAATCACACCAACCACGCCTTTAGGTTGATATTGCACACTTAAGCGGTTTGATAAAAATAAAAGTTCGGTACGGCGTTTACTTGGACGCATCCAGCGGCGTAAATGATGAATCGCATGATCAGCTTCTAGCACTGACCCAAGCAAATCTAGTAGTTTAGATTCATCAAGTGATCTTGAACTAAAATCAGAATTAATCGCAGCAGCTAAAGCATCTTGATAACGGATAATTTGTTTTTTGAGTTGATGCAGTTTGGTGCGGCGTGTCTCAAGACTTGGATAGGGATCCGCCTCAAAATTGGCACGTTGTTTGGAAAAAATAAGTTCCATATGTTCAGTGGCAGAGCCGCTATATTCTTTTAAAGTGGAGCTTTCCATTTTTTATTCCTTCCCATACTTTTGCTTATCATACTTTATGCTTGAAGCGTTGTATGGTCGATGTTAAATTGAGACAACAAGAGGTAGTTTAGTGCCATTATGCACGTCACTCTAGGGATGGTGTGAGTTAAATGCCTAATAATCTTTATAAAAATGCAAATAGAGTTATCGAACGAAATTATGATAATACATCCTTAGGCTCGAATACATATTTGCTGGGTTTGACCAGTTTATTTGATGAAATGGGTTCGCAAGGCCATTCAATATCAGAAGTTCTGTCTGGCACAAATATTTCACCAGATACGATGAATCAATCCTCTTTATATATTTCTCAAGTCCAAAAAATTCAGTTATTTCAAAATATTCAAAAATTATCTCACGATCCCTTAATTGGTCTGCGTGCAGGGCAAAAGCAGCGGTTATTAGATTTTGGGGTGTATGGTTACGCACTTTACTCTTCGCGTAATTTTAGACAAGCGGTAGAGCTTGGCATCCGACATATTAAACTTGCAGGACCTATTTTAAAGAAGTCTTTTTATATTCGAGATGACGCTGCTGTTTTTGAAGGGCAGGACATTATTGCACTTGGTAAGCTTTTGCCTTTAGTGTGCGAGTTTTGGTTTAGCTCAATGCAAACCTTAATTGAACGTGTGCTTGAAGGGCCATTTCAAGCGAAGAAGCTTTTATTGCCTTATCCAGCACCTGATTACGCAGAGGAATACGAAAAAGTGTTTCATTGTCCTGTTCAGTTTAATGCTGGGGTGATGCAATGGCACTTTGATTTAAAATGGCTCGATGTACCTTGCCCGAATGCCAACCCGATTACCGCGGATATGTGTAAGTCGTTTTGTGAGCGGATGCTAGGTGCTGCTGAACTTGAAGAGCCTGAGTTGGTGAAAACGATTCGTTTAATATTATTGGATGGAACAGGGCTTTTTCCATCAGCTCAAGAAATGGCTGAACGGTTACATATGTCAAAGCGTACCTTACATCGGCGTTTGGCAAGTTTTAGTCTGACTTATCAAGAGTTATTAGATGAGACTCGGCGCCGTCTTGCGGATGAATATTTGCGAGAGACAACTTTAACCGTAGATGAAATTGCTGAGAGAATTGGCTTTTCAGATACCTCTAATTTTAGAAAAGCCTATCGTCACTGGACAGGCATTTCACCAAATGAGTATCGAATACAGTACCAAAATTAAAATCAAGTTTGGCTGCTACTTAAATCGAGAAAGTAACTTTTTCTGCAAAAATGGATTACAGAGCAAAATGGCAAATAAAATAATACATATGCCGATAATGCTAAACAGATCCGGTAATTCATGCCAAAAAATAAATCCCCAAATCCCTGCAAAAACAATTGCGATGTAGTTCATTGGGCCAATTTGTCCCGCTGGTGCTAAGCTATAAGCATAAGACATAAAAAGCTGACTAATGTTTGCTAAAAGTCCTGCGGCAATCAGCAAGGCGAGTTCATGCCAAGTGAAAATACGCCAATGCCAGAACATTGGAATTGATGAAATTAAGCTACCAAAAATACAGAAATAAAAAACAATACGTTCAGGCGGCTCTGTACTAGTTAAAGCTCTTACAGTTACAAAAGCCATCGCTGATAAAAAACATGCGCCTAAACCAATAAAGGACAATGCATTGAGTAGGCCTTGGTCAGGTTTAGCGACAAATAAAACCCCAACGAGTCCAATCACAGCAGCAAAAATCATCGACTTAGTGATTTTTTCTTTTAAGAAAAGCCATGCAATCAGTGGAATAAAAATAGGAGATGAATAACTAAAAACCATGGCATTCGATAGTTTTAAGTTCGCAATGGCATAGAAAAAACCATACATTGCGGCTAGCCCGACAATACTTCGCCAAGTATGCATCCAGAGTTTATCGGTTTTAATAAAGTCTAGCCCCTGTTTAAAGAGCATCGGAATAAAAATAAATAAACCTACTGCATTTCTAAAAAACACGACGGTGGCATTGTCCACCGTTTGTGAAGCAAAACGTATGCATACCCCCATAATGGAAAATAATAATGCTGATGTCATAAGACAAAGCAGTGCTTTTCCAAGTTGTGTAGAGGGGAGATTTGAAGCAGTCTGATTTTGCATAGAGAAATACAGTTTTTAATTTTCGATGTTATCTTAGCAGTGATGCGGGTATTGGATGAAATATCATTTGATAATGATTCAACAGTGATGCTTAGCAAAATAAAAAAGAGAGCCTGTTTAGCTCTCTTTTAATTTTTAGGGTGCTATTTACAGCTAAAGTTTTCAGCTTTTTCGCTATCACCTTGACCATTGTAACGGGCAATCAGTGGGTAAGGACAAAGTGGACGGGTACGGTCAGGTGCCCAATCTTGAGGAAGCTCGGTATTTACCTGACCACTAGGGTTACCTGCTCCGCGTGCAGTCGCTATTATTTTGTCAGGTACTTGCCCATATTCCACCCAGTTGACTAAGGCAGTCAGCGCATCAAATTGGTCGGTCGCAATACCATCACGGGTATGGTTCATGCCCGGAACTCTAAAGAAACGTGCAAATTCGGGTGCTGTACCTTTTGCATCATTTTTATAGTGTTGTAGCAGTTGATCGTACCAATTTTGGGTGTCATCCACAGAGAAAACACCGTCTGCTGTGCCTTGTACCACAATCATTTTGCCACCATGATTACGGAGTTTATCCAGATTCAATTCATCGGGTGGCATCATGAATGACATTGAACTTTCGGTGTATATATCATTAGTTGCCGAGAGTTTTGGATAGTCAGTATCGAAGTTAAAATTAAAGGCAAATTGTCTAGAGTTTTGAGTCACAGTTGGGTCTGGTGGAACCTGAAAAAGAATACCAACAGCAACAGGGTCACGTGCTGTTCCCACCGAAGATTCAAATTTCCAGCTTGCCCAGTTACTGCCGACTAAACCGGGGTCGAAAGGCTGGGTTGCATAGAGCGCTTGTCCAGCCGAATTTATAGGACCACGGTAAATGTTGGCTAATACATCAATTTGTTCGGTGCTTAAACAAGTACCATTTCTTGTGCTTGAGCAAACGGGTACATCTTTGTGAATATCAAAAGTTGTACGACAAGCCTCGACGTCTTGAACGAGTCCATCTGCAACACCGTCTAAAGCATCGCATCGATCTAAAATCGCTTTTGCTAATACTTTACGTTCCGAAAGAGTAAGAGCGGTACTTAGGTCATTTTCATCTGTTGCAACACGACGAAGCTGCTGCGCTGTGTAGAGTTGAGCCGCTGCTGCACGAGGTAAATGAAAACCTGGTGTACTTGCTAAAATTCCATCATATTGGTCGCCCAAACGGGTTGCAGCAATCATGGCATGACGCCCGCCGTTAGATGTACCACCTGCATAGGAGCGATCTGGCAATTTACCATATGCGGCTTTAATTAGGTTTTTTGCCATAGGCGTGAGTTTGGTAATTGCTCCGTAGCCGTAGTTAATTCTGGCTTGAGGGTCTAAACCAAACATTGGATTTTGTGAAGCATTATGTCCTGCATCGGAAGAAATAACCGCAAAACCATCATGCAGGGCATTGGTGAGTGGTCCACCGCTACCAACCTGACCCGTTGCTGGGACTAAATTACCATCGGTTCCACCATTGCCTTGATAGAGAAAACGGCCGTTCCAATCAACAGGTAAGCGCATTTCAAAACCAATTTGATACGTTTGTCCATCGACAGGGCTTATTCGTTGATCCATATAACCTTTAACCAAACAATGAGCGCCAATCGGTTTATTGGCGACAGTCAATGTGCCTGCTTCTTGAAGAGTAGCTGAGCTAATGACGGTATTGTTGTATTGAAAGCCGAGTAAGTCTGAACAGCTACCTGTCATTTTTACGCCAACAGCAGGAGATAACTGAGGTGGTTTGGTTGTTGAGGGAGCCGTTGTGTCATCACTATCACTTCCACAGCCTGCCAAAGAACCAAGCATGGCAAGTACTAAAGCAGAGTGGATCAAAATTCGTTTATTGTTGGTGTAATTCATTATTCATATCCTTATTGAATGAATGTTTGCAATTAATCTAAAACCAGAAAATTAGCTGTACTTCGTGCAATCATTTTGTTGTTTTGCCAAGCTTCACTTTCGAGATTCAGTACAGTTTTGCCTTGTTTAATGAAACGGCATTTAGTAATAACTTCGCCTACAGCACAGGGTTTTAAAAAATCCATGGTTAAGTTAATGGTGGTGGCTGGTTTACGGTCATTGGCAAGATATGCAAAAAGTCCCATCACGTCGTCAAGCATGGCGCAGATCATGCCACCTTCAACGGTGCCGCGTGGATTGGTGAAGCTTTCTAGCGCTGTGTAGTGGATGGTGAGCTCAGTATTTTTGTCATTCCAATGAATATTGTGTCCACCCAAATGGTGATGGATGGGTGGTAAGTGTTCTAAAGTTTTTTGATTCATAATAAAGGCTCCATCCTTAATCATTTATTTCCCGAAATTAAAAAGAGGTTCTATGTGTGACAGAACCTCTCGTTTTGAATTATTTAAATTTCCATGTGTAGTCGATGTTGATACGGGTTTCGTTTACAGGTTTGATGTTGGCTGTAGAGAGCATGTTGTTGTCATAAATGGCATAACGCGCGCGTAACCCTAGATTTTTTAACCAGCCACTTTGAACGGTGTAGCCTAAATCAAAGTCTGTTTCGCGTTCTTTTAAATTGGTTCCACCTAAGTTGGGAGCATAAATATTGTGACCTGTGGTGTAACGAGTCATGAAACGTAAACCCGGTACATAATCTTTAAAGTCATATTCATAACGGAAGCTATAGGCTTTTTCTTTGGGGTTTAAAAACTCACCCGGCCATGTATCAATAAGAAGTCCGGTTTCACCTCCAGTCAAATACGGAAATGCGGTGTCGCCGTGATGCTGGAAGGTTCCAAAAATAAATTTATGGTTTTGATGTTTAAGTTCGAAATGCGCATGATAAAGGTCATTATCGACTAAACCTGCTTTTGCTTGTCCGTCATCACGGCTGCGGTAGTAGCGTAACTGCGAGCTAAGATTAGTAGTGTCATTAATTTTATGTTGGTGTAAGGCACCGACCATGGTTTGGTTATAAAGATCATCAACATCCATGTAAAAAGCGGTGAGCTTGAGTGCAGGATTAAACTGATAGTTTCCACCTAAATAATAAAGCCCATCAGTTTCGGCACTTTTAAAACGTCCATTCACGCCTGAAATTTTAATTTTTTCATAGTTGGTCGAATCACGATGATTCACTTTATCGAGATAGGCTGCCTGTAAATCAAAATCTTTAATATCTTTACTGGTCAGTGAAATGCCTCTATAGGTTTGAGGAAGCAAACGAGCAGGTGACGCCACCAAAACAGGGTTCATTGGCATGAGCGTACCAATGCGTAGCTCGGTTTGGCTCATTTTCGCTTTTGCTGTGACCCCAATTTCGCCATAAGAGTCAGCGGGTTCATTGGTACGCGTGTCTCTAGGTAAGTTTCCTGTACCTCCATGTTCTGCGTCGGCATCGAGTTTAAAACCTGCCGTTGCAAGCACATCCAGCCCAAAACCGACAGTCCCTTCGGTATAACCTGAATTGGCTTTAAGAATAAAACCTTGTGTCCAGTCCTTGGCAGCAGGGTAAGCAGATTGCTCTTGGTAGTCGCGGTCAAAATAGAAATTTCGTGTGGTGAGTTCTACTGAACTGTTGTCAATAAAACTACCCGCACAGACTGAGCCTGAGAGCATAAGGGTAGAGTACATCCATAATTTCGACATAGCATTTCTTCCTGAAATAACATTTTTTTGTTTTCAACAAGGCATAGTTGTTGTGTCTGCCTTATTCGGTTTTTAAATCGAATTATTTTCCGAGCAGTTCTCGGGCTACGATTTCTTTCATAATTTCATTGGTTCCCCCATAAATTTTTTGTACCCGTGCATCCACAAAAAAGCGTGAAATCTGGTATTCCTGCATGTAACCGTATCCACCAAAAAGCTGAAGTAATTGATCAATCACTTCACATTGGACATCGGTAATAAAGCATTTCAGTGCGGCAACTTGAGTGACGCTTAAATGGTGTTGTTGATATAGCGCTGCACATTGGTCTACAAAAGCTTGTGCGGCTTTTGCTTTGATTTGGGCATTTGCGAGCACAAAACGAGTGTTTTGCATTTGGCTTAAGGGCTGCCCAAACGCTTTGCGCTCTAGTACATAGTCTTTAGTGATTTCAATAGCCCCCCAAATGGCCCCCAAAGCCATCATGGAAATACTTAAACGTTCGCGAGGTAACTCTTGCATTAAATAGGCAAAGCCTTGTCCTTCTTCACCCAAACGTTGAGTTGCAGGCACACAAACATCATCAAAAAATAGTTCGGCTGTATCTTGGGCATGCAGCCCGATTTTTTGTAATGAACGGCCTTTTTTGACGCCGTCTAAAGCAGCATCAACTAATAAGATTGAAATGCCTTTTGCTTTGGCTTGCGGATCGGTTTTTGCTACCAGAACGATCAGGTCGGCGTGCAAACCATTTGAGATAAACGTTTTTGAACCATTCACACGATAGTGGTCATTTTCTAAAATGGCTTGAGTGCGTATGGCTTGTAAGTCTGAACCCGCATTTGCTTCGGTCATGGCAATTGCAGTGACGACTTCCCCTGTCACCATTTTTGGTAACCAATAACGTTTTTGCTCTTCAGTTCCAATATTTTGCAGGTAAGGAGAGACCAACTCATTTTGTCCACCTATGGCAACCGCCAGAGACGCAAAGCCCGCTTGAGCAGTTTCTTGAACCAGCATGAGCGAGTAATGAACAGGAGCGCCATAGCCGCCATATTCCTCGGGCACATCAACACACAAAAAGCCATTTTCCCCAAGACGAAGCCATAGATCACGTGGGATAAGACCATCGTGTTCCCACTGTTCATAATACGGAGCAACCTGTTCTTTTAAGAACCTGCGATAGCTGTCCCGAAATAGTTCAAATTCTGTATCGTGTGGCATGTTGAACCTTTTTTTAGGCAAAAGTGAGGCTAAGGCCCAAACCGAAGTTTGAGCTTCCTTTTTATTTCAATGGCTTATTGCTTTAAGGTGGGCACCCGAATAATCAGCGGGTTATCAGTTTGCTTTTGATAAAGCTCATCAATTAAAGCGGCACGACGCTTGGTAATATTGCTTTGATTGAGGTTGCCTTTATCGGTCACTTCGCCTGCATCGAGTTGAGGTGGCTCGGTCATTAAATAAAGCATTGAGACTGTATTTGAGCTACCAGTCGCATCTTTATTGAAGGTCGTTAAAAATTGGCGGAACCATTGCTGGACTTTAGGATGCTGTAATATCTCTGTTGCAGAATGTTCGCCAAGCTTAAGGCCTGCATATTGAGCACATGCTTCTAATTTTGGAAAAATCAGAAAGCCAACAGCATTCAGGTTTGAACCAGTAATACAAACCTCCTGAACCAGTAAATTACCTTGAATGAGCACTTTATTGCGTAGTGTGCCGACATTTACAAAAGTACCCGTATTGAGTTTAAAGTCTTCAGCAATTCGTCCGTCGTACATTAGACCTTTAGTTGGATCATTCACATCGACTAAACGAACGGCATCACCCGTATGGAAAAAGCCTTCGTCGTCAAAAACTGTGCTTTGCTGGTCTGCCTTTAAACGCCAATAGCCTTTCATGAC
Organism: Acinetobacter lactucae; assembly: GCF_013344765.1. GTDB lineage: Bacteria > Pseudomonadota > Gammaproteobacteria > Pseudomonadales > Moraxellaceae > Acinetobacter > Acinetobacter lactucae_A. Next base: position 9,381 of record NZ_JABVBF010000008.1, read on the forward strand.
ATGTTTGCCACGAACACAAAACTCAAGTTTGTCACCACATGGCACCAGCTTAATTTCGCATCCCGGAGCAGGGTAACCAATAAAGCCTGCCATCACGCGTGGACCAGTTGTAAAAGCACAAGATGGTGCTGTTTCTGTCATGCCCAAGCCGCTCATAATACGAATTTTTTCTCCGCAATGTTGCTGAGCAATTTTATCGAGTCTGTTCCAGCCCGCTTCTGAAAGCGCTGCACCTGCAAAGAATAAAATTTTAACTTTGGCAAAAAAGCGGTCTCTTAATTCTTCATCTTTTTCTAAAGCTTCAGTGAGTTCTTCCCAACCTTTTGGCACATTTAAATAAACGGTTGGAGAAATTTCTTTCAAATTACGAATAGTTTCGTCAAATTTTCCTGCAACGGGTTTGCCATCATCAATGTAAATGGTGCCTCCGTTATAGAGCGCAATGCCGACATTGTGACTGCCGCCAAAGGTGTGGTGCCAAGACAGCCAGTCGAGTAGGACAGGCGGCGTTTCTTCAAACTCAGGGAAAGTTTGCAATAACATTTGCTGATTAACACACAACATTAAATGCGTGGTCGGTACAGCTTTAGGCAATTTGGTTGAACCTGATGTAAACAGAAATTTGGCAATCTGGTTTTCATCAAGGGTTTGATAAAACTCTTGTACATTTGAAACTGGCGTATCTAATAGCGACTGAAAAGATGTGCAGATCTGATCGCCTACAATTCCTTTATTGGTCACCACTTCAATATCAGGCGTAATACATGCCTGAATCGCTTTGGCAAAAGCTTGCCCATCGCTGGCATAGACCATACCAGGAGTGAGCACTTCAAATACATGTTTGAGTTTGCCAAAGTCTTGGGAAATCAGAGAGTAGGCAGGGGAAATAGCAGAGAAAGGCACACCTGCCAACATGGCACCCATAGACAGAGTTAAATGTTCGAGATCATTACCACTTAAAATAACGAGTGGTCGTTCTTGGCTTAAATTACGGTCATGTAATGCCTGAGCAATGTGCCATGCACGTTGTAAAACTTCTGCATAACTCAGTTTGACCCATTCGCCTTGAGCATTGCGTTTCGCTGCAAAAATATGGTCTGGTTTGGTTTGTGCAAAATGAATTAACCGATCTGTCAGTTTTTGTGGATACGGTTTTAATTGCTCTTTTGGGCTGATATAGAGCGTGTCATCTTTGTGGTGATAATGAATATCATGTTGCCCTAATTTTACGAACCGTTCGCGGTCTTGTGATTGAGTGGCATTCATTTGCATTTCTTTCACTCCATGGGAAGCGCATCACTGCGCTTTATTTTTTGCATCATGCAATTTTTATTTAATATGTTGTTTTCCGCATTACCCTGACTAAATCGGGTAATGACGTGATTGGGTTTGAATGGTAATCCAGCGTAGTTCGGTAAATTCGGCAACAGAGACTTTACTACCAAAACGTCCGTAACCACTCGATTTTGTTCCGCCAAATGGCATTTGAGCTTCGTCATGTACGGTTGCGCCGTTAATATGACAAATACCCGAATCAATCTGTTTAGCGACTTCTAATGCCTGTGAAATATTCTGGCTAAACACTGCCGAAGACAGACCAAACTCGCTGTCATTTGCCAGTGCTATGCCTTCTTCAATGCTTGAAAAACGTTGAACTGTGCATACAGGTCCAAATGATTCTTCGCGGTAAAGCAGCATGTCAGATTTAATATTGAGCACCAGCGTCGGTTGCATGGTGGTGTCTTCAATATGAATGCCTAAAGGTAAGTCAGCACCTTTGTTTTGGGCATCTTCTAGCAAATGCTGAATACGGTTTGCAGCACGTCGACTTTCTAAAACACCGAGTACATTGTCTTTTGAAGTTGGATTACCTGCCCGAATAGAGCGGGTTTTTTCAATCAGTTTTTCAATAAATTGGTCGGCAATTTTGTCTTGAACCAAAACACGTTCGGTCGACATACAAATTTGCCCCTGATTAAAGAATGCTCCAAAAGCAACTGCATTTACGGCTTCATTAATGTCAGCTTCATTTAAAACCACAACAGGGGCTTTACCACCCAATTCAAGTAAAACAGGTTTTAAATATTTAGCAGCAGTCTCGGCAATAATTTTGCCGACTTTGGTTGAACCGGTAAAATTAATGCGCTTCACGGCTGGGTGAGACACTAAACGCTCCACGATTTGTGGTGCATCTTCAGCGGCATGCGTAATTACATTCACCACACCTTCACCTAGACCTGCTTCATGTAACACTTCACCAATGAGACGATGTGTTGCTGGACAGGCTTCTGATGCTTTTAACACTACCGTGTTACCACAAGCCAAAGGCATAGCAAGCGCACGTGTTGCCAAAATGACAGGGGCATTCCAAGGTGCAATTCCTACAATCACACCACAAGGAACTCGCACACCCATTGCAAGATTGCCCGGCACATCTGACGGAATCAGGCTTCCGTCAATTTGTGTGGTCATTGCTGCTGCTTCACGTAACATGTTGGCAGCAAGGTGAACGTTAAACCCATACCATGTTGCAGTTGAACCTGTTTCTTGCATTCCAGTTTGAATGAATTGCTCGGTTTTTTGGTCCATTAAATCGGCTGCTTTTAATAAGCGTAAACGGCGCTCGGTAGGCGAGAGCTTCGACCAAACTTTAAAAGCTTGCTGTGCCGAATCGATGGCACGATCAACATCTTCCAGTGTTGCAGCAGCAGCTTTAGTTGCCACCGATCCATCAATTGGACTGATACGCTCAAAAGTTGCCTGATTTGATGCATCAACAGATTGACCGTGAATAAGTAACTGTACATTTTGCATGGGTTGCGTCCTTACATTGCCATTAAAGAATCAAAAGTTAACCAGTACGTTTATAACTCTGTAAACCCGGTTTAATTGATTTTTCATCTAAGAATTGTTTCAAACCTTCTTGGCGACCATTTTCAGTATCTCGGTGGATACATTGATCGAGTTTGGCATATAAGTAATCTTCGTTTTGGTCCCATGTCAGTTCACGGCAACGCTTAAAGCCATTTTTAGCAGTACGAAGAACCACAGGGTTTTTCTCGAGTAAGCAATTTGCAAGTTCAGTCACTTCTGCTTTTAATTGGGCAAGCGGTACACTTTTATTCACAAGACCCATCGTTTCAGCTTCTTTACCACTAAAGGTTTTACCTGTCATGATGTAATACAAAGATGCACGATGACCTACGGTATCTGCCATTGCTTTGCTTACAAGGTTGCCCGGTGGGATACCCCAGTTAATTTCAGATAAACCGAAAGTTGCTTCATCTGCTGCAATTGCTAGGTCACATGCCACTAAAGGTGAGAAACCGCCTCCGAAACACCAGCCGTTGACCATGGCAATGGTTGGCTTTGAATACATCCGAAGAAGTTGCCACTGCCAGCGACATGAGTCACGACGAATACGCTCTTGGAAAATCTCTGGTTGAGTATCGACTTCACGGAAATATTCCTTCAAATCCATACCCGCTGTCCAAGAGTCACCTGCACCAGTCAGAACCAAAACTTTAGCATTTCGATCAAGCTCAAGGGTTTCAAGCACATCAATCATTTCACGATTGAGTGTTGGGCTCATGGCATTTTTCTTTTCTGGGCGGTTTAGGGTGACCCATGCAATTCCTTCTTCAACTTTAACATCTACTGTTTCCCAGCGGTTTTCATAACTCATCTTCATACTCCTTGAATGATTTTTTGCTGTTCTGGGATTTAATCTAATATCAGTTAAACTTACATTCAAGTCTTTTTTATAAAATTTCATAAATATTTTTTAATTCATTGTATTATAAATATTAATTTTTTTTTAAATTAATTTAATATAAAAATATGTTGATTTTTTAGTAAGTTTAACTGATATTTTTGGTGTGTTTAAACAACAATACACAAAGGGCTAAATGGAACGACTAGTCAATAAAGGACAACACAATGGAAAAAATATCAGGACAGCCTTCAAGGGCAAAAATCACTTTGCTACTGTGCTTTGCCATAGCGATTTTTGAAGGCTTTGATCTTCAATCAATGGGGGTAGCCGCTCCACGAATGCGGGCTGAGTTTATGTTAGATAATGCCCAGATGGCGTGGGCATTTAGTGCTGCAATTTTGGGAACACTCCCAGGCGCAATATTAGGTGGTCGGTTTGCCGATATTATCGGGCGTAAGAAAATTCTGATTTTTAGTATCTTACTTTTTGGAATTATGTCTTTGCTAACCGCCTATGCGGCCAATTTTAGTCTGTTGCTACTCATTCGTTTTTGTACTGGTTTGGGAATGGGTGGAGCATTACCCATGATGATTACACTTGCCTCTGAAGCTGTACCTGACCAGCACAAAGGTACTGCGGTTAGTGTGATGTATAGTGGCATTCCTTTTGGTGGCTTACTCACTTCCGTCGTTGCTATGTCGTTGGCAGGTGATGCAGAGTGGCGTCATATTTTCTATATCGGGGGGATTGCGCCTATTTTACTCATTCCACTGATTATGCGCTTTTTACCTGAGTCAAATGATTACCTGCAACGTAAAGTTCAGGCGCAAAAAACCACACCATTCTTTGAGGTTTTATTTGCCAAAGAGCGTCGTATGTCAACCATTCAACTTTGGATAAGTTTTTTCTGTACGCTGGTGGTACTGTATTTCTTGTTGAACTGGTTGCCGTTACTCATGGGTGCGCAGGGATTATCAAAACTACAGGCGAACTATGTACAGATGGGCTATAACGTTGGCGGAATTTTAGGTTCGGTTCTGATGGGCGTATTGCTTGATAAATTACGCATGAGTTTTGTGATTAAGCTAATTTATCTCGGCATTTTATTCTCACTATGCTGTTTAGCAATTTCTCCAACCGTTGCTTTACTTGCACTTTCGGCAGTGGGTTGTGGCTTATTCATTGTGGGTGGACAATCGGCGTTGTATGGTCTGGCGGCCATGTATTATCCAACCGAAATGCGTGGAACCGGAGTTGGCGCTGCGGTTGCAATCGGGCGTATTGGTTCGTTTGCTGGACCTTTAATGGCTGGTTTTTTACTCTCGCTTGGGCAAAGCTCGACCATCGTGATTGGTTCAAGTATTCCAGTGATTTTAATTGCAGCGATCTCTGCATTACTTCTTGTCAAAAAACCTAAACAGCCTGTACATTTAGTACAAAGCTCAGGTGCTCGCTAAGTTTTAACGAAAGTATGGGGTTAGAACCTCATACTTTCACTACAGATTTTATTATGATGATTGAAAGGTTATGGTACGTTCGAATTTAGTTCAAAAAAAAGTAGAAGATGAGCCTAAGTTAAGTTACATGATTGCTCGTGTTGACCGAATTATTAGTAAACATTTAACAGAACATTTAAAAGAGCTTGAAATTACCTTACCGCAATTTACCGCACTTTCTGTTTTAGCTTCAAAAAGTAATTTATCCAATGCCAAGCTTGCTGAGCGTTCTTTCATAAAGCCTCAATCTGCCAATAAAATCTTGCAAGATTTACTGGTGAATGGCTGGATTGAGAAAAAACCGGACCCGACACATGGCCGCCGTATTTTAATTACCCTGACCGAAAGCGGGATTGAAAAATTAAACAAATGCAATGAAGTGGTTTTAAAAGTCGAAGAAAAAATGCTTGAAGGCATTGATATTAACTTGGCTTATTTAATTCGTAATAATCTCGATATTATGGTGAATAATCTTAAAAATTTTAAATAAGTGTGTTTGTTTAGGTTGAGTTAAATTGCTAAGTACTGATTCACACAGAAAATTGATTTCATTTTGCAAATGAACTTGCTAGCATCGAAGTGACGTTTTTGATGATGTGTGGCAACGAATGTCTTCAGGACAACAAGTTTTACTAAAACTAAGAAAAATGATTATTTCAGGGGAACTCGAAGGCGGTGCCAGAATTGCCGAAATCCCGACTGCCGAGTTACTTGGCGTTTCAAGGCAGCCTGTTCGTATAGCCTTTCGCTTGCTTGAGCAAGAAGGGCTCCTCATTAAAAACCCGACTCGTGGTTACACGGTTCGTGAAATTTCAGAACAACTCGTTCATGATGCGCTTGAAGTACGCGGTGTGCTTGAAGGATTGGCTGCAAAAACTTTGGCAGAACAAGGCTTAAGCGAAGAGCAGAAAAAGAAGCTACAACATTGCATTCAAGAAACTGAAAAATTATTTAATGAAACAGACGAGTTTAGCGATGCTGAACTGGAGCGTTATCACCATTTTAATGTCATCTTTCATGATACCATTATTGAAGGTGCGCAAAACGTTGCACTCATACAGGCTTTAGCGAAAAACAATCAATTGCCGATGGCTTCTGCCCAAGCCATTACCTATGACCAGAACCAAGCTTTATCGGAATATCGCCGTTTGCACTATGCACATTTGCAGCATTGTTCGATTTTCGATGCATTGGTAAATCGTCAGGCAGGGCGTGCTGAAACCTTAATGCGTGAACACAGCAGTGTGGTGATTTTAGGTGAAACACTACGAAATGTTTTAAGTGCTTAAGGTGAAATAAGTTCCTTTATTTTTGAATAAAGGAACTTAGGTATTAAAGTTCAATCACAAGATTTTTAGTTTTTGCACGAGAACAGCAGGGTGTAAATTGGTCGTTCAATGCATGTTCCTCATCGGTCATAAATAGATCTCGATGATCAGGCGTACCCTCTACAACGCGGGTAATACAGGTGCCGCAAATGCCTTGTTCACATGAAACAGGAATATCAAAACCATTCGCAATTAATGCTTCAGTAGCAGTCTGCTCTGGCAATACTTCAATTCGGCGGCCTGTACCTTTCACTTCAATTGTAAAAGCTTCATCATTAGACGTATCTACTTTTTGCGCGACAAAATGCTCTTGATGTAACTGTTCGCTATGCCAACCTGCTTGTTCGGCCGCGTTCATGACAAACTGCATAAATCCTGTAGGTCCACATACATATAAGTGTCTATGTGGTGAAGCTCGGCCCAAAACCTCTGCCATATTACATTCGGTATCTGGCTGATCTTGAATATGAAAATGGACTTGTTCACCAAAGTGCTCGGTTAAGTTGCCATAAAAGGCAATCATTTCATGACTACGAACAAAGTAGTGTAATTCAAAAGGAATATTGGCCGACTTAAGCCGATACGCCATCGACAAAATAGGGGTAATACCGATACCACCCGCAAATAAAACCGCTTGTTTGGTTTGAGGATGAATCTCAAATAAATTACGCGGCTCACCAATTTTTAAATGATCGCCTTCATAATATTCAGTGTGGATGCAACGTGAACCACCGCGTGAATTGGCATCATGTAAAACACCAATCACATAACGATGTTTTTCACTACAACAGTTTGAAAGTGAATATTGACGGGTGAGACCGTTTTTTAGATGTACATCAATGTGCGCACCTGCTTCAAAACTCGGCAGCTCCGTACCATTTGCTGCAACCAATTCAAACGCACGAATGGTTGGGGTGAGCTGATGAATTTTTTGAATAATAACGTCCATGTTCATGCTCCTTTAAATAATCCGAATGTTTGGAAACTTTTGTGCGGATGTTTCAGGAGGTGTTTTATTTTCTTCGGCAAGTAGTCGCTCAATCACTTTACGAGACTGTACACCGCCTGCGTCGATGTTGAGCATCAGTAACTTGCGATGTGGATTGTTTAAAATGTTTTGTTGCTGTTGCTCTAGCATTTCTAAATCTTCAGTAAAGATTTTGCCTTGGCCTTCACGAATTTGATCGGTGAGTTCAGCATTATCTGGCTGGAAGTTGCGTGCCATTCCCCAGAAATACCAATGTGAAGTTTCAGTCTCTGGCGTAATAAAATCGACCACAATTGAGGAAACTTTTTTGTCATTTGGTGCGTGATAACCCCCATGTCCAGCATGCGCTACACCTACTTCAATGTGGACATTACTTGGCGCAAAGAAGTGGCAACGTTGCCAACGGTCAACAGGTACATCATCAGCCAAATGATTGCCGCGAAGGGCCATTTGCCAAAATGGAGGTGCGATCACATTTTCCATATAGCGTTCGGTAATGACATGGTCGCCGTCAACTTTAGTGACTGGTAATGACTCATCAATTTCTTTTTGTCCGATGCTGCTTGAGTGAACATAGGTTTCGTGGGTTAAATCCATCAGGTTATCGACCATCAAGCGATAATCACACTGAATGTGAAATAGGCCTCCGCCATAGCTCCATTGAGGATGATCTGCCCATTCTAAAGTTGGCAGTTTTGCTTCATCTGCTAAAGCTTTCTCGCCTGGCCATATCCAAATAAAACCGAACTTTTCGACAACTGCATATGCTTTGTTGCAAGGGAAACCATTTATGCGTTGGGCTGGCATTGAAACGGTTTTTCCATCACAGCCCATGACTAAACCATGATAACCACATACGAGGTTTCCATCTTCGACATAACCTAGTGAAAGTGGAGCACCTCGATGCGGACAAAAATCTTCAACGGCTGCAACTTGATTTTCTTTGCCACGGTAAAAAACAATTTTTTCACCACAGATGGTGCGACCTAACGGTTTGTCTTGAATTTCTTCTGGGCGGCAGGCTACATACCAAGCATTTTTAATAAACATTGTGACGACTCCTTATCACTTATTGGATCCAATTTATAATAAATAAAAATAATGGTCAATTGATAAGCAGTATATTTTTTAAAAAATATTGGTCTTTAAAGTTGGTTATTATGTTTGTGTTTTAAAGTTCTTTGGGGCTTTTGTATTTCTTTTAAGTTTTATGGTCGAAATTTTTATTAGCTTTTGTTTGGATCCATAATGACTGTGGTCAAGCCATTATGGAGGATGATGATTTAAAAGCTAAAAGTGTATTGAGAGGCTGTTATAAATGCAAAAGATAGCTTATCTGCACTTCAAGATGTGGGGGATATTATTAGTGATGATCTGTTACATTCAGCACGAGCGCATGCCTGCCAGCATAACTTGTGCCCCATAAACCGATGACTTTCAATGAAACTCATCGCGCGCCGATAATCGGCGATCTGACGTCAAGCTTGCTTAGCAGATAGGAATGGATTTCCACGAAAAGCTTCCAGATGCCATTAGGTGGTAGGTGATGAATCTCTTACGTACTTTATGCCAAGTTAATTACCTGGTCGTTCAAGCGTGAAGAGCTGCTCTTCACCGATTTCGAAGTAGTCAGCGGGGCCGCCTCCTCGCAGGATCGGGTGAGCCTTCGCAGTTTGGTACACTCCGTCTTTGATTAGTTGTCGGTTAATATGGATTGCTACTGCTTCACCTAACACTAGCCAAGCTGGCAGTCTCATGCCGTCTTGTGCTTTAAGCTGTATGATCTGAGTGACTACACACTCGAACTGCACTGGGCTAGCAGCTACTCGTGATGGCCGAACCTTGTCAGAGGGCAATGCCTCCAGATTAGCCAACTCAAACTCATCGACTTGAATAGGCACCATAGCAGAGGAGGTGTTCATTGCTTCGGCGAGCTCTCGAGTCGCCAGATTCCATACAAACTCACCAGTTTCACGCACGTTGGCGAGTGAGTCCTTCTCACCAAGCGAACAAAAGCCAATGATAGGTGGCTTGTAGTTGAACAGGTTAAAGAAGCTATAGGGCGCAAGGTTGTGCACTCCGTTGTTAGAGACTGTACTGATCCAGCCGATTGGTCGCGGAGCGACGATAGCGTTAAGCGGATCGTGACGCAGAGAATGCCCTTGCGCCGGGTCATAAGAATGCCAGTCAGTCATAGTTTCCTCTTTTTAAACAGGTGTAAGGAACGCGGTTTCCATTGCCTTTAGCTCGGTGTGCGTTCGCAACACCAGAGCCGAAGGTTATTATATTCATATCCCGAACCTGTTCAGGGAATGGTTTTCAGATCGGAGCTACGTAAGTCCTACGCCAGATAAAAGAACAAGACATCCGTTTCAAGTCAATTTTGCTGCCCTGTTTTCAAGAACAGGGCAGATTTATCCTTAACTAAAGAAGTCTTGACCGAGTATTCCTTCAAGCTGCTCCTTGAGGCCCGATGAGAATTCACGAACAACGGGAAAAGGACTTTGAAAGAGTTTGATGTTGTTGATGAGGCCAGTCTCATTCCGAGTGAGGATGGTGATGCCGGTGATCGGCTTGCCACCGTGGATGGCATCCCATTCAAGGTATGTCTTAGCACCGTCAACCGTCTCTGCAGTGAACACGAAGTTTTCATACATTGTGCTCGTTGCTGTAAAGAATGCTCCAATAAGTGTTGAGCCAACCACGGCCTTGCTGAGGGCCGAAGTCTGAAGGGTCACATCAGCAGTGAATGAATTGGCGAAATCGTTCGTTCCTTTCTTCTTGACGATTTGCATCCATGCTGTTCCCAGCGAGTTGATGTCAGTAGTCATTAGAATCTCCTAAGTTGGTCAGTAGTCATTTCAATATTCCTCAGAACATGTCTGCGGTTTTTATTTTTCAAGATGCTCTATGAGAAATTCACCAGCTCTCTGCAATGCGTCATGCGCCTGAGGCAAAGATGCTGTTTGAATATGCCAAACATGTGGCATTTCCGCCCAAACCTCAAGGTGTGACTCGCCACCAGCTGCACGTACTTTGCGGTCAATTTCAAGCGCGTCATCGAGAAGTACTTCATCGCTTCCTACATGGATGAGCAATGGAGGAAAGCCGTGCATGTCTGCGAACATTGGCGAGATGATCGGATCCTTCAAATCATGGTTTCCTGCGTAAGCTTCGACCATTTCCCGCATCGCACCTATATTTACCATTGGGTCGCGATCGGCCAACTGCGTTAACGATGGTAGCGTCAGCGTTAAGTCTGCCCATGGGCTAATGAGTAGAACTGCTCGTGCGTCTTTATGACCCTTCGAGGAAGCATAGGCAAGAATATTGACAACCATGCCGCCGCCACTGGAATCTCCAGAAATAGCGAACGGCTTCCCAAGCGCACGTATAGCCTCGTAGCCACGGATCGACTCGTCATAGGATGCAGGGAATGGGTGTTCGGGGGCTTTTGAATGGTCCAGAACGATGACCTGAGACTTTGCTGCCCGAGAAAGCTCTCCGAGCATGCCCAGATGCGAGGCAGGAGAACCAGCCACCCAGCCTCCACCATGGAGATGGTAGATAATACGTTCTTTAGATGCGCCGGGAGCCGTAATTGCCACCGCAGCTACACCACCGAGCTCAATCGGCTCTGCTATTAGGTCCGCTGCTGGCGGGTTTGCTTCAGGGATTGACTCCATACTTAAACGGAGCGTCTCGATATTGCTAACGGGATGCTCAAGTTCGAAGGCGAACATCGCTTCGCGGAGTTTGCGGATGGAAGATGAATCGTAGGTCATAGTTCTGCTCACTTCAAATCAAGAAAAGTTGCTGGCACCCAGTCGTAGCCAGTACCAGTGTCGGCCTTGCGAATACGGCCTAGGCCAGGGAACGGCATGTGGGCTGCGGCAATCATCGTTTTATCCGCAGCGAGTTTCACAAGAAGGTCTTCACGTGTTTTGACAGCCGATGCGCTGTCTGAGTCAAAGACAATGCTGATTTCTGGATGAGGCATTTGGACTGCACCAACATGAGCTACATCGCCCCAGACCAGCAATGACTCACCTTTAGAAGAAATCATGTATCCTGTGTGACCAGGCGTGTGGCCAGGAATAGCATATGGTGTAATACCAGGGATGATTTGGTCCATGCTGGTATAAGGCTTCCATTTACCTGCTGCGATGTAAGGCGCAGCACCATCCTGTGCGATTTTGAAGAAAACTTTTGCATCTTCGGGAGCCTTAGCCATAATTTCCTTTGATAGCCAGAAGTCGGCATCGGCTTTGTTCATCATCACAGTGGCATTCGGAAAGACGCGTTTCCCATCCTTGTAGATACCACCAACATGATCACCGTGAAGATGAGTTAACAGCACTAGATCAACCTGCTCTGGTTTATAACCAGATGCCTTCAAGTTCTGCACGAGTTTGCCTAATGCAGCGGGACCCCAGTGTCCTCCAGCGCCAGTATCAATGAGAACTAGCTTAGAACCAGTATTTACGAGATAGCCTTGAACAGTGGCAGAAACATTCTTGGGGTCATTTTGGAAGGAGCGTGCTAGAAGGGACTGAATGAGCTTCGGGTCACCATGCAGGAGGTTTGAGTCAATACTAGCGCCACCGTCATACAAAGCAGTGAGTTCATAATCGCCAATCATAGTGCGATAGAAGCCTGGAACCTGTTTGTGTTGCATTGGTGCAGCGGCTTGAACGGGTGTTACAACAGCAACGGTACTAGTAAGTGTTAATGATACAGCTAGCACAGTACGTGAAGTAAGGTTCGATAATTTCATAGCATTTCCTAACTATTATGTAATGGGGCATTTATATATACGTCATGATCTTTAGCGGGACGCCAACTCATCCAGGCATATTGTTGTTGCCACCTTTCTAATTGCACGTATGGACATTTTTCTTTGAGCTAGCAAAAAATATAACCACTTGTGCTTTGCAAGTGGTTGAAGGTTACTTCTATAACTTGCATAATGCAAGTGGAAAAGTGAAATAAAGGGAAAACACCTGTGTTACAGACAAGACGATCGGGTTGTCCGATCAATCTGACACTTGAACAAATCGGTGACCGCTGGAGCTTAATCGTTATCCGCGATGTCATGTTTGAAAATAGGCGAAGCTATGGAACACTGCTGGAGCAAAACAAAGAGGGCATCGCCTCGAACATCCTTGCAAGCCGTTTGAAGCATTTAACAGCCTCTAATCTTCTGACACGCTGTCCAGATCCGAATCATCAGCAAAAATTTATCTATAGCTTAACCGAAGAGGCCATACAGTTAGTTCCTCTGTTAGCACATATGGCCGCCTGGGGGCTTCGACATACAAATCCGAGCAAAGAAGCGTCTTTGCGTGCTGAGATTTTAGAAAAGGGTGGTCCGTCACTTTGGAATGCCTTTATGGATGAACTACGTTATCTTCATCTCGGTATACCACGTCCGGAGTGTTCAACATCTGATGAGTCTTGGGCTGATAATCAGAAGGCAATAGCTATTCTGCTTAGGACCTAATCGTTTATACGTGCGAATGCTGATTTGCAGGATATAGTGAGAGTTATGAATCTTGGTGAATAGATGGAACTCTCAACTATTAGCCTAATTTGAACCTGAATTACACAACGAATCAAAAATACTTGGTTAATCTTGATTTTTACACGGTAGTCGGGCTCTGTTGTGACTTCGTGGATCATGCATGTTTGAACACTGTTAAGGACCATTAATTAGGCCTTTAAGCAATAGGCATATTGAATACTGGGGTGGAGGTGTAGCTGTACATCATTAAGCTTGGTTGACCAGTCACCATGATAGATCAAGCCTTAGATTAGGCAATGAGTGTCAGGACTAGTATTGTTTTTATGATGTCTTTCAAAGTTGAATATTTTTAGTGTGAGCGTATTTTGAAAATTAGGATCTACTGTACTGTTGGTTAAAAAGAAGGCAGGGGCTGTCCTTGAGAATAAAATCCTATAAATAAAAATATATTTCATTTTTAAATCTGTTTTACTGTCCTAAATCCGACATGGCTGGTTGCAAGGTCGAGTTCCTGTGGATGCCTAGCGGCAGCACGATAACGCGCGCAATAATTGGTTGAGCATAAATAAGACCCACCTTTAATCGTGTATTGCAAAATCTGTTCATGACTTTGCTGATATTTTGACGGATCTCTTATATGGTGGTCTCTTGGTTCTGTGTAGGATGTTTGTGTCCATTCCCATACATTACCATTGTAATTCTTCAACTGGCTGGATACTGGGGTTGTACAAACATAGCCGTACCGCCTTGCTTCTCTGCATCGGCAAAAAAAGTCCCAATGTAAGCTGGCTTACTCTTTTGAGTTTCATAGCAACAATCCTTTGAAGTTTCATAAATGCATCTTGCATTTCCTGGAAATAAACTGAGCTTTTTGGGCTAAAAAATGCTCTGGAATCGATCATAATAGATTTTTTAATATGGATCCATAAAGATATTTAAGCTTTCTAATTTTATGTTTTTAATAATTTTATACTTATATAATTTATGCATTTATATAATTTTTAATAATTCATTTATAATTTTAGTTGATTTTTTGGATCCAAATATTCAGTATAGAAAAAGAGCAGGATGCTCAAAAAACAAATATTCCTCTAGGTCATTATGGATACGGATGTGCATAACCACCCAATCGCTCATATTAGCAATGTCGTGTGTATGTCTTATCCAAGGGAGATACACAAATGGAAAGAGACGTTCTAAGTGAGATCAATCAAAACAACATGAGCCGCTACCAATGGTTCGTCATTTTGATCTGTATTTGTCTTAATATTATTGATGGCTTTGACGTGATGGTAATGGCTTTTACCGCTCCATCCGTGTCTGCGGAATGGTCACTTTCAGGGGCACAAATTGGTTTATTACTCAGTTCAGGCCTTTTTGGAATGGCTACCGGTTCAATTTTTCTCGCACCTTTAGCCGATAAAATCGGCCGTCGTTTACTCATCTTAGTCTGTCTTGTGATTGCAGGTCTTAGCATGTTGGGCTGTGCTTTTGTACAAAGCCACGGCATGTTAGCAGCACTTCGGTTTATTACCGGAATTGGGGTAGGTGGGATTCTTGCCAGCAGTAATGTGTTGGCGAGTGAATATGCAAATGCTCGTTGGCGTAGTCTCGCAGTGAGCTTAATGTCTACAGGTTATGGAATTGGCGCGACACTTGGTGGAGTGCTGTCACTGGCTTTGATTGAACATTTAGGTTGGCGCTCAATCTTTTTAGCAGGTGGCGTTACTACCATTGCAATGCTACTCATTAGCGCATGGTTATTACCAGAATCTTTAGATTACTTACTTGCGAAACGACCAAAACAAGCACTAGAACGAATTAATGCAACCGTAAATCGTATGGGGCTTAACCAACTGCCAGTTATGCCGCATTATGAAAAAATCAGCACGCAAAATGGTAGTGAACTGGGCAAATTATTTGCTGGACAACTTGGATTTCAAACACTTTGTTTGTGGTTTGCATTCTTTTTAGTGATGTTTGGCTTTTACTTCGTGATGAGCTGGACGCCAAAAATTCTTATTTCAATGGGGATGTCGCCACAACAAGGTGTAAGTACCGGTATTTTGATTAGTATTGGCGGTATTTTCGGGGCAGCCATTATTGGTTTATTGGCATCACGTATGAAAATCTTTTATGCCTTAAGTTTGTTTTTAGGACTAACCTCGGCATGTGTTTTCCTATTTGTCGCAGTCTCATCTCAAGTCAGCATTGCACTCATGGTGGGGTTATTGCTTGGCACACTTATTAATGGCTGTGTGGCAGGTTTATATTCGATTTCTCCAACAATTTATGATGCTGAAATCCGTAGTCGTGGCGTGGGCTATGCCATTGGTTTTGGACGAATTGGGGCAATTTTATCGCCAACGGTCGCAGGCATTTTTCTGGATAAAGGTATAGCACCCGCAACACTGTATGCCTATTACGGTGTGGTCTTTATTTTGGCTATTTTCCTGATTTTAAGTTTAGGTAATGCTTTTTACCGCAGTCAAAAAGAGCAAAACTACTCTCTTAAAACAGCACCTTAATCCATTAAAAATTAAATAGTTGAGATAAAAAATGAAAAAGACACCATTGTGGGTGGGGGTATGCTTGTGCCCATTATTTAGTCAAGTTGTGCATGCCGAGTTTATTGCAGATAGTAAAGCTGAGCTGACACTACGTAATTTTTACTTTGACCGAGACTATAAAAAAGATCCATATCCTTATACCGCGGCCAGAGATTGGGCGCAGGGTTTAATTTTTAAAGGACAGTCTGGTTATACCGAAGGGACAGTTGGGTTCGGTGTAGATGTGCTGGCAATGGCGGGTTTTAACCTGATGGGAAGCCGTGCTGATGACTATGCGCGTAGTGGCTTATTACCAGTGAATACCGATAACTCGCGTGATGATTATTATGGAAAAATAGGTATTACAGGGAAGGCTAAATTTAGAAAAAATGAGCTTTTTGTGGGGGATTTAGTTCCACAATTACCGACTATATTTTCATCGCCAGCTCGTTTGTTCCCTCAGACTTATCGCGGTATCCGTTTTGTTTCAAATGAAATTCCAAATCTTCAACTCGAAGGATTTTATGTCGATGAAGTGCGTCAACGTGATTCGATTCGTTATACCGATGTTGGAACGGACAATATTAACCATCGTTTCGACAAGGCGGCAACAACCGATTCTTTTTATACATTGGGAGGAAGTTATCAGTTAAAGGACTATCGTCTACGTGCTTATCATGCCGAACTCAATGACATTTACCAGCAACAATTTTTGGGATTTAACGGCAAACAGCCTTTAAATGACCAGCTTAACTTTTTAAGTGATGTGCGTTTTTTTAATAGTGAAGAAACTGGAAGTAAAAAAATAGGAGAAGTTGATAACCGACATATTAATGGCTTATTTGGTTTGAATTATCAAAATCATACTGTTTCTTTGGGCTATATGCAGTCGTTTGGTTCGACTGGTTTACCATTTTTGTCGGGAACTGAAAGTCCAGTCGTGCTTGATTTTATGAGTTCGGACTATTCAAATAAAGACGAAAAAGTCTATTCGATTCGTTATGAATATGACTTTAAAAATGCACGGGTAGGTGATGTTTCATTAAACGGACTACGTTTTATGACTCGCTATGCAAAAGGTGAAGACATTGATTTACTGCAATATGGCGATCAGCGTTTTAAAGAAGAGTCGATGGAATTTGATTTAGGCTATAAAATTCCTGAAGGTAAGTTAAAAGGCTTAGGTGTGCGAGCTCGTTTTTCTCACTACCGTAATGATATGCCTACCAATATGACATTCCATTCGGCAAATGAAACGCGTTTGAATGTTGACTATACCTTTAAATTTTAACGTTCAATATTTAACTAAATTAAAGACGAGTTAAAACATTGTGAGCAGCAATGTTTTAACTTTAGTTATCAACTGCACAAAATCCCTCTATAATACCGCCAATCTTATTAAAGCCAATTGAGTCGTTCATTAAACACATGGCTTTAATCTCTCATTTTTTTAAGTCAATTTCTTCGCTGTGATTCGGCTTATTTTTCAATATTTAGAATTTTATGTGTCTGTGCTGACACATAAAAATATTTAGGTGCCAGCATGGAAATCAAGGTTAATTATCTCGACAATCTTCGACAGGAAGCTAAGTTCGATGACTTTACGGTAATTGCCGATCAACCAATTCGCTACAAGGGTGACGGTTCGGCACCGGGCCCATTTGACTACTTTTTAGCATCGTCAGCATTGTGCGCAGCGTACTTTGTAAAAGTGTATTGTGCCGCTCGAGATATCCCAACTGATAATATTCGTTTATCGCAAAATAATATTGTTGATCCTGAAAACCGCTATAAGCAAACCTTTAAAATTCAAATTGAATTACCAGCTGATATTTCAGAGAAAGATCGTCAAGGTATTTTACGTTCGATTGACCGTTGTACTGTTAAAAAAGTGATTCAAACGGGTCCTGAATTTATTATTGAAGAAGTTGAAAGTATCGATGCAGATGCACAAGCATTGTTATTGCCAAGCCTAACTTCAGAAAGCCATACCTATATTCAAGGTAAAGACCTGCCATTAGAAGAAACCATTGCCAATATGTCAGCTATTTTGGCAAATTTGGGTATGAAGATTGAAATCGCGTCTTGGCGTAATATTGTCCCGAATGTATGGTCATTACATATTCGTGATGCACAGTCTCCGATGTGTTTTACCAATGGTAAAGGTGCAACTAAAGAAAGTGCTTTGGCGTCTGCATTAGGCGAGTTTATTGAGCGTTTAAACTGTAACTTCTTCTATAACGACCAGTTCTGGGGTGAAGATATTGCCAATGCTGAATTTGTGCATTATCCAGATGAAAAATGGTTTAAACCGGGTCCAAATGGTGAATTACCTAAAGAAATCTTAGATGAATATTGTCTTGAGATTTACAACCCAGATGATGAGTTATTGGGCACACATTTATATGACACCAACTCAGGCAACGTAGAGCGCGGTATTTGCTCGCTACCTTTTGTGCGCCAGTCTGACGGTGAAGTTGTCTATTTCCCATCAAATTTAATTGAAAACTTGTACTTAAGTAATGGTATGAGTGCGGGCAACACTTTGGCAGAAGCACAAGTTCAATGCTTGTCAGAAATTTTTGAACGTGCTGTTAAACGTGAAATTTTAGAAGGTGAAATTGCACTTCCAGATGTTCCTGAAGACGTATTAGCAAAATACCCAAGTATTGTTGCTGGTATTAAAGGTCTAGAAGAGCAAGGTTTCCCTGTATTAGTTAAAGATGCATCGTTAGGTGGCCAGTTCCCTGTAATGTGTGTGACTTTAATGAACCCGCGTACGGGTGGGGTGTTTGCATCTTTTGGTGCGCATCCAAGTTTTGAAGTTGCGTTAGAACGCAGTCTGACTGAGTTACTTCAAGGCCGTAGTTTCGAAGGCTTAAATGATCTCCCTCAACCGACTTTCCAAAGTAATGCGGTCACTGAGCCGAACAACTTTGTTGAGCACTTTATTGACTCGAGCGGTTTGGTTTCTTGGCGCTTCTTTAGTTCTAAATCTGACTATGACTTTGTTGAATGGGATTTTTCTGGAGAAGACGAAGAGTCGAATGCAGAAGAAGCTGCAACATTGTTCGGTATTCTCGAAGAGATGGGCAAAGAAGTATATATGGCAGTATACGAGCACTTAGGTGCGACAGCTTGCCGTATTTTAGTACCGGATTATTCAGAAATTTATCTCGTTGAAGATTTGATTTGGGATAATACCAATAAAGCACTTTCATTCCGTGAAGATATTCTAAATCTGCATCGTTTGGATGATGAACAACTCGAAGCATTGGTTGAACGCTTAGAAGAATGTGAGTTAGATGATTACACAGAAATCACCACACTCATTGGCATCGAATTTGATGACAATACAGTTTGGGGACAGCTAACAATCTTAGAGCTGAAATTGCTGATTTATGTAGCTTTACAACAGTTTGAAGAAGCAAAAGAGCTTGTAGAAACTTACTTGCAATATAACACCAACACTGTTGAGCGTGGCTTGTTTTATCAGTGCATGAACGTGGTGCTTGAAGTGATGTTAGATGAAGAATTAGAGCTTGAAGACTACCTTACGAATTTCCGTCGTATGTTTGGTGATACACGAATGGATGCAGTATTAGGTTCTGTCGATGGTAGCGTTCGTTTCTATGGTTTAACACCAACAAGTATGAAACTAGAAGGACTTGATCGCCATTTACGTCTGATCGAGAGCTATAAAAAATTGCATGCAGCTCGTGCTAAAGCCGTGGCGATGTAATTTAACAAGCGAAAGAAAAAAAGCCTATTTTTAAATAGGCTTTTTTTATAAAACAACTCGCAGTTTAAGCAGAAGCTTCGGTGATTTCTATGGTTTCTGCATCTGCTCTATAACCTTGTTGCTCATCCAAAGTATGTTTAGCCGGAATATAAGACATTGCGCGTTCTGCAAGAGCTGTAATGGTGAGACTTGGGTTAACCCCTAAATTTGCACCTAACATTGAACCATCTACAACGTATAAGTTTTTATAGTTAAAGACACGGTTTTGTCCATCTACCACACCGCGCTCTGGGCTTGAAGCAATTGCGCAACCACCCATACAGTGGGCTGTAAAAGGTACATTAAACAAAATTTCGGTAATAGTCGTCATTGGATGACCATTAAACATTTTGGCAACTTTTTCGGTAAAAGCATTTGCCTGCGGAATATACACAGGTAGCTTTTTACCTTCGCTCGATAATACTTTGCCAAAAGGCCAGAACCAATTACGTTTCAAGCGCATGTTGATGGAGGCATCAGCTGTTTGCATCACCAAGAAAATTAAGGTTTGACGCGCGAAACTGACAGGGTTACTCATGCGAAGGAAAATAAATGGATGGCAAATAAGTGCCCATAACCAAAAAAAGATACGCGTCCAACCCGGTTTACCTTTAGCCATGTAAGTACACATGAGACCCATTGCATCGGAACCGTTTTGGTAGCGAGTTGCTTCAATATGAGTGTCATGGTCAATGTAAATACTTGAACCAATGGCAACACCTTTACTCATGTCGACATCTTTACCAAAAAAGCGAACACCTAAAATCGACTCGGCATTAGTACGAACCCGATTACCCAAATCATCAGAAATATTTGGCAGAGAACCGGACTGTTTTAAGCGGAACAACATCTCTTGCGTGCCCAACGACGATGCCGAAAAAATTACGTTACGAACATGCCATGTACGACGCTGTTTGTTAAACCATGAGCTTGAGCATTCGGTAGTGACTTCATAGCCATCGCTGCCATCGGCTTTACCATTGAGTGGTTTAACGTCAACAACTTTGGTTTCTTCATAAACCTTGGCACCATTTTTTTCAGCAAAGTACAAATAGTTTTTATCTAAGGTGTTTTTTGCGTTGTGTTTGCAACCTGTCATACAGCCGCCACATGCGGTACAGGTTCCGCGGTCTGGTCCTTCACCGTTAAAATACGGGTCAGGGTAGGTCTTGCCACCTTCTTCACCTTCGGGTGGAAAAAACGTTGCAACACGAGTCGGTTTAAACGTATGCCCAACACCAACTGCATCGCCCATTTTTTTAAGCATATGGTCGGCAGGACCGAAAATTTTATTATCCGTCACCCCAAGCATACGTTCGGCTTCAGCATAGTGCTGTGGCATTTCATTTTTCCAGTCCGCCGCATCGGCCCATGTGCCTTCATCCCAAATATGTTCAGGTGGAACCAGTAGGGTGTTTGCATAGGTAATTGAGCCACCACCTACCGCGTTCCCGCAAATAATGGTGACATGGCGAAAAAAACGCATGTTGAAATAACCGAAAAGTTTCATGCCTGGGCGCCAAATCCAGCGTTTTGTATTCCAGTTATTTTTTGCAAAATCTTTAGCTTCCCAGCGTCGCCCCATTTCCATTACCGCAACTGAATAGCCTTTTTCGGTTAGACGGCAAGCAGAAACACTACCACCAAAGCCTGAACCAATAATGAGGTAATCATAGTCATAATTGTTTGTTGTCATGCCGAGGACTCCTCTCTGGCGATATTTTTATATTGACTGTGTATGTTTATCAATGAATTGCCCAATGCGCTCAATCGAGTCATTAGATTCGTTTAGTATACCCGCGTGGAATTGAAAAACATGTCCGACTCGGTCATAAACCCTTAAGTTCGTCGGAATACCATACTTTTCGGTTTCTTCAGCGAGACGTTTTGCATCGTCCAATAAAACTTCTTCGGTACCGACATGAATTAGGATAGGCGGTAAACCAGTTAAGTCAGCATAGAGTGGAGAACAGGTTGGATCGGTTAGCAATTTTTGGCCGCAGTAGTTATTTGCACACCAAGCTAACCAGTCCTCTGACAGCATTGCATCTTGAATAGCATGCGTTTTCATCGTGCTTCCAGAAAGGCTTAAGTCTACCCAAGGTGAAAGTAAAACTAATGCCGCTGGTAATGGTAAACCTGCATCCCGTAAAGCAATTGCCGTGCTTAAGCTTAATCCACCGCCCGCAGAATCCCCAGCAACCACAAGTTTTTTCGGGTCTTGTCCTTGAGCAAGTAAAGCTTTATAGACTGCAATGCTATCTTCAATAGCAGCAGGGCTTGGATGTTTTGGTGCTAAACGATATTCAGCTAACCAGACTTGTGCCTGAGCTGCATGTCCAATTTGAGCAGCAAGCTTAGTGTGACTTTTAGAGCTGCCAACCACATAGCCACCACCATGTAAATACAAGATACCGAGCCCTGATTTAGTCGTTTTAGGCTGAATATGGACTGTCGGTACTTGAGCAATGGTTTGCTTTTTTGTTTGATATCCACGTGGCCCAAGCACAATTGCACTGGCTGCATCGCTACAAAAACGCTGAAGCTTTAGTGGTGTTTTAGGGGATAAAGCTGGACGTAGCGTGGTACGGATGGTCCATGCAAGAAGCTGCTTCATAATAAGGACTCATACTAAGCCTAATGACAGTCAGCATGCTCCTAAAATTAGGAGCATGCTGACCACTATTTTTATTTTGCTGATTTGTTGAGTAGGCGAGTTTGCAAGGCAGTCGCAGTTGCAAAAATCTTTTGGTAACCCTGCGGAAGAATACGTTGAATCACATCAACGGCTTTTGCATCGGCTCCAATAAGTAAACGGCGACGGTCTTTACGAACAGCCTCTAAAATTTGTTGAGCTGCATCATCAGCAGGGGTACGAAGTAATTTATCGAAAGCGTCCTGACTTTTTAGAGGGTCCATTCCTAAAGACTGGACACTATTATTCATGCGGGCAGCTTTGGCAATATTGGTACGAATTCCACCCGGATGCACACAAGTCGCGCTCACACCAGCATTTTGCATATCAAGTTCTTGACGTAGAGACTCGGTAAAGCCACGTACGGCAAATTTACTGGCGTTATAAGCACTTTGTGTTGGTTGAGCTGTTAAGCCAAACATACTAGAAATATTAATAATATGCCCATCACCACTTTGCTTTAAGTAAGGCAAAAACTCTTTGGTGCCATAAACCACGCCCCAAAAATTAATACCAATCAGCCATTCAAGATCTTCATAGCTCACACCTTCAGCCGTACTCCCTATTGCGACACCAGCATTATTAAAAATCAGGTTAACTTGGCCATGCTCATCTACCACTGCCTTTGCCCAAGTTGCAACCTCATCACGTTTAGCCACATCAACTTTTTGAGTGGTGACTTTGACAGAATAGGGTGCTAACAGCTCGACTGTTTTGGCTAACCCGGCTTCACTAATATCAGAAAGTGCCAGATGGCAACCTTGTTTTGCGAGTGCTATAGCAAGTGCTTGTCCAATACCAGAACCAGCACCTGTCACAGCTGCGACTTTATTTTTAAAAGACTTCATAAAATTCTCCGTTTATTTTTCTCATTTCCTATGGTGAAGCTTGTTTAAGAAATAGCCGAAACCTGAGTGTAGTTTTCAACATCGAAGCGACGAGTACGTTGACGATATTCAAGAGTAAAGCCTGGCCAGTTATTGGTATTTTTACCATCAGCAGTTTGATACCAACTGGTACAACCTTGAGTCCATACAGTTTTTTTCATTTTTTCTTGAATGCTTTGATTAAACTCATGTTGAACTTCTGCACGAACATTAGTGAACAGGAGTTTGTTTTGTAGAGTTGTCTGGATGGCATCTAAAATATAATTCACTTGGCTTTCAATCATATACACAATTGAGTTGTGACCAAGATTGGTATTTGGTCCATAGAGCATAAAGAAGTTAGGGAATCCGCTCACAGTTATGCCAAGGTATGCTTCTGCACCATCTTTCCATGTGTCTTTTAAGGTACGACCATCAAGACCTGTAATCTGCATGGGTGCCATAAATTCTGTTGCGGCAAAGCCCGTACCATAAATAATGGTATCGACTTCACGCAGATTTCCTTCCGTATCTAAAATTCCATTTTCAGTAATTTCTTGAATGCCCGTATTAATCACATCGACATGAGGTTGAGTCAGTGTTTCATACCAGTGGTTAGAAATTAAAATACGTTTGCAACCAATTGGATAATCCGGCATTAAGCGGTGGCGCAGCTTCCCATCTTTAACGACTTTACGGATGTGACGCTGAAATAAATATTCCACCAAAGGCATTTCATTTAAAGAAGTTGTAAAAGCAAGAAGGCGAATTTCATGATGTCCATATTGCAAAGCACGGTCTAGACTTTGCAAAATCGGTAGTTTGCGGAAAGCTTTTTTTTCTAAAGGCTGGTAAACCCGATCTGGTTTAGGAATCACGTAAGGTGCCGAACGTTGATAAACGTCTAGATGTGCTACCTGTTTTGCAATTTCAGGGATGAACTGAATTGCACTTGCACCTGTGCCAATGACTGCAACACGTTTGCCAGTTAAATCATAATCGTGGTCCCAACGCGCTGAGTGAAATGCCTTACCCTTAAAGTTTTCACTACCTTTAAGTTTTGGATAAGCAGGGCGGTTGAGTTGGCCTACCGCACCGACTAGAAACTCAGCTTCAAACTGTTCACCAGTCGTACTTTGAATGTGCCATACACCTTGCAAAGCATCAAATTCAGCACTGGCAATTTCAGTATTAAATTGAACATGCGGACGAATATCATATTTATCTGCACAGTGGCGTAAATATTGATAAATCTCTTGAGAGGTTCCGTAGCGATTTTTCCAGCCTAGTTCCTGTTCAAAAGAAAAAGAATAAAGATGTGACGGCACATCACATGCAGCGCCCGGATAAGTGTTGTCACGCCAGACACCACCGACATCGGCAGCTTTTTCAAATAGAGTAAATTGTTTAAAACCTGCTTGTTTGAGTCGAATGGCTAAACCTAAGCCTCCGAAACCAGTACCTATAATAGCGATACGTACATTTTTATTTGAATTAGACGTCGAATTAAACATAGGCTGCTCTAAATCCTTAAAAACAGTGGGCGAAAAGATCGCAATTTCCTGTATGCAGAATAGACGTTTATTAACTTGATTTAGAGGATGGATGAGGACAAAATATTGTGATTCGAGGACATTTTGAGCAATACAGTGAAGTATGCATGGGCTTTTGAACGCAGTGTACATAGCGTTCGGTTAATGGCTGATTTTGCGGTGGAATCAGGCATTTCTTATCAGACAATTTTGCAAGGGACTGGGCTTAGCCAACAACAATTACTTGACCCTAATATGGTGGTGACAGGCTATCAGGAATTACAGCTAATTCAGAACTTGGTTGAGCAGCTAGGAGACAGACCTACATTAGGTTTAGAAGTGGGCACGCGTTATCATTTCACCACATTTGGACCATTAGGTATGGCCCTCATGAGTAGTGCAAGCATTCGCGAAGCATTAGATTTGGCCTTGACCTATTTTACCTTAACCTTTGCTTTTACCCGCTTTGATGTATCTGATACGCTAGAGGGCGTTCGCATCGAAATTGATGAGCAAGATATTCCTTTATCAGTGCGTCAATTCATTATTGAACGTGATGCCGCTGCACTCATTACGGTGCAACGGGACTTGGTACATGATAATTTTTGTCAATATATGGCTTTCACTTTCCAGCCTAAAGCTGAGGTACAACCCTATATCTATTTGTTTGGAATTCTGCCGGAGTTTGGGGCGGCTAAGAACTTTGTTTTACTCGATCCGCAAAAAGTAGATCAAAAGCTACTTATGGCAAATGATTTGGTGCTGCATACAGCCGAAGAACAGTGCCGTCAAATATTAGAGAAACGCCAATCACAAAATAAATTTACAACCTTAGTGCAACAGCAATTGATGAATGTGCGAGGGGAAATGCCCTCTATGGAAATAGTCGCTGACCGATTGCATTTAAATGTAAGGACCCTACGCCGTCATTTGGCATTAGAGGGGATGACTTTTATTCAGATCCGTGAAGAGGTTAGACAGGTTCTAGCTGAACAATATTTGATATTACCAAAATCTTCGGTTGAGCAGATTGCCGAGTGGCTAGGTTATGCAGAACCTGCCAGTTTTATTCATGCTTATAAAAGATGGCATGGGAAAACACCTCATGCCATGCGGCTAAATAACCAATAATCAAACTATCTTTATTTCTTTAAACGCAAATGTAATAAACGCGTTGCTGAGGTGTGGCGAATTTCATCAATTCGTGCATTAAAATATCGCTCAGTAATGGCTTCACCTGAAAGATCTTCGACGACTTCAAATCCCATCTGCTCCACGGCTTGATGTAAATCTTTTGGTTTAAATTGACCCAATAAAGGTTCTTTCAGCAAATAGGTAAATTGTGCAACACCCATGCTTCCAAGTCGCTCAATACCGTTTAATTCCTGAAAATCGGTTGAATAATCGAGTACCACTTCACTACCGTTTGCAGCAAATTCTGCAATACTTTTTAAGGTTTGTAAGGTCGTTTGCGGGTTTAAATAGTGCGTTGTGCCTAACCATGAAAAAAATGCAGGAGCGGATGAATCATAGATACTTCTGGTCAGAGCTTCTGAAATAGACTCTTTTTCAAAGTTAATCGCGACAAACTCAACAGTAGTAGGAATATTGCCTAACTTTTTTAGCTTGGCTTGTTTGGCCGCTTGAGTATCAGGGTGGTCCACTTCAAAAATTTTCAAAGTAGGGTAATGGTGTGATTCACGTAGTGCAAAAGAGTCTAGGCCAGCACCTACTAACACATATTGTTGAGTATTTTGTTGAACTGCAAGATTAAGTAAATCTTCGGCATAACGAGAGCGTCCGACCACTTGCCCAGTAAGTAAACCTAAAGTGCGGTTTAAAACCGAAGAATTCATGACTTTAACAATCAGTGGGTTAGAGAGCACTTTTTTCCAGCCCTTACTGGTCAACTCAAAAGCATAAGGGTCTGAAAATACAGGGTTCTTCGTATTTTGAAAATGATTGGCCCGTAATGCAGCAGCAGCTTCGGCGGTACGACTAGATTGACCTTCTTTCATCTTTATCCTGTTTTTTTATTTCTTGAAGATATTCAACGAAGAAGGCAGTGTATTTCATGAAAACCTAAAATACACTGCCTCTTTCTTACACCTGATTTGATCGAAATTACAAATTAGTGAGTTTTTGTCGTTTGATACGTTACTTCATAATCTTTCAAATCTACTTTTTTCAAACGTTGTTTAAGTTTTTTCAATGACCAAGGCCATGCGGCAAAGTTACGACCGTTGGCATCAAGGTAATAACTCTTACAGCCGCCGCTATTAAATACAGTCGTTTGTAAGTGCTTTTGCACTAAATCATTATGCTTTTTAATCACATCAGATTTAACATTTAATTTGCTAATTCCTTTGTTTTTAATTTTCAATAAGCCATCTACGATATAGTCGAGTTGTGCTTCTGCCAGACCAATGAAAGAGTCATAGACCAATACGTTAGGACCCAAAACTAAAAATGCATTTGGTACATTTTCAATGTTGGTCCCCAAGTAAGCCTCTGGTGAACTACTTTTCCATATATCTTGTAAACATTGACCTTTTTCATTGTGAACACGTTTACCAATGGGTGGGTGAGATACTTCAAAGCCTGTACCCCAAATAATCACATCAACTTCGTGGCGTTCACCATTGGCAGCAACCACTGTATTGCCTTCAACTTTCACTAAACCATGAGGAATCAGGGTCGTGTTTGGTGCTTGTAGTGCAGGGTAGTAGTTGTTAGCGAATAAAATACGTTTACAACCAATATCAAAGTTTGGCGTTACATTTTTACGCAGCACAGGGTCATTAATTTGTAATTTAAGTAATTGCTTACCCAATACATTGACTGGTTTTAGGGTAAGTGGATTACGTAAACCAAAGTTAATCGCATTCAGCGTTAACGCTACACTTTTACGCCAGCTCGCCTGAATAGACGGATATTTAGCAATGACTGATTTACTAAATTCGCCCAAGTCTGTATCTGGTTTCGGTAATACCCAAGGTGCTGTACGTTGGAATACAAAAAGCTCTTTCGCTTTTGGTTGAATTTGTGGCACAAACTGAATCGCAGATGCACCCGTACCAATCACGGCAATACGTTTACCTGTCAAATCATAATCATGGTTCCATTTAGCCGAATGGAACATCTCGCCTTTAAATGTTTCTAAACCTTCAAGACGTGGAATTTGAGCTTCGGTAATTGGACCTGTAGCGAAAATAACAGTTTTAGATAAATATTGGCCAGTCGTGGTATCAAGTACCCACACATGGCGTGAGTCATCCCATGCTGCGTTCAGCAATTCATTATTAAATTCGATTTTAGAGGTAACATTAAATTCGTTACTCACATCCTCCAGATAACTTAAGATTTCTGGTTGGCGCGCA
The DNA here is from genome assembly GCF_013344765.1 of Acinetobacter lactucae. Taxonomy (GTDB): domain Bacteria; phylum Pseudomonadota; class Gammaproteobacteria; order Pseudomonadales; family Moraxellaceae; genus Acinetobacter; species Acinetobacter lactucae_A. Next base: position 37,235 of record NZ_JABVBF010000008.1, read on the forward strand.
AATAAATGGCTCCATTTTGCACTAGGTGCAAATGAGTAAGAATAAAGAGCAGAAGGGACATCGCAACCACAACCTGGGTAGGTATTTTCACGCCATGTTCCGCCCACGCGGCTAGCTTTTTCAATAATCTTATAATTGGTATAACCAACTTGATCTAGGCGAATGGCAGCAGCGATCCCTGAAATGCCCGCACCCACAATAAAAGTATCGAAAATATGGCTTGGTGATTTGACAGCTTTTTTTGCTGAAGCATTTGTTTTCATTTGAGCAGTCATATGCGTACTACCTATAAATTTCTTATTTAAATAATTTGTAAGACGTGCCAAGGAACTTGTTATACAAGTTTGGTGATGCACGTTTCATGAGCCAGAATAACTTCGCATCGATTTGAGGAATGGTGTAAAGCTCATTCTGATCAAGGCGGTTCAGTGTTAATTTGGCTACACTATCACTCGTGGTGAGGGCATAGTTCATCAGTGCATGGTCTGCAAGCTTTGAATAGCGTCCTGGAATTCGACCATTTTTAATGATATTGGTTGGAACCAGCGTCGGGCAGAGTACATTCACTTTAATATTAAACTTATGCAGTTCAGCTGAAAGCGTTTCTGAAAGCGCACGCACACCCGCTTTAGTCACGTTATACGCGGTCATTTCTGGTGCAGCCGTATATGATGCTGCAGATGCCACATTAATAATCGCACCGTAACCTAGCTTTTTAAACTTTGGAACAAAGGCATGACAACCGTGAATGACACCCCAAAGGTTAATATTCATGACCCAGTTCCAGTCTTCTAGACTGAGTTCATCAAATTTACCACCCAATCCCACACCCGCATTATTAATGATGAGTGTTACTGGATGATCAAGTAACTGTTCAGCTTGATCAGCCAAAGCCTGAACTTGTTCTGCTTGCCCAACATCACACTTTACAGCAAATGCTTTTTGTCCTAACTGTTCAATTAACTTTACAGTTTCTTCTGCAGCTTCGACATTAATATCCGCGCACACTACGCTGCCACCACGTTTTGCCAGTTCAATTGCAAAACTTCGACCAATCCCACTGCCTGCACCCGTCACTACTGCATAAGCTTTTTGGCTTGGTTTAACTTTCTTTTTGCCAAATAAAATCATGATTCATCCATAAATAGCTTGAAGAGATACCAGCTATCTGTTCGATAGCTGGAAATACGGGACGATTAAGACATGCGTACTGGTGGGGTAAATTCTTTAACAAAGTAAGGTGCAATCGCGCCGCCTTCGTTCAGTAATTTCTGTTTGTAATACTCAAGATATTCAGTCGTATCATGATCATTTGGATGGAAGTCTGGACGTAAGTAATCAAGAATTTGACCAATCGTACTGCCAAAAACGCCATCTTTTGGACCAAAGATTAAGCCTACACCGCGACGAGCATCTTTCCAGAATTTTAAAGTCAGCATCTCTTGCGGCTTTCTTAACACAGGCACAAATAATGTAGTCGCAGGGATTAAACCTAAAATTGTAAATAGCGCAAGGAAGAAACCAGAAGCGCGCAGTGGATAGCTACCATTTAAAAGTTGATAGACATCATAGGCGATATCTTTATGCTCAGATTCTTCAAGCATATGCCACATCCACAAAGCACGGCTTTTTGCATCATCTGAATAATAAAAGTTCTTTTCATGCTTCATCATGTATTCAGCAAGTACTGCAGTAAAATGCTCGATACCCGCCATCATTGATAATTTGAGTGGCTGTGGGAACTTTAAGAAAACATATTTAAAGAAGTTCGAGCCAAGAAAACGATATAATGCAACAGGATATTCAGCATCTTGAAGGGCATCGTTATATTCATTGTGCAATTTTGAGTGAATTGCTTCTTGGCCAATCAACGACGTTACTCGCTGCTTTAATATTGGATCTTTAATAAATTCACGGTGATGACGAGCGGTTTCAATCACTAGATCTTCACCATAGGTTAAAAACACCGAAAGTGTGGCAAAAAACAAAGTAGCAAATTGGTTGTCCATATAGAATCTGACATCAATTTCCTTTCCATCAAAACCAATATTTAAATGTCGGATTGGAATTGAGCTTTTGCTAGAAAAATCCGGTAACTCAATTTCACGCTGAAATGTAAGTTTTTTGAATGATTTTTTAACTGCGGTCGAGATCATGGCGACACCCTGAGGCAAAGTAGTGGTGCATTTTGATGAAAATCAATAAACTCAATGATCAACAAAGCACTATAAAATTCCATTTTCAAAAACAGATGATTCTCTGCATTGACTACGGTGTTGTTGCTCCGTTATTTGTTTGATTATTTGGCTGAATAACGGAAAGAAGGGTCGATGTAGACAAGAGCTACTTAATGACTCTTCTTTAATTTTTTCATATTAATCTGACATTATGTTCGGATTCAATTCGGGTAAAT
>NZ_JABVBF010000090.1 GCF_013344765.1 Acinetobacter lactucae
TCATAAAACTGTCATTTATTCTTCACTTCTCTGTCACAAAATTTGTCGATACTGCATAGCAAGTTGGTGAGCTTTTGTAACTTTTTGTACATCAGTCAACTACAAAATAAATAGTTAGCTAGGCATACGCCATTTTTAAATACTTTTTGGAGAAATCTCAATGAAGAAATTGCTACTCGCTGCCGCAGTTGCAACTTTGAGCATAAACGCGGTGCAAGCAGCGCCAACTTTGTATGGCAAACTAAATGTTTCTATTAACCAAGTTGATAATAAAAATTTCGATGGAAAAAGTGACGTTACCGAAATTAACTCAAACTCTTCTCGTATTGGGGTAAAAGGCGAAGAGAAATTAACTGACAAATTATCTGCTGTTTATTTAGCTGAATGGGCAATTTCTACTGATGGTTCAGGTTCTGATACTGACCTTAGCGCTCGTAACCGTTTTATCGGTTTAAAAACTGATGGTGTTGGTACATTGAAAGTAGGTAAATATGATTCTTACTTCAAGACTGCTGCTGGTGGTAACCAAGACATCTTTAATGACGATACACGTTTAGATATTACAAATATCATGTACGGTGAAAACCGTTTAGACAACGTGATCGGTTTTGAATTAGACCCTAAACTATTAGCTGGTTTAACCTTCAATATCATGGCTCAAACTGGTGAAAGCACCTCTGATAATAAACAAGGTGAAACTGGTAAAGACAGCAAAAATGATAGCTTTGATTCTGTGTCAACTGCACTTGGCTACGAAAACAAAGATATTGGTTTAGCAATTGCTGCTGCTGGTGACTTTGGTATTAAAGGTAAATACGCAGCTTACGGCCTAAAAGATGTTTATACGGATGCTTACCGTGTAACTGGTTCTTATGACATTGCTAAATCTGGTTTTGTTGTAGGTGCTTTATGGCAACATGCTGAACCTACTGATGACTTAACAGCTTATAAAACATCAAAAACCACTCGTGTAGACGGTGTCGATAAAACTACTGATACTTATACAAACTATAAAGGTTTAGAAGAAGAAGCATATGCTGTGACAGCTGCTTATAAAATTCCAAACACGAAACTTAAAGTAAAAGCAGAATACGCTTCGGCTGAAACACAAGTAAGTGGCAAACAAGATCGTAAAATCGACTTATATGGTTTAGGTCTTGATTACCAAATCAACAAACAAGCTCGCTTCTACGGTATTGTTGCTCAACAAAAACGTGACTGGTTAAATGATGACGACAAGCAAACTGTTGTAGGTACTGGTATCGAATATAACTTCTAATTAGTTATACTTGATTCACATCATAAAATGAAAGGGCTTATGTTATTACTAGTTGGTAATAATATATAAAACCCCTAAAAAAGATCCCTAACGGGGATCTTTTTTACTATTTATAGATTATTTCTTACTTTTAATGAAAATTTTTCAATGAATAATTATTCTATTGCAACAATTGGTCGACTATCAAAGACTAAAAAAGGAGTTGGAACAGTAAGTATTCGTAATAAAACAGGTAAGCATTTTCGTTTATTGATTGAAACGTGGGCAGCAAAAGCTAATACCACCATGAAAAAGCCGCATGTAGAATCAAGAGTACTAATGTACCAACTGATTTCGAGTTACTGAAAAGATTAGAGGACCCTGCTGCATTGAGAGCAGTGTTTGGTCAAATTATTGCTGAAGAAAAGAAACTTAGATTAGAAAACAATATTCTTAAAAAGAATGCGGAAGTCTTTGTTGACATGCGACCAAACCAAATCTTGGGATCGAATAATGAAAATCAATCAATAGAAGTCTTAGCAGCATTAAGTAATATTTTACTTCCAAGCGAAATTGAGGCTTTGCGTGATGCTATTGCTAAGAAAAAAATGGAGTTCCGAGGATTAACTTCTTCAGAATCTGAAGCAGTAAAAGATGAAAATGGCCGCATATTTATTTAAAACAGGCTTCATATTTGCAATACGGAAAATATTAATGAACATTTCTGCTGAAATTGATTAAAGCTACATTATTGCTCTTTCAATTTAAAAAAATGAGCTTCTAATGAAATAACGTTATGATGGGTTACTTCTTACAATCAGTATGAAAAAGGTTACTTCCTGACTAAGAACATGATGAAATGGTTCTGGGATAACTACACAACCAATGCCAATGATCGCAACAATATTTTGGCATCACCACTTCGTGCTAAAAGCGAACAGTTAAAAGACTTCCCACCAACATTAATTCAAACAGCTGAATTAGATGTATTGAGTGATGAAGGTGAAGCTTTTGGCCGTAACTTAGATAAAGCTGGTGTTCCAGTGACCTTAACTCGTTATAACGGTTTGATTCATGACTATGGTCTTTTAAATCCTTTAAGTAACGAACCATCTGTAAAAACAGCATTATCACAAGCGGGATCTGAACTTCTAAAGCATTTGAAATAAAGCTTTAAGACAGTACTAATAAAGAAAGCATTATTAAAAAATCATGCTTTCTTGTTTTTTGGGTTCTTGAACCAACTTAATGCAAAGGCATTTTTTTAAACGAACCTTGTTGAGCACCAAGCTCGGAACGCACCACCTGTAACTCAAAGCCCTGTCTGTCTAACTCAGCTCTTTTACTTTTATCAGTCAAAGAAACAACGATACTCACCAAAAATGCGAGTGGCATAGAAAACAAAGCTGGGTTATCAAATGGGAATATTGCTTTTTCATGGCCTAGTACACCAACCCAAACTGTTGGCGATAAAACCACAAAGGTAATTGCTGAAATGATTCCGACAAACCCGCCGAATATAGCGCCGCGGGTGGTTAAATCTTTCCAATACATAGAAAGAATAAGCACAGGAAAGTTAGCTGAAGCAGCAATACCAAATGTAAGTCCCATTAAAAAAGCGATGTTCATTTTTTCAAATAAGATTCCACATGCAATGGCAATCACACCTAGAACCACCACAGAAAGTCGAGATGCAACCATTTCCTGCTTTTCTGTTGCCTTGCCTTTTTTAATGACTTTTTGAAATAAATCATGCGAAATCGCAGAAGCTCCAGCAAGTGCCAAGCCAGCCACTACAGCTAAAATTGTTGCAAACGCTACAGCAGATAAGAAGCCTAGCAATAAATTTCCACCAAGGGCTTTTGCTAGATGCATAGCAACCATATTACTACCACCAATGAGGTCACCACCTAATTGTCCACCTACAAAATAGTGTGGATTAGTGCCTACTATAGCGATTGAAGCCAACCCTAAAATACAGACTACAATAAAGAAATACCCAATGTAGCCAGAAGCGTAAAACACGGAACGGCGTGCTTCAGCAGCATTTGGTACTGTAAAAAAGCGCATAAGAATATGTGGTAAACCAGCTAAACCAAAAATTAGCCCCATAGACATAGATAAGGTATTAATTGGATTGGATAACATAGAACCCGGTTCTAAGACTTTTTGTCCAAGTTTATGCGCATTAACGGCGGCCGTAGCCATATTATTTAGACTGAAACCAAATGCTTTAAATGCCAGAAATACTAAAACTGTTCCACCAAAGAGTAAAAGAATTGCTTTAATAATCTGTATCCACGTTGTAGCAAGCATTCCTCCAAAAATGACATATACCAACATTAAACAACCAACAAGAATGACAGCAATTGTATAATCTAATCCAAACAGTAGTTTAATGAGCTGGCCTGCTCCCACCATTTGCAAAATTAAGTAGCAACACACCACGATGAGTGAGCCACAAGTTGCTAAAATACGCGTTCTTTGTGGATCTAGTCTGTACGAGACAATATCGGCAAATGTATATTTTCCAAGGTTTCTAAGTCTCTCGGCCATCAAGAAAGTTAAAATGGGCCAGCAAACAAAAAAGCCCGTCACATAGATAAACCCATCATACCCTTTAAAGAAAACCATACTTGAAATACCAAGTAAGGTTGATGCCGACATGTAGTCTCCAGCAATCGCCAGACCATTTTGTTTAGCAGAAATTGAATTGCCAGCTGTATAAAAATCTTCTTTTGATACCGTTTTCTTGGCAGCTTTAAAGGTAATTAGCAATGAAATACCGACTACACATCCAAACATGATAATTGCAGTCCAGTTTCTTGGCTCAGTTGGAGCCGCCCAAACACCCGAGCTAAGTAAAGCTAAAATGGTAAAAGCTATATATTTATTCATAACGGTATTCCTTTCTTAATTTTTCTTTTTGTTTGTCAAAATATTGATTTGTAATGAAGATATATAAGCCTGTTATTAGCCAGCTCGATACAATAACAATTGCAGCAATAGGCCAACCAATTGTGACCTTGCTTGCTTCTAATGGCATTGCAAGCAACTCAGGGCGAAATGTGGCTGTTCCTATAAAAATAAAATAAATGCTAAGTACGATTAAACTTAAAAAAACAGCGAATCGGTTTCTTTGCTTCACCATCTTTTTAAATTTAGTATCTAAGACAATGTTTGCTTCCTGAGAGTAGTTCATATAAAAATTCCTTTTTTATGTAGATCATTATTTACATTCAGCAAAAGCACTATTGATGAAATAGTCGTGATACCGTTCTCTCAATATCTTTTTACTGATTTTTCCAGTCGGTGTATGAGGTATTTCTTCTACTAATATGGTTGCCGAAGGAATGGCCCATTTATGTAATTTAGAGGATAGGAAAACTACAATTTCTTCATGTTCAATAATTTGTTGTGGAGATTTTGGTACCAATATTAAAAGTGGGCGTTCCCCCCATTTTGGATGATTGGCAGCAATAACAGCGGCTTCAGCAACTTTTTCATACCCCATTGCTGCATTTTCGACTTCAACACTACTTACCCACTCTCCTCCTGACTTAATCATATCTTTGGCACGGTCTGTAATATGCATATATCCATATTCATCTATGCACGCGATATCTCCTGTATCAAACCATGTATTATTTTCATTTAGGGCTTTGGGTTGATTGATATATCGCTCAGCAATCGTATGTCCTCGTACTTCTAAAATGCCTTCATGAACACCATCGTGAGGAAGTAATTGATGATTCTCATCACGTAATCTCATTTGAAGGCCAAAGATAGGTTTACCACACTTAATCGATTGAGTTTCAATATTGTTTTTGATTTGATCTAGTCGATTACAAGTTCCCATTGAACTGGTTTCAGTCATTCCCCAAGCATTCTCAACAGCAACTCTATATTGGCTCAAAGACTCAATTAGCGAATATGGTGCAGCAGATCCACCAGAAATCGCACGTTTTAAACTGACTGATGAAATATGGTGATCTTCAAGATAATTTTTAAAAGAATTCCAGATGGTAGGAACAGCCATAGAAATATCGACGTGCTCTGATTGGATCAAATTGAAAATTTTCTCAGTCTGACCGGCAAATGAATGAGGCCAAACGATTTTTGCCCCCGATAAAACGGCGTTAAATGGCATTCCCCATGCACTGATATGATAAAGAGGAACCAATGGCATAATACAACTGCCATGCGTTAAGCCAATCGCATTTGGCATGCTGAGTATTAACGCATGTAATACCGTACTACGATGTGAATAAAGAACACCTTTAGGATCGCCTGTTGTACCGGATGTATAGCAAAGTCCACTTGCCCGTTGTTCTGGGATATCTGGCCAATCATATTGAGGCTGCTCTAGAGCAATTATCTCTTCATAAAACATAAAATCAAATTTTGCTTGTAGATCTCTATTAGGATCACCCAACACGATAAAATGCTTTATGACAGATTTTATATTTTCATAAATAGAATCAAGCAATGCTAAGCAATCAGGCTCAATAATAAGTACTTCATCTTGAGCAGAATTGATAATTTGAATTAATTGTTCAGCTGCCAATTTAGGATTAATTGTATGATAAATTCTTCCCGTACATGGGATGGCATAATGTAATTCAAAGTGCTGATATGAGTTCCATGCCATTGTTCCAACTTTAGCATCAGGACTTACACCTAATCGATCTAATACATTGGCAAACTGAGCAACTCGCCCGAAAGCATCTTTATATGTATATCGATGCTTAGTGACCCCATCTGCCTTTAAGGATACAATTTCTTGATCTGCATAAACTGTCAAAGCATGCTGCATTATTGAAGTAATATTTAAATTACAATGCATCATTAATCCATTCGTCATTCTTATTTCCTCACACAATTTAGCAACTGATTCAGATGCCTATATGAGTCAATGCAACTATGGTGCCAAATATTTTTACTATTATTTTCAATAACTTATTAAACTTATTATTTTTCTTTTTTGAAAAAATTTCAATTTTGAAATTAATTATTTAATAACTTCATTCTACGCCACAAAGTAGTTCGGCTAATTCCAAGTTTTTGTGCAGCAAGGTCTAAATCACCATCTACTTCAGCAAGTATTTGTTCAATTAAACTCAATTCCTGATTTACCTTTACCTCTTTCAATAAAGGTTGTGCAGTTTGATTCATTTGCGTCTGAAAGAGCTCTGGTAATTGTTGCTTTAAAAATTCTGGAGTTAAAATTTCCTGATCAAGCTCCAATAAGACATTAATTCTTTCAACAATGTTCTCAAGTTCACGAATATTACCCGGCCAAGAATAATGATAAAAAGCCTTCTGTAAAATATTAGGCAAATCATCCAGCGTTTTCTTATATTTCTCTAAAAACAGATTTGCTAAATACAAGACATCTTCTTTTCGTTCTTTTAAAGAAGGTGTATACACTCTTAAAATATTTAAACGATAGTAAAGATCTGCCCTAAACGTACCATTTTGTACTAACTCTTCTAAATTCGCGTGAGTTGCAGCAATTACACGTATATCTAAATGATGGCTCACCACGGAACCTAAACGGTTAATCTGTCTCTCTTGCAATACCCTTAAAAATCTCGTTTGGAGATGTAATGGCATATCGCCAATTTCATCTAAAAACAGTGTTCCGGTATGCGCCGCTTCAATTAAACCAATACGCCCATTTTTTTTCGCCCCTGTAAAAGCCCCTTCTTCATAACCAAAAAGCTCACTTTCTAATAAACTTTCTGGAAAAGAAGCACAGTTGATCGCTACAAATGGCGCTTTATAACGACTGCTATGGTTATGAATACTTTGTGCCAGCACTTCCTTACCCGTACCACTCTCACCCGTAATGAGAATCGTACTATCGGTTTTTGCATATGCTTTTGATAACTTGATAATCTGCTGGAAATTGGAATTTTGAGTGAAAATCTGGTTAAAGGTATATCTTGTATTAAAGTTCTTAGACGAAACCTTTCTAAATTGGCTATTAGATTGCTCTAAGGCATTTAACTCCTGCACTCTTAAGATATAGCCATCTATATAGTCATTTTTTAGCTTGGAAATATATACAGCAAGCTTTAGGTTTTTAAATTGAACGAGTTGATGACTATTTTCTTGGTCAATATCAAAGTTTAATCCTTCAAAAATTTCGAGTGCTGATTTGTTTAAAACGTCTGAAGAGTCTTTTTCAAGTAACGAACTCATTGAGTTATTTATTAAAGAAATCTTTTTTTGCTTTGTAATAAAGCAAATGCCTTCATTTAAGTGATTAAAGATCTCAGTTAAACGTAAGGTTGAATATTGTTCTCTGCGAATTTTTTCAAGCGTACGTAAGGCATTTTGCAGCAGGTCTTTTAAAGACGGCACACTAATCGCCAAATGCCCGACTAGGTTTTCATTCAGAGCTAACTCTACTGCAACAGGCGAGCCAATAATGGCATCAAAACCTTGATTTTTAATTAAATGAATTGTTTTCTTGGCATCTAAATATGAGTCATAGTTAAACTGTTGTATATCTAAAGCAAAAATATCAGAGTAGTTCTCAAGATCGACTGTGGACGTATTGCCTACCAAAGCAATACGCTTATATTGTTTTAAATTTGATATAGCCTGAATAACATCAAAAGTACCAGTTCGAATAACCTGTATATCAATATTTAATTTCTTTTGTAGAAAACTCGCGGTCGCTCCCGTACATAGAAGAATCTGACAGCCATTTTCTACTAAGCTTTGAGCAACATCTTGTACATCTGAAATATGGCATTCCACCAAATCGATTTCGTTCGACTCTACTTCACTAATCGCCTGCTCAACCAAAGAACGAAAACCATTAATATTAGGTTTTTTAATATAGGTGACCAAAATATTAATTGGTTTTCGATTAAGCATTTTTTACTCCATTAAAAAACGTTTTATATAGGCGCAGCGCTATGACCGCCATCGACTTTAATTTCGATACCTGTTATGCCCTGACCTGCTTGAGAAGCAAGTAACAGTAATGGCCCATTTAAATCATCAAATTCTACAAACTTCCTTGTCGGAATCTTCTTTAAAAGCTGTTGCCCTGCCTCACTCGTTAAATATTCCTCATTAATTTCAGTAATCATATAACCTGGAGCTATAGCATTTACATTTATACCAAATCTAGCTAACTCTACTGCCATTACTTCTGTTAAATGGCGTAATCCAGCTTTTGACGCACAGTACGGGCTAACACCAAGGTTAGTAGACTGAGAAAGAATTGAAGTGATATTGATGATCGATCCTTTTTGTCCAGCCTTAATCATATGCTGCACAACTTCTTGTGTACATTGCCAAGGTGCTTTAAGGTTAGTATCGACAATCTTATCCCAGTCTTCATCGTTATAATCAAGAAAACGCTTGGTATCACCTACTCCAGCATTATTAATTAACACATCTATTGTGACGCCTTCTGCCTCTAAGTCAGTGAGCATATCTTTTACAGCTAAACGGTCATTTACATCTAATGGAAAAGTATAAACTTTTACTCCAAACTCATTTTTGATATAGGACTCTAACTCTTTCAATCGTTCTAATCGTCTGGCACAAATGACAATATGAGCGCCTTCTTTAGCAAACAATTCAGCCATATGATGTCCCAAACCACTTGAAGCACCCGTAATTAAAATATATTTATCTTTTACGTCAAAAATATTCATTCTTTTATTCCTCCCTTTATTATGCCTGTTTCCCTAATAGCTTTTTAGCAATGCTCATGCGATGAACTTCATTTGCTCCATCATAGATTCTGAAACCACGTGCATCTTTAAAAATCTTGCAGACTACTGATTCATCTGTCATGGCTTGGCCACCCAAAATCTGAACCGACCGATCCACCACGCGCCATATACCTTCAGAGCTGATCACTTTAACTAAACTGGACTCGTAATTTCCTTTTTCGCCCAAATCTAAAACCTGCGCGCAATAATGAACCGCTAATCGAGTCGTTAAGATATCCATTTCATTGTCGGCAAGCATAAAACCTACACCTTGATGGTCGCCTAATCTCTTACCAAAAGATTGGCGTTCACGTGCATATTGTGTAGCAATATCATGTGCTCTCTTGGCTTGTCCCAGCCATCTCATACAATGTGTTAAACGAGCTGGGGCTAGGCGAACTTGAGCATATTTAAAGCCTTTACCAATTTCACCCAAGACATTTTCTTTAGGTATACGTAAGTTCTCAAAGCGTAAAATACCATGTCCTCCCGAAAAACATGAATCCATAGCATTCATACTTTTTTCTAATATAAAGCCATCAACATCCGTATCTGTTAAAAACATAGAAGCAGTGCCGTCTTCCATCTTTGCCATAATAATAGCGACGCTTGCTCCTTCTGCTCCTGTAATTAACCATTTACGCCCATTAATAATATAATCATCGCCATCAGCAATTGCGGTTGTTTGAAGCATAGATGGATCTGAGCCAGCACCCGGTGCAGGTTCCGTCATAGCAAAGCAAGATCTAATTTCCCCCGCGACTAGCTTTCTTAACCATCTTTCTTTTTGCGCATCATTCGCCACAGCATCTAATAAATGAATATTTCCTTCATCGGGTGCATGAATGTTTAAAGCAATTGGACCTAAAGCAGAATAACCCGCTTCTTCAAAAGCCACAGCCTTTTGTAAATGCGACCATCCAAGTCCTCCCATCTCCTGACTTGCATGTGGGGTAAGTAGTCCCCAACGGCGTGCACGACTCACCAATTCTTGGCGTAAAGCTTCACTCGGCCCATGGCTATCTTGGCGAGGATCATTTTCTAATGGAATTACCTCTTGTTGGATAAACTCTCTTACTTTCTGTTGTAATTCTAATAATTCATTAGATAGCGTGATCATGAGCTGAGCTCCTTTAATTTAAAACCTTGGGTCGCGATATAAGTTTCATACACATCATCCATAGCGCTATTAAATAGCTCATTTTTAATCAGATTATATGCAGTGAAGTTTTGGAGTTTGATTCGTTTGCTTATTACCTTTTGATTTTCAATCGTTAGATCAAGAATGTTTAAGCAGCCATAATCTTGTTCCTGCGAATAAACATCTTTGAAGTCATGCCCATAGACCCAATTAATGAGTATTCGATTTACAATATCGTGTGAAGAAATCAGGATATTCTGGTCTTTGTTTGCCGTTAATATCATGCCTTCAAACCAGGTCAGTACACGAGTAATAAAGTGAGTCCAACTTTCGCCTTGTACAAATAATTCAAGGTTATTTTTATGGAACTGATAGGCCTTTTTGATTTCCAGCTCAGCGCGATCCAACGAAATTTCTCTTAAACGTCCTGCTCTTATTTCCCGAATATCATCGAATGACTGAATGTCTTTATACTCATTTTGATAGCGCTTCAAAATTTCGGCTGTCTGAATCGAACGAGGCATAGTAGACGAGTAAATTTTTTCAAAACTAACATCTCGTAATTGATGGGCCAGCTGTTGTATTTGTTCTATGCCTTGTTCGGATAACTGAGCAAATTTCGGATTAATTGGATTATTATCTGCATCAAAGTATGAAACATGCCCATGTCGAACCAAATAAATTCGTAGCCGATGCTTATCCATGATGAGTCACCTTGGGTTCAGTAATTTTTAGGTCTTCAGAATTAAGAGCTTTTAATATTTCAAATGTATGCTCAGATTGTTTACCCTCACGTATATCAGCAATAAACAATTGAATAGCATCATCAACATCTTTGATTGGAAAAGAAAAATAATCTTGCAAAATTCCTGAGCTATGGAATGAACAAGTTTCCTTTTGCAAAATATAAGTCTGCAAAATTTCAAAGCTTCGCATCAGCATTAACAAGTTATATTTCTGACTGCCCGATTGCGGTAAAAGCTCATTCTTGATCACTGCTTGACTTGCTTTGATCAGGTCAATTATTTTTTGCTCTTTCATTCTTTTTCTCCCAAGATTTCCAAGATATTCTTTTCAAGGCGGGGAACTAAAAACTCCGTTAGGGCTAGTTCAAGTGATGGAGTAGCCATTTCATTGTTTCGGTCAGACTGCTGCATCGCAATAATTGCCCATCGAACATGAGACAGTACATGCCAAAACTTCATTTCAAATTCAGGGATATAGATATCGGAAATTTCAGCATAGGCTTTAGCAAAGTCCTTATATGAACCTATTCCCCCTGCTATATTTTCATCTTGACCAAAACGCCAGCATTTAGAGGTAAACCAACCTATATCTTCTCTACGGTCGCCCCACTGGGTAAACTCCCAATCTAAAATTCCAGAAATTTGATCATCATTAATCATGATGTTACCGATACGGTAATCACCATGGACTAATACCAGATCATCTACTTTTGGAATATTGCTGAACATCCATTGAATGGCATACTCAAGAATTGGACGATGTCTTTTCAAGCTATCTAGCTGCTCTATAAAACTTTTAAGTTTTTTCTCTAGATATTGATCTTTATCTGGCTTAGGAAGTAATTTTTCTAATATTTCATCTGATTGAATGGCATGTATTAAAGCCAGTTGTTTACCAATTTCTTGAGTAATTTTTTTTCGTTTTTCTTCTTCAGCAATGCGAACTAATTTATGACCTTCTGTTACACCATCAATTTTTTTCATAATGAAGAAATCACTATTTAAAAAGTTAGGTGATTTTTCAAAATAAAGCGGCTGTGGCACTTTAATTCCAAAATGATATAAGCGATCTAAAAGTAAATACTCTTGCTCCCGATCTGAACTGGCCTCTACGCTCGACTCAGCATTTTTTCTCAGCACTAAAGCAAAATCTTGAGTTTGAACAAGCCAATTTTCTTGAATAGCCCCACCACTCATCTTTTTTAACTGAATCTCATGAGGAATTAACCCCAAATTTTCCTGCAACAGGCCGCTTAATTGCAGTATATGGTTAGCATTCATTATTCACTCCTTGTAACTATATGCATTGGAGCAAATTGCATGCCACTATTTTTGTATTAAAATTCAACCACTTAAAAAACAAAAATCATTTCAAATATGAAATTAATTTCATATTTGAAATGATAAATAAAAAGAAATTTATAAAACTCTATCCCACTAAATAGTTATTCATAGCTCTTCTAAAAGCGATATCCAAACTTCAACGCATATGCAATTGCGCGATTATTTTTAAACTCAGCCTGCTCTGAAAATTCTTTAATACCTTCGATTGGTAAATAGTAGCCACCACCTTCAGCTTTAGTATCCCCTAACCAAAAATATTTTACGCCAGCAGCAATAAAATAATTAGGCGCTGGATTAAATTGAGCACCAAGTCCAAAAGACCAGTATCCTTTCACTGGTCCAAGCGTTGAAGCAGGACTACCCGAGCCTGAATCCCAGCCAATATCAGATGCAATACTCCAACGGTCAGTTAACTGATGTCCCAATCCAAGCGTTACACTATATTGATCTTTTTGGTAAGAATCCAAATCAATCCCTTGTTTATATGCTCCTTCCGTTAATGCATCCATATACATTGCTGTAAGGGCATCGTATTGCGCTGGACGAATATTAAATTTTTTCCAATTCACCCATCTAAGGTTCATATAAGCAAGCGTCTTTTCAGCAATACCTGTTTGAAAATCTACATTTACTGATTGAGGTGTTTCGACTTTTGTTTTTGCAGGTGCAGTGTATTGTAATGGCTCACCAAAGATATTTTCATCAACTTGAAAATCATATTTAATTTTTGAACGGTAAGTTACAGCTGCTTTAAGCGCAATTTCCGGAATTTGATAACTTCCCCCCACTAGCCAACCTAGCTCTCCCTGTTCTTTAAATTTAGCATTGTATCCATTAAAAGCTTCGGTATAGGCCATTCCTCTAAAAGACACATCACCTTCTACACTTTGATAAACAGGTCCACCATAAACTTGAAAATTTTTAATAGGTGAATAACCTAAAATAAAACTTAGATTTTGGCTTTTTACATTTACGGATGTACCTTCACGACTGGCCTCATCAGAATAACTATTATTAGGGAGAACTGGATATTCTGTTTTTGCAGCAAAAGGCTGATCATAGAGTAAACCAAAACTGAATTGGTCTGTGAGTTGCAACTTTAATGCGGCTGTATAGAATTGGTTATCTTGCCCAATATCTCCTGTATTACGACTTTGATTAGGTCGAACAAGATCTGGACGATCATGGACTACACCAGAAACAGAAGGATCAATAGCGAAAGCATTTGCTTCCGCATAATTACCGGCTTCCAAAAAAGGCAATATCGATTGGCCCGACTGTTCAAGTGCTGAAGCATGACTATAACCACTAAAAAAGACACCTACTACGCTAAATATAATTGGGCTAAATTTGAACTGAATTTTTTCAGCGAAAAAATATTTCTTTCGGTTATTTTCAGTAGTATCTTTCACTATTTGTATATGAGGCCGTAACTCAGCACGTTCCTTGTTTACATTTTT
>NZ_JABVBF010000091.1 GCF_013344765.1 Acinetobacter lactucae
TATATTAATAGATAAAATTGGATATGTATTTCGCCAATTTATAGATGGTATGTGTCAAAAAAATCAATCGTTCGTTAAGAACATGATACGATTTGCCACAAAGTTATAGGTGAAAAAAGCGTATACTAGTGAAATTAAATTAAGTAGCACGATCTTAGATCAGTGCTTAATTTTTATGGTTAAAGTCATTTTAGAAAAGTTAATTTTAAAGTTAGTTTTTCTAAAAAGATTTGCAAAAAATTGCTCGGTTTTAATCGAGTATAAGGTGAGTGATGATGCCATTGAGGGCGTTGTGATTCATTAATTACCTATGGAGTTTTCTCTCTAGGTAGTATGACGCCCCATGGTCTTAGTGACCTGTTGGGTAAGTAATGCCTTTTTTACCAATTTGGCATTATGCATCATGGGTGTGCTTAAAAGGCAGCCTGTAATATTTTTTGCAATAGGAAATGGGTCCACAAATGCAAGAAGTTGCTGACGCATTGCGTCTTGACACTGAACTTTCCGCTGATAGTGCAGCGTATATTGAAGAACTTTACGAGCAGTACCTGACTTCCCCAACCTCTGTAGCTGAGGACTGGCGCCAATATTTCGATAAATATCCAAAGGGTGACCAACCACACAGCGCTGTGCGTGAGCAATTCCTATTACTAGGACGTAATGCTAATCGTGTTCAACCTGTTGTACAAAGTACTGTAAGTACTGAGCATGAGCGTCGTCAAATTGGCGTTTTACAACTTATTGCTGCTTATCGTAATCGCGGACATCAAAAAGCTAAACTAGATCCATTAGGTCTTGCTAAGCGTGAAGAGATTCCAGATTTAGATCTTTCAGCACACGGTTTAACCAAATCAGATTTAGACACAGTATTCAACACAGGCAATCTTGAGATTGGTAAGAGTGAAGCAACTCTTGCTGAAATGATTGAAGCAATGGAAGCAATCTATTGTGGTTCAATCGGTGTTGAGTACATGCATATCGTGGACACAAAAGAAAAGCGTTGGATTCAACAGCGTCTTGAGAGTGCCCGTGGTAAATTCAACTACTCAAATGATCAAAAGAAAGGCTTCTTAGAGCGTTTAACCGCTGCTGAGGGTCTAGAAAAATATCTTGGTAATAAATACGTCGGTGCTAAACGCTTTGGTGTTGAGGGCGGCGAATCTTTTATTCCTATGGTAAACGAGATTATCCAGCGTGCTGGTGCTGTAGGCTGTAAAGAAGTTGTTATCGGTATGCCACACCGTGGCCGTTTGAACCTTCTTGTTAATATTATGGGTAAAAACCCAGCGGACTTGTTTGGTGAGTTCGAAGGCAAATCTATTCATAAAAAAGGTTCAGGTGACGTTAAATACCACCAAGGTTTCTCAAGTAATGTAATGACTCCAGGTGGCGAAGTTCACTTGGCATTGGCATTTAACCCATCTCACTTGGAAATTGTTGGTCCTGTAGTTGAAGGTTCTGTACGTGCACGTCAAGTACGTCGTAAAGACATCGGCGGTGATGACGTATTGCCAGTTATTGTTCATGGTGATGCTGCATTTGCAGGTCAAGGTGTGAACATGGAAACCTTCCAAATGTCACAGACTCGTGGCTATACGGTTGGTGGTACTGTTCATATTATTGTGAACAACCAAGTTGGTTTTACAACTTCTGATCCACGTGATGCGCGCTCTACAGAGTACTGTACAGACGTTGCTAAAATGATTCAGGCGCCAATTTTCCATGTAAATGGTGATGATCCTGAAGCTGTTATCTTTGCTACTCAATTAGCACATGATTTCCGTCACGAATTCCGTAAAGATGTTGTTATCGATTTGTTCTGTTATCGTCGTCGCGGCCATAACGAAGCAGATGAGCCATCTGGTACACAACCATTGATGTATCAAGTAATTGCGAAGAAAGCAACTACTCGTACACTTTATGCTGATCAACTTGTACAACAGAAAGTACTTGATCGTGCTGAAGCTGATCAAATGGTTGAAGATTACCGTTCTGACTTAGAAGCGGGTAATCATGTAGCAAATGCATTGATTCTTGAACCAAATACCAAAATGTTTGTTGATTGGACTCCATATTTGGGCCATGACTACACAGACGATTGGGATACTTCATTTGACTTGAACCGTCTTAAAGAATTAGGCGAGGGCATGAGCAAACTTCCTGAAGGGTTTGTAATGCAGCGTCAGGTTCAAAAAGTAATTGAAGACCGCGTTAAAATGCAAACTGGTGAAACTCCTTTAAACTGGGGTGCAGCAGAAACTTTAGCTTATGCAACTTTATTAGATGAAGATTATTTAGTTCGTATTACTGGTGAAGACGTAGGTCGTGGTACCTTCTCACACCGTCATGCGAAATTGCATAACCAAGCTGATGGTTCAACTTACATTCCACTTTGTCATGTTAAAGAGAACCAACCACGTTTTGCGATTTACGATTCTTTATTATCTGAAGAAGCAGTTCTTGCATTCGAATATGGTTATGCAACTACAATTCCTAAGAGCTTGATTATTTGGGAAGCACAATTTGGTGACTTCGTAAACTGTGCTCAAGTTGTGATTGACCAGTTTATTGCTTCTGGTGAGACTAAGTGGGAGCGTGTTTGTGGTTTAACGATGTTGTTACCACACGGTTTCGAAGGCCAAGGTCCAGAGCATTCTTCAGCTCGTTTAGAACGTTTCTTACAGTTATGTGCTGAAGATAACATGCAAGTGATCACTCCAACGACACCTGCACAGATTTTCCATGCATTACGTCGTCAAGCTGTACGCCCAATTCGTAAGCCATTGATTGTAATGTCACCAAAATCTTTACTTCGTCATAAACTTGCGACTTCTACTTTAGAAGAGCTTGCAAATGGTTCATTCCAAACTGTAATTGACGAAATCGATCAAATTAACAAGTCAGATGTAACTCGTCTTGTACTTTGTGGCGGTAAAGTTTATTACGACTTACTTGAAAAACGTCGTGAGCAAAACTTAACTAATGTCGCAATTGTACGTATTGAACAGTTGTATCCATATCCAGAGCAACGTCTTGCGGAAATCTTGGCTGCATATCCAAACGTAAAAGAACTTGTTTGGGCACAAGAAGAGCCGAAGAACCAAGGCGCATGGTTATTTATCGCACCGCGTTTATATGACGATATCTTAAAATCTGGCAAACAAATCCGTATCAGTTTTGCAGGTCGTGAAGCTTCTGCTGCACCAGCTTGTGGCTCACCGTACTTGCATGCAAAACAACAAGCTCAGCTAATTAATGATGCATTGGCAATCGAAGCTGAACAATCAGGAGATTCTCAATAATGGCAACCGAAATTAAAGCACCGGTATTCCCAGAGTCTGTTGCAGATGGAACCATCGCAACTTGGCACAAAAAGGTGGGTGAACCTGTATCACGTGATGAAGTAATCTGTGATATTGAAACCGACAAAGTTGTTTTAGAAGTGGTTGCTCCTGCTGATGGTAGCTTAGTTGCAATCATTAAAGATGAAGGCGATACAGTTCTTTCTGACGAAGTAATTGCTCAATTCGAAGCTGGTGCTGGTGCAGCGGCTGCTGCTCCTGCAGCAGTAGAACAAGCAGTTGCTCAAACTCAAGCCGGTGCAGCTCCTGTTGTTGAACGTACAGAAACTGTATCAGATCAAGCTCCTGCGGTACGTAAAGCGTTAACTGAATCTGGTATTGCTGCTGCTGACGTACAAGGTACTGGTCGTGGTGGTCGCATCACTAAAGAAGATGTTGCAAACCATCAAACTAAACCAGCTGCTAACGTTACTCCATTAAGTGTAGCTGTTGGTGAGCGTATCGAAAAACGTGTTCCAATGACTCGTTTACGTAAGCGTGTTGCTGAGCGTCTTCTTGCTGCTACTCAAGAAACAGCAATGTTGACTACATTTAACGAAGTTAACATGAAACCAATCATGGAATTGCGTAAGCAATATAAAGATGCTTTCGAAAAGCGTCATGGTGCTCGTTTAGGCTTCATGTCATTCTTCGTTAAAGCTGCAACTGAAGCGCTTAAACGCTACCCAGCTGTAAACGCTTCAATTGATGGCGACGATATCGTTTATCATGGTTACTATGACATCGGTGTTGCAGTTTCTTCTGATCGTGGTCTTGTTGTTCCAGTATTACGTGATACTGACCGTATGAGCTATGCAGAAGTTGAAGCTGGTATTGCTGCATATGCTGCTAAAGCACGTGACGGTAAGTTATCTATCGAAGAAATGACTGGTGGTACTTTCACAATCACTAACGGTGGTACTTTCGGTTCATTACTTTCAACTCCAATTTTGAATCAGCCACAAACTGGTATCTTGGGTATGCATAAAATCCAAGAACGTCCTATGGCTGTAAATGGTCAAGTTGAAATCTTGCCAATGATGTATTTAGCGCTTTCTTATGACCACCGTATGATCGATGGTAAAGAAGCTGTAGGTTTCTTGGTAGCAATCAAAGAATTGTTAGAAGAGCCAGCTAAACTCATCCTTGATCTTTAATTTCTTCGAATAATATTGCCGAGGTAGAGTGATCCTCTATCTCGGACCATGGAGATAAACAATGTCTCAACAGTTTGATCTTGTTGTTATTGGTGGTGGTCCTGGTGGTTATGAAGCTGCGATTCGCGCTGCTCAACTAGGTTTTAAAGTCGCTTGTATCGAAAAACGTATTCACAACGGTAAGCCATCTTTAGGTGGTACATGCTTAAACGTGGGTTGTATTCCTTCTAAAGCATTACTTGACTCTTCTCACCGTTATGAAGATACAGTACATCACTTAGCTGACCACGGTATCACTACAGGTGAAGTGAATTTTGATCTTGCTAAACTTCTTGCTCGTAAAGACAAAATTGTTGACCAATTAACTGGTGGTATCGATCAATTGCTTAAAGGCAATGGCATTGAATGGTTGAAAGGTACAGGTAAATTACTTGCTGGTAAAAAAGTTGAGTTCGTTTCTCATGAGGGTGAAACTCAAGTTTTAGAACCTAAATACGTTATTCTTGCGTCTGGTTCTGTACCTGTAAATATTCCAGTAGCTCCTGTAGATCAAGATATTATTGTTGATTCAACTGGTGCATTGAACTTCCCAGAAGTACCTAAGCGTTTAGGTGTAATTGGTGCAGGCGTAATCGGTTTAGAGCTTGGTTCTGTTTGGCGTCGTCTTGGTGCTGAAGTTGTTGTTTTTGAAGCAATGGATGCATTCCTACCAATGGCTGATAAAGCTTTGGCAAAAGACTACCAAAAACTTTTAACTAAGCAAGGTCTTGATATTCGTATCGGTGCTAAAGTTTCTGGTACTGAAATTAATGGTCGTGAAGTGACTGTTAAATACACTCAAGGCGGCGAAGAAAAAACTCAAACTTTTGACAAGTTAATCGTTTGTGTTGGCCGTAAAGCTTATGCTGAAGGTTTATTGGCTGAAGATTCAGGCATTAAATTGACTGAACGTGGTCTAGTAGAAGTAAATGATCACTGTGCAACTTCTGTAGAAGGTGTATACGCGATTGGTGACTTGGTTCGTGGTCCAATGCTTGCTCATAAAGCAATGGAAGAAGGTGTAATGGCTGTTGAACGTATTCATGGTCATGCAGCTCAAGTGAACTATGACACAATCATTTCTGTTATCTATACACATCCGGAAGCGGCATGGGTTGGTTTAACTGAAGAACAAGCTAAAGAAAAAGGTCATGAAGTTAAAACTGGTCAATTCGGTTTTGCTGTAAATGGTCGTGCTTTAGCGGCGGGTGAAGGTGCTGGTTTTGTTAAGTTTGTTGCTGATGCAAAAACTGACCGTTTATTAGGTATGCATGTTATTGGACCTGCTGCATCTGATATCGTACACCAAGGTATGATCGCTCTTGAATTTGTATCTTCTGTTGAAGATCTTCAGTTAATGACATTTGGTCATCCAACATTCTCTGAAGTTGTTCATGAAGCTGCACTTGCTGTAGATGGTCGTGCAATTCACGCGATTCAACGTAAGCGTAAATAAAATAAAGAGCGGTTCTCCGCTCTTTTTCACATTCGATGGTGTGATTAAAAAAGCATCAAGGTGAAAGACGTAGACAGCAATTTGCATATACAACATGAGAATGTTGCGCAAATTGAAGACAACAAACAAAGTTAAGTAGGTAACTAAATGAACTTACATGAGTATCAAGCTAAAGCGTTATTGAAAGAATATGGTATGCCAGTACAAGAAGGTATCTTGGCTACCAATGCAGACGAAGCAGTTGCTGCATTTGAACAGCTTGGTGGTAAATTCGCGGTAATGAAAGCGCAAGTTCATGCTGGTGGTCGTGGTAAGGCTGGTGGCGTTAAAGTTGCAAAATCTAAAGAAGACGTTATCGAATTTGCAAACAATATCATTGGTACTCGTCTTGTAACGTATCAAACTGATGCAAATGGTCAACCAGTTAACAGCATCATTGTTGCTGAAGACGTATATCCAGTTGAGCGTGAGCTTTACTTGGGCGCGGTTGTAGACCGTTCTAGCCGTCGTATTACTTTCATGGCTTCTACAGAAGGTGGTGTAGAAATCGAGAAAGTTGCAGAAGAAACTCCAGAAAAAATTATCAAAGTTGAAGTTGATCCATTAGTTGGCTTACAACCATTCCAAGCACGTGAAGTTGCGTTTGCTTTAGGTTTGAAAGACAAACAAATCGGTCAATTTGTAAAAATCATGACAGCTGCTTACCAAGCATTTGTTGAAAATGATTTTGCTTTATTTGAAATTAACCCACTTTCAGTTCGTGAAAATGGCGAAATTTTATGTGTAGACGCGAAAGTAGGTATCGACTCTAACGCGCTTTACCGTTTACCTAAAGTTGCTGCTTTACGTGACAAATCTCAAGAGAATGAGCGTGAATTAAAAGCATCTGAATTTGATCTTAACTATGTTGCTTTAGAAGGTAACATCGGTTGTATGGTTAACGGTGCTGGTCTTGCAATGGCAACTATGGACATCATTAAACTTTATGGTGGTCAGCCTGCAAACTTCCTTGACGTTGGTGGCGGTGCAACTAAAGAGCGCGTAATCGAAGCGTTCAAAATCATCCTTGCTGATACATCTGTACAAGGTGTTTTGATCAACATCTTCGGTGGTATCGTACGTTGTGACATGATTGCTGAAGCGATTATTGCAGCGGTTCAGGAAGTAAACGTAACTGTTCCAGTTGTTGTTCGTTTAGAAGGTAACAACGCTGAGTTAGGTGCTAAATTACTTGATGAATCTGGTTTGAAATTAATTTCTGCAAACGGCTTGTCTGATGCCGCAGAAAAAGTTGTAGCTGCAGTTAAAGCGTAAGGGGAGTATCAATCATGAGCGTATTAATTAATAAAGACACTAAAGTATTGGTACAAGGTTTTACTGGTAAAAACGGTACTTTCCACTCTGCACAAGCTTTAGACTACGGTACAAAAGTTGTTGGTGGTGTTACTCCAGGTAAAGGTGGTACTACTCACCTTGACTTACCAGTATTTAACACAATGAAAGAAGCTGTACGTGAAACAAATGCAGATGCATCTGTAATCTATGTACCAGCTCCATTCGTTTTAGACTCAATCGTTGAAGCGGTTGATTCAGGTGTTGGCCTAATCGTTGTGATCACTGAAGGTGTTCCAACAATCGACATGCTTAAAGCAAAACGCTATTTAGAAACTAACGGTAACGGTACTCGTTTAGTTGGTCCTAACTGTCCAGGCGTAATCACTCCGGGTGAATGTAAGATTGGTATTATGCCTGGTCACATTCACCAACCAGGTCGTATTGGTATCATCTCACGTTCAGGTACATTGACTTATGAAGCTGTTGCTCAAACAACTAAGCTTGGTTTAGGTCAGTCTACTTGTATCGGTATCGGTGGTGACCCAATCCCAGGTATGAACCAAATCGAAGCTCTTCAATTGTTCCAAGACGATCCAGATACTGATGCAATCATCATGATCGGTGAGATCGGTGGTACAGCAGAAGAAGAAGCTGCTGAATTCATCAAATCTAACGTGACTAAGCCTGTAGTAGGTTACATCGCTGGTGTAACTGCTCCTAAAGGTAAGCGTATGGGTCACGCTGGTGCGATCATTTCTGGTGGTCAAGGTACTGCTGAAGAGAAATTCGCTGCATTTGAAAAAGCAGGTATGGCTTACACTCGTAGCCCAGCTGAGCTTGGTTCAACTATGTTGCAAGTTTTAAAAGAGAAAGGTTTAGCTTAATCGCTTTATCCTGAATCTTAAAAAGCACCGCATCTGAAAATGATGCGGTGCTTTTTTATTTATTAAAGACAAATAAGTAGAATTTTATTAGTAACATTGATTCAAAATAAAATTTTTAGGCAAAAAAATACGCAATGATTGGGGTGATCATTGCGTAGAACAACGAATCTGTAAAAACAGTTTCGGTTTAAGGAGAAATGTCGTGAGGCTCATATGATGTAACCTACATAGTGAATAATAGAGAGTGTTAAGAAATTCTTCATCGCTATTAGCGTTAATAAGTGTTACTTCACGTTAATAGGGTAAAAGCGTGTGAATGGTCGCCAATACGTTAGTAATTCTAAAAAATGAATTGTATTAACCAAATAAGCAAAAAAAAAAGCCCCGAAGGGCTTTTAGTTTTTAAAGAGAATTAAAATTTAAATAAGCCTAAACCGTCTTTAACTTCGTCTAAAGTCTGTTGAGTAATAAGACGGCACTTATCTGTACCTTGGCGTAAAACGTCCATAATGTAGTCAGGATCTTTAGCAAGCTCTTCACGACGTTCACGAATAGGTGTAATTAATTCTTTTAACACACCTTCAAGACGTTTTTTAACTGTACCATCACCAAGACCACCACGACGATAGTGGGCTTTTAATTCTTCAACTTCTTCTTTATTTGGGTCAAATGCATCTAAATAGGTAAATACAATATTGCCTTCAACTTGACCTGGGTCTTCGATACGAAGGTGATTAGGGTCGGTGTACATCGCATTAACAGCTTTTTTAATGTCTTTATCAGAAGCATTTAAAACGATGGTGTTGCCTAATGATTTAGACATTTTCGCTTTACCATCAAAACCAGGTAGACGTGCCATATTAGAAAGCAAAGCTTTACATTCAGGTAAAAGATCTTGACCGATTTGGCGATTAACTCGGCGTACGATTTCATTTGTTTGTTCAATCATTGGAATCTGATCTTCACCCACTGGAACCACAGTCGCTTTAAAAGCGGTAATGTCAGCCGCTTGTGCAACAGGGTAGCAGAGGAAACCTGCAGGAATGTCACGTTCGAAACCGCGCATTTGAATTTCAGATTTAATGGTTGGGTTACGTTCTAAGCGTGCAACAGTCACAAAGTTAAGATAGAGCATTGTGAGTTCATTTAGTGCTGGCAAGCAAGATTGAACACAAATCGTGGTTTTGGTTGGATCAATGCCTACAGCTAAATAATCTAGGGCAACTTCCAAAATATTGCGACGGACTTTATCTGGGTTATCTGCATTATCTGTTAATGCTTGTGCATCTGCTAACAAGAGATGTTGATGATGGCTATCCTGTAAACCTACACGTGAACGCAAAGAACCGACAAAATGTCCAAGATGAAGTTGTCCGGTTGGGCGGTCGCCTGTCAAAATAATTGGACGCTGATCAACATTACTCATTATTTATTCCACTATCGTATTGGCTTAATCAGGGGTAGTAAGCCCTGTAATATAAAAGATTGGCATTATTGTACGGGAAATAAAAAATTTTCGTCAGCGATTGGGTAAACTTTTCTTAAAATAATATTGTGAATTTATTCAGTAAAATTACAGAAATTCAAAAAAATCATCTTACAATAGCTTAATAAATACAAACTTGGATAAGAAATGGCGAGTGGCTTACTTTTACTACTAGACGATATTGCAACGATTTTAGATGACGTCGCTTTAATGAGCAAAATGGCAGCTAAGAAAACTGCCGGAGTTTTAGGTGATGATTTGGCCTTAAATGCTCAACAGGTGACGGGCGTCCGTTCAGACCGTGAGTTACCTATTGTTTGGAAGGTAGCGAAGGGATCATTTGTTAATAAACTTATTTTAGTGCCTTTAGCATTATTAATTAGTGTGGTTGCACCTTGGCTGATTAATCCATTATTAATGCTAGGTGGTTTATTTTTATGTTATGAGGGTGTTGAGAAAGTTCTTCATACAATTATGCATAAAAAAGCATCTACCCCTGAAGAAGCAAAAACAGAGCTTGAAAATGAAGAATTAGACTTGGCAACTTTTGAAAATGAAAAAATCAAAGGAGCGGTAAGGACAGACTTTATTCTATCTGCTGAGATCGTCGTGATTACACTTGGTACAGTGGCTACAGCGACTTTAATGACTAAGGTAAGCGTTCTGAGTGTTATTGCGATTGTGATGACCATTGGTGTTTATGGTCTAGTTGGCATGATTGTTAAGATTGATGATTTGGGATTATATTTAACACAACAAACTGCTTCTTTAAAGCAAACAGTAGGCCGTGGCCTATTAGCTTTTGCTCCTATTTTAATGAAATTACTTTCAATTGTGGGCACTATTGCAATGTTTTTAGTTGGGGGCGGGATTATTAATCATACGATTCCGTTGCTTCATCACTTAACTGAAAACACAGTAGATCATGTAGAAACAATACCAGCGGTAGGTAATATCATTGGTGCTTTAACCCCGACACTGATTAACTTTGGAATAGGATTAGTTGCAGGTGCAATTGTTCTATTAGTCGTAAGCTTAATACAAAAAATGTGGCCTAAAAAAGCATCGGGTTCATGATGCCATTCTAAAAAGAAGAGGGAAATTATGCGCTGGAAAGGTCGTCGAATTAGTACCAATGTTGAAGATCGTCGAGGTGGTGGCGGTGTTAGAGCAGGTGGTATCAGTATTATTGGTTTGGTTGTTGCATTTGTTGCGTGGAAGTTTTTTGGGGTTGATCCACAACAAGCTTATCAGGCAACCCAGCAGGTCACTGCATCACAACAGTCAAATGCAACTGCACCAGAAAGTTTAACAGCTGAGCAAAAAGAAGCCTCGGATTTTGTTGGGACGATTCTGGCTGATACGGAGGATACGTGGACTCCTATATTTAAGCAGTTAGGTAAAACTTATACGCCACCAAAATTAGTATTATTTAGTGGAATAGCTCAGTCAGGATGTGGTACTGCTCAATCTGCCATGGGACCATTTTATTGTCCAGCAGATCAGAAGGTTTATATCGATACAGAATTCTTTAAAGACATGCGTCAGCAAATGGGAGTCTCTGGTGAGCAGAACCAAACTGAGCTTTCTAGACAAGATCAAGCTGGGGATTTTGCACAAGCTTATGTTGTGGCACATGAAGTAGGGCATCATATTCAAACCTTGTTAGGTATTTCTTCACAAGTACAGCAAGCCCGTGCACAAGTGGGACAAAGAGAAGGTAACCAATTATCTGTTCGCCAAGAATTACAAGCTGATTGTCTCGCAGGTATTTGGGCTGGACATAATCAACAGCGAACTCAATTTTTAGAACAAGGTGATATTGAAGAAGCTATGGATGCTGCTCAAAAAATTGGAGATGATTATTTACAGAAGCGCTCTACGGGTCAGGTTGTTCCAGATAGCTTTACGCATGGTAGTAGTGAACAGCGCATGCATTGGTTCCAAGTCGGTTTAAAAACTGGTGATATTAACCAATGCGATACTTTTAATAATCCAGTTTAAAATTTATAGGATGAGCCTTGTTAAACATATTTAATAAGCTCATCTTTTTTCTTTAGATTATTACTATAAATAATGTTAAGAAATTTAACAGATTGATAGATTGTTCAATCAATTCGTTAAACTTGTGTCCTGATTTCTGTTTTTTATGATTATGGCATTGTTCATATCAGCTTTTTATTAAGTTTGGTCGATCTAGCAAAATTTTTTATTTGGTCGTTGACCCAGAAGAAGGGTATTCATGGGTAATTTTTTTCTACTACAAGCATTCACTGTGGTTTTTGCACTATCAATTGCTACCACGATCTTTAATAAGCGTATTTTGGGCTTTCCACAAGCGATTGGTGTTCCTCTAGTCTCGGCAATTTTTGTCTTTATTCTACAGTGGGGGGCCAGTCTACTAAATGGTAACCAGTTTATAACCATTAATATTCATAATATTGAAGAAGCTGTACGCCATATCGATTTTTATGATTTTTTAATTAATGGTGTCATCTGTTTTATTCTGACTTCTTCCGCACTCAAATTTAAAATCTCAGATCTAAAAAGCTATTGGAAACAAATTAGTATCTTGGCAACAATTGCATTAGTGCTTTGCGCCGTTTTATTTGGTGGATTGCTCTATGGGTTCCAACTACTGGTTGGATACCATGTGCCAATTTTGGTGCTGTTACTTTTAGGTGCAGCTTTAGGTGCAACAGACCCAATTGGTATTAAAGGTGTACTGAGTTCGATTCGTGCACCACATCACCTAATTGTTAAACTAGAAGGTGAATCATTGTTTAATGATGCAATGTGTATTGCCTTATTTATGACTTTGCTGAATGTTTTACAAGGTGAACATTTCTCATTGATGGCGACATTAGAAGCTTTGCTCTATGAAATTGTTGTTGCTGTCGGGATTGGTTGGGCATTTGGGGTAGGGGTGTTGCGCCTATTGCGCGGTAAACACGAAATGGAGTCCTTGATTTTAACAACAGCTCTGCTCGCAAGTGGAGCATATTTGGTTGCTTTGTTTGCGCATGCATCAGCACCGATCGCTTGTGTAATTGGCGGTTTAATTGTTGGAAATAAATGGAAAGAAATAAGAAAAGAGCAAGAAATTCAAGAAGTTAATCATTTTTGGCATACCGTAGAAGGAATCATTAACTCATTCTTATTTACTTTAATTGGCTTAGAGTTATTTATTCTTGATTTAAACTTTAGCCTAATTTTGGGTGGCATTGTCGCGTTCTTTATTTTGCATATTTCTCGTTTTGCGGCCAACTTCATGGCTTTTGCTTTTTTCCCGAACATGCGGAAAATGAAAAGTTATAACGGTAGTCTTACTATTTTATCTTGGGGGGGAGTGCGAGGGGGAATTTCACTTGCTTTGATTTTGGCAGTTGCCAATATTCCTGCCTTGAGTCCCTACAGTAGTATCTTGATTGGTTATACGTTTATTAGTGTGTTGTTGTCAGGCATCGTGTGTGGTCTGGGCTTGCCAGCTGTAATGAATGCTTTCTATTACAATCCTAATGAAGAAACTGAGGGTTTAAAAGGCTTTTATCAAAGATTGTGCCATAAAATGAATCGTAGAGGCTTTCAGTATATCGTTGGTGAAGATGCACTAGGTAGAGAAACAATTACCGTTTTTAATCCAGATATTCTTGTTGACCAAAAAACTGAAGATGGAATTGCAACAATGCATGATCCAAATAAGTTACAAGAAGTAAAACGATTTGAGAGTCCGGATAATTTCTAAATATAAGACAGTTTTAAATTTTATAAACCATTTTAAAGTTAGGTTTTAGTGTAATAGTAAAATATTAGCTAAAGCCTTTTTTTGTATATACATCATTAATAATATATTTTGTTTAATTAAAATATTAATAATTGTTATATGAATAATTTAATTAAATGATTTTTCAACAAACGGTAAATAATGAAGTATGAAATTTGTTTTATATATAAAACATTTAATGTGATTTATTATTGAATTAAAAC
>NZ_JABVBF010000092.1 GCF_013344765.1 Acinetobacter lactucae
TATTTAAAGCTCATATAAGTAAGAAAGCCCCCTAAAGGGCTTTAACTTCTTCACTAATCACGAGTTTTGACATCGAATAATTCAATTTCAAAAATTAAATTAGAATTCGCTGGAATAATCTTACCCATTTTACGCTCACCATAAGCTAAATGAGCAGGCACGATGAGTTTACGTTTACCGCCGACTTTCATTCCCATAATGCCTTGGTCCCAGCCTTTAATCACACGGCCTGTGCCAATTACACATTCAAAATAATTACCGCGGTCAATTGAAGAATCAAATTTTGTGCCGTCTTCTAACCAACCTGTGTAGTGAGTTGTAATCAAAGCACCTTTAACCGCTTCTTTGCCTTCACCTACTTTTAAATCGATAATTTCTAATTCATTTGACATGGTTTAACCCTTAAACTGAATTTCTAAAATCGTAATTAGTACTGAGTGTACCAACTGAATCTGTAGAATTTGTTGCGCTTTTCTATTTTACTGTAACTGTGTCCACACAACATTTGCCTGACCCTTTTCACCTAAAAGTGTCCACTCGTTGTCCATGACATTTAATTGAAGCTGCATGGTACGTTCACAAAGTTGTTCAAGCTCTGCAGTGCTTTGCGGGGCAATTTGCCACACTTGAACGTTATTTAACGTTTTAATTTTACTGTTTCTCTTCCACCAGTCTTCAACTTGTGTGCCATAAACAATAAGCGCAACACTTTTACAACGCGCACTGGCTTTTTTAACTTTATCTTCAGACGGTAAACCAACTTCAATCCAAGTTTCTAACTGACCCGTTAAATCTTTTTGCCATAACGCTGGTTCATCAGTTTCAAAAAGGTCTTTAGTAAACTCAAGCTCATCACTTGCAAAACGAGCAAAAGCCATCAAACGAACCATTAAACGTTCTAAAGTTTCCGAAGGATGTAAGGCAAGCGTTAGTTGATAATCACCATAAATATGGTCATCCATATTGGCAATATTCAAGTCTGCCTTATAAATTGTTGCTTTAAGCGCCATGATTAAAATGTCCAAAAATTTGGCGCTAAGGATACTCGATTTTGGGTAAAAAATTATAAAAAAACTGAACAAAGCAAAGCATAGTCACGTGAAATTTGCATATTCTTCCAAAACGCTCACTGCACTTTATAGTTGGCCGGCTTTTTGCTTTAGAGAGAAATATTCTCCTCTTTCTAAAATTGATGACTTATGTGGCAAAAGCTCAAGCGTAGTTTATTTTTACAGGTTCTTTGTGCTCTGTTTCTTGGGGTTGCAGTTGGAATCGGTTTTCATGATTTCTCCCTCTCTTTAAAGCCATTAGGTGATGGTTTTATTTCTTTAATTAAAATGCTTATTGCACCAATTGTGTTTTGTGTGGTTGTACTTGGTATTTATGGTGCAAATGACATTAAAAAAATGGGCAAAGTCGGTGCAAAAACTATTCTTTATTTTGAGGTTGTCACCAGTATTGCCTTAATTTTAGGCATTATTGTGGCTTATGTATTTAAACCGGGCGTCGGTATGAATATTGATATTAGCCATTTAGATGCAAAAGATTTAAGTACTTACACCGAACGTGCCCATGAAATGCACACAGGTGCTGAATTTCTACTCAATATTATTCCAAAAACCTTCACTGCCGCTTTTGCAAACGGTGATATTTTACAGGTTTTATTAATCGCTATTTTATTTGGCGTTTCTCTACTTTTAATTCCTAAACATTTGGCAGAGTTGGTACGTCAAGCGCTTGAAGCTTTTTCGGAAGTATTCTTTAAAATTATGGGACTTATTATTCGTTTAGCTCCAATTGGTGTATTCGGTTCAGTGGCCTATACCACTGCTAAATTTGGTTTAGATTCACTCTTACAATTGGGTTATTTAGTTTTACTGTTTTATGCAACCTGCATTTTATTTGTCGTTATTGTTTTAGGCTCGATTTTAAAACTTGCCGGTTTCAACATTTTCAAATTTGTGGGCTATTTTAAAGATGAACTCGCTATTGTTTTAGGTACAGCTTCTTCCGATTCTGTTCTTCCTCAAATTATGAAAAAGCTCAAAAATTTGGGAATCAAAGATTCTACTGTTGGTTTGGTTATTCCAACTGGTTATTCTTTTAATTTAGATGGATTTTCAATTTACTTAACTTTAGGGGTGATCTTTATTGCGCAAGCCTGCAATATTGATTTGTCTATGCATGACTTACTGGCTATTTTGCTGGTTTCACTCATTACATCTAAAGGGGCGCACGGCATTCCAGGCTCAGCTTTAGTTATTCTTGCAGCTACACTTTCAGTGATACCAAGTCTCCCTGCAATTGGGTTAGTGCTGCTACTTTCAGTTGACTGGTTTATTGGAATTATTCGTGCCTGTACCAATTTAATCGGCAACTGTGTCGCGACCGTAGTGATTGCTCACTGGGAAAAAGATATTGACCATGCTCAAGCCAAAGCTGTGTTAGAAGCTAAGCCTTAAAATCAGTTTTAGGGAACATTAAATCGTCTTTGGTTTAATGTTCTCTATTCTTCAAGCTGACAGGCAAGTAATGCTGTTTCAAAAGCCAACCAATCATGATTATGTTCGCTAATGACTTCAATACGGTTATCAATGCCTTCTTCGCCCGACTTATAATTAAACTGATCAGGATTAAAGTTAAAAACTTTCCACCCTTGATCTGTGTTAAAAATTCCCTTAATTCGTAGCCAGTCTTGCTGTGCACATAATAAATCTAGCAAAGCATAAAACTCGAATTTCCAGCGTTTAGGTAACTTCCAACCAGCCACAATATAACCTTGTGCCGACTCGACATAATG
The DNA here is from genome assembly GCF_013344765.1 of Acinetobacter lactucae. Taxonomy (GTDB): domain Bacteria; phylum Pseudomonadota; class Gammaproteobacteria; order Pseudomonadales; family Moraxellaceae; genus Acinetobacter; species Acinetobacter lactucae_A. The sequence goes on from NZ_JABVBF010000092.1 coordinate 2,801, forward strand.
ATAAGGTAATTGCTGAATTTCCTTTACGACCTCGCTCTCGCTCATTTGCTTTTGAAGTTTAAGTAAAGGTTGTATAGATCGCTCGGTTAAACGAGCAGCGATGTCAATTTTATTTAACGCTAACTGACCATGTTCGGTTTTAATCCATTCTTGATGATAAGGCTGGTATTCATCTTTTAATAATTGAAGCGCCTGATTATCTTCAAAAGTCATCACATCGGTATGTGACACCACCACAATTTGAGCAGCTTTTAACTGATCTTCATAAAGGTTTTGTTTAACCCAATTGGTATCGTGCAAACGACTGCCATCAACCACAGTAATTAACGCTCGCATGGCTAAACTACTTTGCCAATGAGGTTCAGTCAGTTGGTCAAATAACTGAGAAGGATGCCCAAGCCCAGTCGGTTCAATAAAGAGTCTGTCTGGCTTTTGTTCACTCAATAGACGGGCTAAAGCAATATGCATAGGTAATTGACTGCTACAACATAAACAACCACCTAATAGTTCTTTGACTGCATATCCTTCATCTTGAGGTAAGAGTTGTTGGTCTACTCCAATTTGCCCAAACTCATTCATTAATACAGCCCAAACCTCATTTTTAGGCTTTTGACTTAATAAATGCTGTAATAATGTGGTTTTTCCTGCCCCTAAAAAACCAGAAATAATATGGGTAGGAACAGTTTTTTGGGCAATAAATTTCACGAGTCACTCAAATTAAAACGGTCAAAAACATTCTAGGTATATCATTCTTTTTTGTCATGTAAATCATTTTTAAAATTGGTTGATGCTTTTTAATTTTTACTTAATAAACTAAAAATGAGAATTAAATCTCATTTATAATCCAAATTAACTTTTAATATTTATTATTTGAACGAAATATCCTATCTCACAACATTCATAATTCATGCCAGAGTGTTCGCTTTACGTAACAAAAGTGGTTTTTTTTCATTCAGGAGGAAATATTTTTACACATTTTAAGGTTTAAATACGCCCTTAAACTTTACAGATTCCGCACATAAACGGGCCGTATATTTCATATTGTTAAGATAGCCGTAATAGATTGTTAAGTTAATTGATGTAATCCAAACCTCGGCTTAGCATGTGTCCTAGCTTAGTCATTCAGCCATACAGGCTTCATGTAATGTGTGAATGATTAGGTTTATTTTATTTTTAAATGAAATCTAAGGATGCCATACAATGAAATTAGTTAAGACTCTACTTGCAACTACTTTAGCTCTAACTGCAGTATCAACTTTCGCTGCTTCTAAACATGAACAAGCACATAGCACTGCTGGTGAAGAGAAAGTTATTGTTTCAACTCAAGAACAAGCAGACACTGCAAACGCTGCATCTGATGCGGTAGGTTCTGCTTCTGAAGCTGCTCCTGCAACTCGTTAATTCTCTCAGCATTCTCCTCCAAGCTCAGAGATAATTTTACTGAAATGAAAAATGGACGCTGAATTTTGGTAAAAAAGAAAAAGGATCAAACCATGCTGCGGTTCGATCCTTTTTTTTATGAAGATTTTTTATACATACTACAAGATGGATTGTGGTTTTCTTGTAGACGTAAAACCTTACGGTGCTCAGCGGCTTCAAAGCGGCAACGCTTCCACTCGGTATTTAGATTTAATTGAGGCACTTCACATGGTTTGCCCTGTTCATCAACAGCAACCATCGTGAAATAACAGCTATTGGTATGACGTACTGTACGCTTCTGGATATTTTGGGCTTCAACACGGATGCCGACTTCCATTGAAGTACGACCTACATGGTTAACACTTGCCAAGAAGGTGACCAGCTCACCTACATAAATAGGTTCTTTAAAATTTACTTTATCTACAGATAAAGTCACTACGTAGCCACCCGAGTAACGACTTGCGCAAGCATAAGCGACTTGGTCTAGTAGTTTTAGAATCGTACCACCATGAACATTACCTGAAAAATTTGCCATATCAGGCGTCATCAAAACTGACATCGTCAATTCAGACTGATCATCAGTTGCTGTGGTCATTTCATCTAATGTAGGCATAGCTCAACTCTGTGTCTTAAAACAAGCTCAGTCAACATTATGGTTGATAATTCACAAAAAAAACATGCTTAAATCCACAACATAGCATTGTATTTTTTAATATCTTTGATTGTTTTTCAAAATTTAATTTTTTAAGGCACTATTTTTAAAGTTATTTTTTTAAAGCTGTTTTGTTTATCTTAGAAGTTTTTAGAAGATGCTATGCCATTTTATTCCATGTTCAATGACATAGCAGGTTCTTATGGTGACTTGCTAAACTTTATTAATGACGCCTGTCACGCCATTAATAATCATATCAATGGCGATCGTACCAATTAATAAAGCAGATAAACGCCCGACAATATCAAAATAACGGTCAATATGCTTAGCATGCTTATAGCGTAAATGATCATGTGAAAATTTCATCAAAATCAAAATACTACAGGTTAAAAATAAGGTGAAGGCTATCACTAGGGCTGCCTCACCAATTGACATTTCAATTCCTGTAACCACAGCCGCACTAATCGTGCCCGGACCGATCATAAACGGCATGGCAATAGTGCCAGCCAGATGTTCTGGTGCGCCACGCATTTCACCAATGGTATCGGCGCCCTGAAAAACATAGCGATAGCCAATCACCAAAAAGATGAGACCTCCAAAGATCTGAAAGGCTTCAAAACGTACATTCAGATATTTACTAAAAATTGTTTCACCGCCCCATGCAAATAGCATAAACACGACAAAAGCAATTAAACTTCCCTGAATCAGTGCTTTGTTAAACACTTTAGCTTCTGAATGGCGGATCAAGCCAATCATATAAATGCTCATTAAAAAAGGATTGAGCAAAGAGAAAAATAAAGCAAAAGAATGTAGATAAGGAGAAGCCATGCATTTTCCTCTTAAGCTTGTGGATCTGGGAACAATGGACGATTCCCGGGACTAATACGATTAATATGTAAGAATGTCATATGTCTTTCATATTTATCTAAAATATCGTTAATGACCTGTTCTTTACTATAACCGACCAGATCGTTATCTTGAGAGCCATCATAAAGATAAGTTTCAAGTCGGAAATAGAACTGTTTGCCTCGTTTTACACGCTGGCTAAAGTTAGGCGCGCTATAACGTACAGGCCAGATCTGATAAACAAAGTTTTGCTCTTCTTCCAGATGAATAGTGAGATCTAGATGGTAAAGCGTATCTTCATCTTCTAGCGGTGTTTGCTGCACATCTACATTCATGCCCTGCTTAACAAGCTCATCGGCAACAGCCTGAACAGCTGGCAAACACACCGTATCTAGCATGCGCTGTGTTTCAGTAGTTCCCGGATGATGCATGACTCGAGTTAAACGCTGTTTCCAATTGAGAATATCAACATTCCCTACCACTGGCGCTGCATTCATACTGCGACTAGCATGCCTGTAATCTTCAAGTCTGAGCGACTTATAAAGTCCAGCCATCACAAGGAACATTACGAAACTAAACGGCAATCCCATAATAATCGTTGCGTTTTGCAAGGCGGTAATGCCGTTAGTCATGAGCATGGCGAGTGTGAGCAAACCAATTGCAACAGCCCAAAACACGCTTAACCAACGTGGAGCATCATTATCAATATGGGTAAGTTTTGTGGTGAAGTTACCTAAAACCAGAGCTCCCGAATCGGCAGAAGTCACATAGAACAAAAGTCCTGTCACTGTGGCAATAGAAGCAATAAAGGTAAAGCCCGGATATTGTGCTAACAAGTCGTAGAAACCATGCGCAGGATTTGCCAACACAGTTGCTGCTAAGGTTTGGTTGCCTTCAAAAATGACACTGTGCAATGCACTATTACCAAAAATAGATAACCATGTGAGTGTAAATAGAAGTGGAATAATTAAGGTACCGCATACAAACTCACGAATGGTACGTCCTCTTGAGATACGTGCCAGAAAGAGTCCAACAAATGGAGACCAAGCAATCCACCACGCCCAGAAGAAGAAAGTCCAACTACTCATCCACTCTTTAGGTTGTTCAAAAGCAAAACTTTGTAAGGCTAAACTTGGGAAACGGCTTAAATAATCACCAATATTTTGGACAAGGGCATTGAGTAAAAACTCAGTATTTCCCAAAAATAAAATAAACAGTAATAGGCCGATCGAAACATAAATATTGATTTCAGATAAAATGCGTAAGCCTTTGTTGACCCCAGATGTCACCGAAATAATACTAATACCCACCGCAACAGCAATCAGGATAAATTGCATCCAGATATTTTCTGGTAATCCCAATAACACATGTAGGCCATAATTCAGCTGTACCACTCCAATCCCGCAGGTCGTCGCAATACCAAAAATTGTCCCGATCACGGCAGCCGTATCAACACTATGCCCGATTGCCCCATTAATTCTTTGACCAAAGATTGGATATAAAGCAGAACGAATGGTAAGCGGCAAATTATAACGATAGCTGAAATATCCCAAGGACATACCAATCAAGGCATACATACACCAGCCGGTTAAACCATAGTGAAACAATGTCCAAACCATACTTTGGCGCGCTGCTTCATAGGTTTGACCTACTCCGACCGGAGGTTGCATATAATGAGATAGTGGTTCAGCGACCGAGAAGAACATCAGGTCGATACCAATACCCGCCGAAAACAGCATGGCGGACCAACTAAGTAAACTAAATTCAGGTTTTGAATGCTTAGGTCCTAATTTGATACTGCCATATCTTGAGCAGGCAATAAAAATCACGAAAGCCATATAGAGCGTTGCGGCCAGCAGATAATACCAACCAAAGGTTGAAGTTACCCACTGAAGTACGGCGTTCATGACTCGATTTGCAAAATCGTTGAACAAAAACGTGACGAGAGAAAAAATTAAAATAAGTACAGCTGAAAAATAAAAAACCACACGGTTGAGCGGGTCTTTTTTAGATTTAGATAATGTTAAATCATCAACTGCTCTTGGATTATCTGTTGCCATACAATCCTCAAGGAATAAAATAAAAACAAAATATTTAATTTCGTCTTTTCACTCTTATTTAAAACAATGAAAAGACGACTTTAAACGCAAAAATAATATATAGATGTGATCGATTGAGGTTATAAAACCTCGGTCACTTTATTCTGGTCACAATTCGATGGGACCGAAATGTCTTTTGAAACAGCTAACTGTTTTTTCACTAATTGAGGGTCAAAATCATCTTGCTTTAACGCTTTGGCTAAACCAAACATATAGAGCAAAATAATCACTGAAAATGGTAAACCACATAACACCACAGCACTTTGCATGGAGTTAAAACTACCGGCTAAAAGCAAGCCAATACTTACAATGGTAATTACCACAGACCAAAAGACGCGTAACCAGATCGGTGAATCACTATCATTGGTGCCCCCTTTTGAGGACAAATTAGCGATCATTAGTGTACCAGAGCCAACCGGTGTCAAAAATAAAACGAAACAAATTACAACAACAATACCGGCAACATACGGATTAAACGGTAGATATTCGAGTAACTTAAATAAAGATAAAGCTGGATCTGTTAAGACCATATCACCCAAAACTTTCTGTTTTTGCTGCAAGATTAAATAAATTGCAGTATTTCCAAAAACCGAGATCCAAGCCAACGTAAAACCAAGTGGAATCAGGCACACACCTAATACAACTTCGCGAATGGTACGTCCTTTTGAAATGCGGGCAATAAACATGCCGACAAAAGGTGCCCAAGCAATCCACCATGCCCAATAAAACACGGTCCACGAACCCAACCAGCCACTGGCTTTTTGGTTGTATAAATACATATCAAAGCTTTTACCCATAAAATTATTAAGGTAATCGCCCGTATTTTGCACAAGACCATTTAATAAATGGTTTGTCGGACCTGTTAAGAATACAAATAAAAGTAAGGCATATAGCAAACGTAAATTAATACGCGACAACCATGCTAAACCTTTTTCAATACCCACCACGGTTGTGATGGTTGCAACAAACATCATGATGAGAACAGCAGTAATTAACGTTGCAGAATTATCAGGAATTTGAGGAAGTAAATAACAAATGCCCGATACCAGCACCAACGCTCCAATTCCCAAGTTGGTGACCAAGGAAATAACTGTCGCTAAAATCCCAAAGCCATCGACAAAATCACCCACCAAGCCATGCACTCGCTCTCCAAAAATTGGGTAGAGCGCTGAACGCAGTGCTAATGGCAAGTTTTGTCTGAAAGCGAAGTAACCTAAAGTAACTCCGAGCAAAGCATAAAGTACCCAGCCATGAATACCCCAATGCAAAAAGCTATAGGTCATCGCATTACGGGCTGCCTGAATCGTTCCTGCCTCACCTTCTGGCGGTCTTAAAAAATGGTCAACAGGTTCAGCCACACCATAATAAAGTAGCGCAATACCAATCCCTGCCGAGAACAACATTGAAGTCCAAGCCAGATAACTAAACTCAGGTTTGTCGTCATCTTTACCTAAAGGAATCTGCCCTACTTTTGAAAAAGCGAGCCAAGCAACAAAGCCCAAACACAGCACAATAACCAGCATGTAATACCACCCAAAAAAGTGATTTACCTGCTCTTGTACATAGGTCAGCCAAAACTGACTTTTTTCTGGAAACAGCACAAAAAGTAGGCCAAAAATGCCAATACTGATGGCCGAACTCCAAAATACGAAACGATTTAACCGAATATGGTCTGAAGAATATCTATCACTTTTCAACACCATCTTATTGCTCCTTGCAATCGGTGTATTTTTCTCAAAATAACGTGATAAGTACTGTACTTATGCGCATCATCCTATCCTTAAGAACCTTTGATTTCACCTCTTTATTCCAGAAGTTATCTTCAAAAATTCATTGATTTTTACATATCATACTCGTTATTGATTGAACGTTCAATCAATAACAAGTATGATAAAAAAGTGCTATGATGCTCTGCAAGTTAACATGTTGAATTTTAAGCACCCATAAAAGTGCTGATGTGGACAACCATGACAAAACGCAGAGTAAAACCAGAACATGTGCGACGTGAAGAAATCATGAACGCTGCACTCGACGTAATTTATGAAGTGGGGTTATCCAATACCACCATTGCACAAATTGCAAAAAAAGCCGAGTTGTCGACCGGCATTGTCAGCCATTATTTTGGCGACAAACAAGGGTTGATAAATACCTGTATGCAAGAAATGTTAAATGTTCTGCGTCGTAAAACCGAACAGTACAGAGCAGAAGCAGATTCGCATCCAGAGAGCCAGATTAAGGCCATTATCGACTCTAACTTTGACATTAGTCAGGTCAATGAAAAAGCAATGCGGGTCTGGTTAGACTTTTGGTCAGCAAGTATGCATGTACCAGACTTAAGCCGCTTGCAAAAGATTAATGATCAACGCCTGTACTCTAACTTGAAGTTTTATTTCCTCAAGTTGATGAATGAACAACAGGCCAGTGTTGCCGCTAGAGGGTTGGCAGCATTGATTGATGGATTATGGTTACGAGGCAGTTTAAGCCGTCATAACGAATTTGACAGCAACCTTGCTCGTTCCATTGCTTACGATTATGTACAAACGCAATTGCAATTTGCGAACAAGCCTTTGCAGGAGAGACAAAATGAGTGATGTACAAGTTCATCAATTGTATATCCATGGACGCTACGTTAAAGCAACCAGTGGTAAAACATTTAATAGTATTAACCCTGCCAACGGCGAGACCATCGCGACTCTTCAGCAAGCTTCTGAACAAGATATTGAAGCTGCTGTACAAAGTGCCCAACAAGGACAAAAAATCTGGGCTGCCATGACTGCCATGGAGCGTTCACGTATTTTACGTCGTGCTGTCGACATTCTTCGTGAACGAAATGATGAGCTTGCCCGTCTTGAAACTCTCGACACAGGTAAAGCTTTTAGCGAAACATCTACAGTCGACATTGTGACTGGTGCAGATGTACTCGAATACTACGCAGGACTTGCAACAGCCATTCAAGGTGAACAAGTACCGCTTCGCGAATCTAGTTTCTTTTATACACGCCGTGAACCTTTAGGTGTGGTTGCCGGTATTGGTGCTTGGAACTACCCAATTCAAATTGCTTTATGGAAATCTGCCCCTGCCCTTGCAGCCGGCAATGCCATGATTTTCAAACCAAGTGAAACCACTCCACTCACTGCATTTAAACTTGCAGAAATCTATACAGAAGCTGGCTTACCAGACGGCGTATTTAACGTTGTACAAGGTGCTGGCCGTGAAATTGGTCAGTGGCTGACTGAACATCCCGTGATTGAAAAAATCTCATTCACTGGCGGTGTGGAAACCGGCAAAAAAGTTATGGCAAGTGCTGCTGGCTCTACGCTGAAAGAAGTAACCATGGAACTCGGTGGTAAATCTCCACTGATTATTTGTGAAGATGCCGACCTGAACCGTGCCGCAGATATTGCCGTCATGGCAAACTTCTTTAGCTCAGGTCAGGTATGTACCAACGGTACACGCGTATTTGTTCCAAAATCACGTTTAGCCGACTTTGAAAAAGCCGTTGTAGAACGTGTAAAACGTATTCGCATTGGCGACCCAATGGCTGAAGACACAAACTTCGGACCGCTCACCAGCTTCCCTCACATGGAAAAAGTGTTGTCTTTCATTGAGTCAGGCAAACAACAAGGCGCTAAAGTCTTAATTGGTGGTGGTCGTGCTACAGAAGGTGAGCTTGCCAAAGGCGCTTATGTACTACCGACGGTATTTAGCGACTGCACTGACCAAATGACCATTGTTCAAGAAGAAATTTTTGGACCAGTCATGAGCATTTTAAGCTATGAAACCGAAGAAGAAGTCATCCGTCGTGCTAACGACACGACCTTTGGTTTAGCTGCTGGTGTGGTCACTCAAGACATTAGCCGCGCTCATCGCATTATTCACCAAATTGAAGCTGGTATTTGCTGGATTAACACTTGGGGCGAATCGCCTGCCGAGATGCCAGTCGGTGGCTACAAACAATCTGGCGTGGGCCGCGAAAATGGCTTGACCACACTTGGGCACTATACCCGTATCAAATCTATTCAAGTTGAACTTGGCGATTATCACAGCATTTTTTAATGCCCCAATCGCTCTAAACACTTCAACCTAAATCACATATGCCGAGCAGTCTTTATAGATTGCTTAGGCAAACTGTTAGTAAAAAAAGGATAGTTATGAATATTAAAGAATATGATTACATTATTATTGGCGCAGGATCTGCCGGAAATGTACTCGCTGCGCGTCTTACTGAAGACAAAGATACCACCGTTTTATTATTAGAAGCGGGTGGCCCCGATTACCGCTTGGATTTCCGTACACAAATGCCGGCAGCTTTGGCCTACCCTCTTCAAGGCCGTCGCTATAACTGGGCTTATTTAACCGACCCAGAACCACACATGAATAACCGCCGTATGGAATGTGGTCGTGGTAAAGGTTTAGGTGGTTCATCTTTAATTAATGGCATGTGCTATATCCGCGGCAACGCCATGGATTTAGAACAATGGTCAACTCATAAGGGCCTTGAAAACTGGTCTTATGCCGACTGTTTGCCTTACTACAAAAAAGCCGAAACACGTGACATTGGTGAAAATGACTACCATGGCGGCAATGGTCCTGTATCCGTTGCAACACCTAAAAATGGCAACAATGTATTGTTCCATGCCATGGTTGAAGCTGGTGTACAAGCAGGTTACCCGCGTACTGATGACTTAAATGGTTACCAACAAGAAGGCTTTGGTCCAATGGACCGTACGGTTACGCCTAAAGGCCGCCGTTCAAGCACTGCACGTGGCTATTTGGATATGGCAAAAGGTCGTCCAAACCTGACCATTCTGACTCATGCTACGACTAACAAAATCTTGTTTAATCAAAAGCAAGCGATTGGTGTCGAATACATTATTGGCGCTGATCAAAACAACTTACAACGTGCATTGGTTAAACGCGAAGTCTTACTGTGTGCAGGTGCAATTGCTTCACCACAAATTTTACAACGCTCGGGTGTAGGTGAAAGTACCTTCCTAAAATCAATGGACATTGATGTGGTTCATGATTTGCCGGGCGTAGGTGAAAACCTGCAAGACCATTTGGAAATGTACTTACAATATAAATGTAAGCAACCTGTTTCTTTATACCCTGCCTTGAAATGGTATAACCAACCTGCGATTGGTGCCGAGTGGTTATTTAATGGTACAGGTATTGGCGCAAGTAACCAGTTTGAAGCAGGCGGATTTATCCGTAGTTCGGATGAGTTTGCATGGCCAAACATCCAGTACCATTTCTTGCCGGTTGCCATTAACTACAACGGTAGTAATGCAGTGAAAGAACATGGTTTCCAAGCACACGTCGGTTCAATGCGTTCACCTTCACGTGGTCGTATCAAACTTAAATCGAAAGACCCTTTTGAGCATCCAAGTATCTTGTTTAATTACATGTCGACTGAACAAGACTGGCGCGAGTTCCGCGATGCGATTCGTATCACACGTGAAATCATGCAGCAACCCGCACTTGACCCATATCGTGGTGAAGAAATTAGCCCGGGCAAACATTTGCAAACTGATGCAGAGCTTGATGACTTTGTTCGTAACCATGCAGAAACAGCTTACCATCCATCCTGTAGCTGTAAGATGGGAGAAGACGAAATGGCTGTTGTAGATGGTCAAGGCCGCGTACATGGTATGAATGGTTTGCGCGTGGTTGATGCCTCAATCATGCCACTCATTATTACCGGTAACTTAAATGCAACCACCATTATGATTGCCGAGAAAATTGCAGACCAAATTCGTGGGCGTGAAGCGTTACCACGTTCAACTGCACCATTCTATGTAGCATCATAAAATCTTAAAGGGCATATTTCTTATGCAGAGATATGCCC
>NZ_JABVBF010000093.1 GCF_013344765.1 Acinetobacter lactucae
GATATTGATATTAAATAAAATAAATTATTTTGATGGACGTTCAGTTTAAGAAATATAAGGATTTATTACATGACAACTAAAAACCAATTAGCTCCAAAACAAATAGAGATTTTAATTGAGCTATTAAAAAATAGGTTTGAAAAAAATTTACATCGCCATAAAGAAATTGATTGGATAAATGTACGAGCTAAATTAATAAAACTGCCTGAAAAACTATGGTCATTGCAAGAAATGGAGAATACTGGAGGAGAACCTGATGTTATTGCTTATGATGAGCAGAAAGACGAATATCTGTTCGTAGATTGCTCTGCTGAGACACCAAAAGGCCGTAGAAGTCTTTGTTATGATCGAGAGGCTTTGGAGGCTAGAAAAGATCATCCTCCTAAAAATAGTGCAATTGATGCGGCTAAAGAAATGGGAGCTGAACTTCTCACTGAAGAGCAATACCAAGAATTACAAAAGTTAGGAGAGTTTGATCTTAAAACATCAAGTTGGCTCAAAACCCCAGATGAGATTCGTCGGTTAGAGGGAGCTATTTTCGCTGATCGTCGCTATGGTCGAGTCTTCATTTATCACAATGGAGCACAATCCTATTATGCTGCTCGGGGATTTCGGTGCTGTCTAAGAGTATAGATTTCACAGTTTCATAAGAATTGCTAGGTTTGATGTTTTATGCCAAGAAATTGGAGGTTCTTGCAACTTTTGATTGACGACAAACATGACAAGATAGGTTCTGGAATTAAATAAAAACATCAGGACATCTGTAAAAATGCAACCAAACCCAATTTACTATAATGAACAACATATTGCTTTTGCTGATAATGTTCGTCGATTTGTACAAAAAGAAATGGCCCCTTTCGTTAATGAATGGGATGAGGCTGAGACATTTCCGAGAGAACTATACCAAAAGGCTGCTGAAATTGGTTTATTGGGTTTAGGGTTTGCTGAGGAATATGGCGGTATTCCTGATGCAGATCCATTTTATTCGTTATTGGCTGGCATAGAAATGGCAAAAGCGGGTTCGGGTGGAGTACATATTTCACTCATGGTACATACTATTGGCGCCCCACCGATTCAGCATTTTGGTAGTGAAAAATTAAAAGCTAAAGTTTTACCAAAGATTATTTCTGGAGAAAAAATTTCAGCGTTGGCGATTACAGAACCGGGTGGTGGTTCTGATGTGGCTGCATTACAAACGAAAGCTGTTCGTGATGGTGATTATTATATTGTTTCAGGCGAAAAGACATTTATTACATCGGGAATTCGTGCAGATTACTATACAGTTGCAGTGCGTACAGATCCGACTAAAACGGGTGCAGAAGGTATTTCAATGTTATTAGTTGATGCTCACAGTGAAGGAATTACTAAAACACCTTTAAAAAAAATGGGATGGTGGGCTTCAGATACGGCGCATTTGCATTTTGACCAAGTACGAGTACCTGTATCAAATCTACTTGGTAAAGAGAATGCTGGTTTTAAAGTAATTATGAATAACTTTAATATGGAGCGGTTCTTCTTGGGAGTAGTGGCTTATGGGTATGCATTAGTCTGTTACGAAGAAGCTTTAGAGTGGGCGCAACAACGGAAAACTTTTGGTAAGCGATTAGTTGATCATCAAGTGGTCCGTCATAAATTGGTAGATATGGCAACGCAATTAACCTCAACACGCGCATTACTTGAAGAAACTGCATGGAAAATGACTCAGCCGAAGTTACAAGGACCTGAGTTGGTGGCACAAATTTCAATGCTCAAAAATGTTGCGACTCGCACTATGCAATTTTGTGCTGATGCAGCGGTACAAACATTAGGTGGTATGGGCTTTATGCGAGGTACCAAATCTGAACGTATTTACCGTGAAGTGAAAGTTAATATGATTGGCGGTGGTGCTGAGGAAATTATGAAAGATTTGATTAGTAAGCAGTTGGGTTATTGATTTTTGAGTATGTTTTGATTGTATAAACCATCTCATTTAGAGTTTACTGAGATGGTTCTATCCACTTCTCATTTAAAATTGCCCAACGTTCATGATCTTTCCATGTTCTTCCTCCAATTCGAAGATATTGTCGAGAAAAACCTTCTTTAATGAAACCTGCTTTGGCAACTAGTTGAATCGAGATAATATTGTCAGGTTGTATATTGGCTTCTAACCTATGCAAATTTAAATTTTCAAATGCCTCTTTGAGTAATAACTTTAGACCATGCTTCATATAGCCATGACCTTGATAGGGATGAAATGCTTCATAACCTAAATAGGCTGAATGAAAGTGACCGCGGATAATATTCGAAATATGAAATGTCCCGACAATTGAATGGCTTTCAATTAAGCAAACAAAATAACGATGTTCTTGTTCTAAATATGTTTGAAAGTTAGCTGGAGGATAAGTCCAAGGCTGATGCAATTGAACACTACGTTTATAAGCTTCTTGAATTTCAGCTAAGTCATTTATATGAGGTTTACGTAAGTAGACAGAACTCATTTCAAAGCCATTTCCCAAACCATTTCCGTTAACTCATCAATTTTGACTTGACCCTCAGATTTATACCAAGTTACGGTCCATGAAATCGCACCACCAACTAATCGTCGCCAAATAAAAGCATCATGTTTTATCTTGCCTTGAATGCGTAACTTTTCAATAATATCTAACCAGATTTGCTCATATTCATTACGCATTTTCAAAAGGTAATCTTGTTTTTCTTTTGACAGCGCAAACCACTCATACACCAAAACAGCCATGGCTGCGCCAGTATCTCCAGTAATTGAAATAAGTTCTGCTTTAATAAGAGCTCGTAATTGGTGTTCTGGATCTGTAGATTGAGCAGCTGCATCTTCTAAACGAGCAAGATTGTAAATGATAGTTTGCTCCATGACGTGAGCGAGGATGTCATCTTTGCTTTTGAAGTGATGAAATAAGCTTCCCGATTGAATTCCAATAAATTGAGCAAGTTCACGTACAGTGGTTTTGTCATAGCCTTGTTTGTGAAATAGATAGGCTGCCCCCTGTAATAAACGGCCACGCGGACTATCATCAAAGCAAGAAATATTTGGAATTTGTTCAATTGAAGTAGCAATCATGCGAAAGCCGAATCCTTTATATAAAAATATTTAACGAAAAAAATTTTGCTAAATCTCACCATGTTTTAGGCAGGTTGTCGAGTTTGGCAGTTTTAGTCAATTTCACAATAACATTTTGCCCTTTACAAACCAAGCGCTTGCTTGGTAATGTTGAGTGTAATTTTTAAACAAAATAATGAGAAATAAGATGGCAAGTAATCAGCAGGCTGATAAGTGTGTCGTAAAAATCGGTTGTGCCTCAGGTTTTTGGGGGGATACTAATACTGCTGCTTTTCAATTGGTAAATTTAACCGATATTAATTATTTGGTTTTTGACTATTTGTCTGAGATCACCATGTCGATTATGACAAAAGCGAAGATGGTGGAACCAAAGCATGGCTATGCATTGGATTTTGTCAGCCGAGTGATGGCACCTCTACTTAAAAAAATTGCAGAAAAAAAGATTAAGGTAATTAGTAATGCAGGTGGGGTAAATCCGCTTGCTTGCAGGGATGCTTTGCAAAAAATAATTAGTGAATATAGTTTAAACCTAAAAGTGGCTGTGGTCTTGGGTGATGATCTTTTAGCACAACATGAGCAACTCAAGCAGCAAAATATTCAGGAAATGTTTAGCGGTGAAGCTTTGCCAGAACAGGTGGCGAGTAGTAATGCTTATTTAGGGGCAGTGGCTATTCGTGATGCCTTAGACTTAGGCGCCGATATTGTGATTACTGGCCGCGTGGTTGACTCTGCTGTGGTACTCGCTCCTTTACTTCATGAATATCAATGGTCTTTAGATGACTACGATAAGTTGGCGCAAGGTTCATTGGCAGGACATGTCATTGAATGTGGTGCGCAATGTACAGGCGGTAATTTTACCGATTGGCGCTTAGTGCAAGGCTTCGACAATATGGGTTTTCCAGTGGTTGAAGTCAGTGAGGACGGCTCATTTGTAGTCACTAAACCGCAAGGTACAGGTGGTCTGGTTTCTATTGCAACGGTTGCTGAGCAAATTGTCTATGAAATTGGTAATCCTCAAGCCTATTTACTACCCGACGTAATTGCTGATTTCAGTCAGGTGCATTTAGAACAAGTCGGTGAGCATCGAGTCCGTGTGACGGGTGCAATAGGACAAGCACCGACTGTTCAATATAAAGTCAGTGCGACCTATCCTGATGGATATCGGGTTTTAGTAAGTTTTTTAATTGCAGGTCGTGAGGCACCACAAAAAGCTCAAGTCATTGCCGATGCGATTTTAACTAAATGTGAGCGTGTGCTGGCCATGCGTTTGGCACCTCCTTTTAGTGAAAAGTCTGTTGAAATTTTAGGCATCGAAAGTACTTATGGCGCACATGCCCAAGCATTAAATAGCCGCGAAGTGGTCGTCAAAATAGCTGTAACACACATGTTTAAAGAAGCTTGTATGTTCTTTGCATCTGAAATTGCACAGGCTTCAACAGGAATGGCTCCAGCCTTAGCGGGAATCGTTGGAGGACGGCCTAAGGCATCTCCAGTGATTAAGTTATTTTCATTTTTAATTGATAAAAATCAGGTCAATGTGGAAGTTGATTTTGATGGGAAACGCTATCCTGTTGAAATTCCTGAAGGGTCTTCTGCTCAGCAATTAAATACCTTTGCAGCAGGTGAAACAGCAATTTATCAAGGGAATGAAATTGAAGTTCCTTTGATTGAAATTGCGCATGCTCGTAGTGGAGATAAAGGTAATCATAGCAATATTGGGGTCATTGCGCGTAAAGCAGAATATTTACCTTGGGTTCGTGCAGCACTGACTGAACAAGCTGTTGCAAGCTATATGCAGCATGTCTTGGATGCAGAGAAAGGGCGAGTAATTCGTTATGAGTTAGCGGGTTTAAATGCACTGAATTTTATGTTGGAGAATGCCTTGGGTGGCGGTGGTGTTGCAAGCTTACGTATTGATCCACAAGGTAAAGCATTTGCACAACAATTATTGGATATGCCTGTAAAAATTCCGGCACATCTTTTAGAAAAATAAAATGAATGGATGAAACAAAGATGAGTTATCAATCAATTTTTAGACCAGATGCTTTTGCTAATAAAGTCATTATTGTGACAGGTGGCGGCTCAGGAATTGGTCGTTGTACTGCACATGAGCTTGCTGCCCTTGGTGCTCAAGTGGTGATTACAGGACGCAAAATTGAGAAATTAGAGAAAGTAAGCAAAGAAATTATAGAAGATGGTGGTCAGATTCATTTCATTGTTTGTGATAACCGTGAAGAAGAACAAGTGAAAAATATGATTGCCGAAGTGATTGAGAAATTCGGCAAACTCGATGGTCTGGTAAATAATGCGGGTGGACAGTTCCCGTCAGCTTTAGAGAATATTTCGGCAAATGGTTTTGATGCAGTCGTGCGTAATAATCTGCATTCAACTTTCTATTTAATGCGTGAAGCTTATAACCAATGGATGGCAAAACATGGTGGCAGTATTGTCAATATGACTGCTGATATGTGGGGCGGCATGCCGGGAATGGGGCATTCTGGTGCTGCGCGTTCAGGGGTGGATAATCTCACCAAAACGGCATCGGTCGAATGGGGGAAATCTGGCGTTCGTGTAAATGCAGTTGCACCAGGATGGATTGTCTCATCTGGTATGGATAATTATAGCGGTGATTTTGCCAAAGTGATTATCCCAAGTCTTGCTGGCAATGTACCTCTAAAACGTATGGGAACCGAGTCAGAAGTGTCATCGGCAATTTGTTATTTACTGTCCGATGCTGCTGCTTTTGTGTCGGGTGTGACATTGCGTATCGATGGTGCTGCATCACAAGGCACACGCATGTATCCACTAGCTGATGCGACAAATAGTCAGTCCTATAATGGTTTCCATCGCGCGTTTATTCCTGAAATTTTTAAAAAACAGACTGAGGAGGAATAACGATGACAATTCTTCCATCAGAGATTGCAGTAGGCAGTGAACAGTATCAAAAAAATAAAGAAGCACTACTTGGTCAGTTAAGTGAAGTCCGTGCAATTCAGCAAAAAAGTATTGATAAATCGTATGCTGCCAAACCAAAATTCGATAAAAAAGGCAAAATCTTGCCGCATGAACGGGTGCGGTTGTTACTTGATGCTAATTCTCCTTTTGTTGAGCTGTGTGGCTTGGTTGGCTACAACATGCATGATGATAAAGATGGTTCAGAAGCTGGCGGTGGGGTAATTGCTGGCATTGGTTTTGTCAGTGGTGTGCGTTGTCTAGTATCTGCAAGTAATAGTGCGATTAAAGGTGGGACCATGTCCCCTATGGGGGTACAAAAAACTTTGCGTTTGCAAAAAATTGCCTTAGAACAAAAACTCCCGCTGATTACGCTGACTGAAAGTGGCGGTGCCAACTTAAATTATGCAGCTGAAGTATTTACTTATGGCGGTATGACCTTTGCCAATCAGGCACGACTTTCTGCGGCGGGTATTCCTCAACTTGCAGTGGTGCATGGTAATGCAACGGCAGGTGGTGCTTATCAACCCGGTCTTTCAGATTATGTCATTGCCGTGCGTAAGCAAACAGAGATGTTGCTTGCAGGTCCACCTTTACTTTTGGCTGCCACGGGCGAAGTGGCAACAGCTGAGGAGTTGGGTGGGGCAGAAATGCATGCACAGATTGCTGGAACAGCAGAATATCTGGCTGAAAATGATGCTGATGGGATTCGGCTGGCACGTGAAATTTTTGAACACCTGAACTGGAAGGAGCAAATCAAGCCAGTTGAAACGACTTATAAAGAACCTCGTTACGATACTGAGGAACTGTTGGGTGTTATTCCAAGTGACCCTAAACAACCATTTGATATGAAAGAAGTGGTTGCTCGTATTATTGACGATTCGGATTTTCTAGAATTTAAACAGGAATATGATGATTTAACGGTATGTGGTTGGGCAAAAATTGGTGGCTTGCATATCGGTATTATTACCAATAATGGTCCGATTACGCCCCAAGGGGCGGCGAAGGCAGCTCAGTTTATTCATCTGTGTGAACAGACCAAGCGTCCGTTATTGTTCTTGCATAATACTACAGGCTTTATGGTGGGAACTGATGCCGAACAAAATGGCATTATTAAGCACGGCTCGAAACTAATTCAGGCAGTTGCCAATTGTACTGTACCTAAAATTTCAATTGTCGTGGCCGGCTCATATGGAGCTGGCAACTATGCGATGTGCGGACGTAGTTTATCGCCAGACTTTATTTTTGCTTGGCCGAATTCGCATGTAGCGGTAATGGGTGCTGCTCAGGCTGGAAAAGTCTTACGTATTGTGGCCGAAGGTAAGCAAAAAGCTTCAGGTCAGGAGCCTAATCCACAAATGCTCGATTTTCTGGAGCAAAGTACAGCCATGAAATTAGAGCAGAAATCTACCGCACTTTTCAATACGGCCATGCTACATGATGACGGCATTATTGACCCGCGAGATACACGGAAATTATTAATTTTCCTTTTACAAACCATTTATGAAGCCCAGCAACGAGAGCTAAATCCAACTCGTTTTGGTGTGTCTCGTTTTTAATCAACCTTTACCGCAATTAAAAAAATTAATAGGAATAACACCATGAAATTTACTGCCGAACATGAAGCATTGCGCCGTACAGCTCGCCAATTTGTTCAAAATGAGCTGAATCCACATATTCCTGAATGGGAGGCCGCGGGACATTTCCCAATTCACGACGTATTTAAGAAAATGGGTGATCTTGGTTTATTAGGAATTTGTAAGCCAGAAGAAAATGGTGGTTTGGCTTTAGATTATTCTTATAACCTTGTGGTCGCAGAAGAAATTGGATATGCGGCTTGTGGCGGGGTGCCTTTGGCGATTGGTGTGCAAACCGATATGGCAACACCAGCTTTGGCCCGTTTTGGTAGTAAAGAATTACGTGATGAGTTTTTAACACCAGCGATTGCCGGGGAGTATGTGGCATCAATTGCGGTATCAGAAGTGCATGCCGGTTCTGATGTGGCGGCTATTAAAACCACAGCTAAAAAAGATGGCGATGACTACGTTATTAACGGCAGCAAAATGTGGATTACCAACTCATTACAAGCTGACTTCTTTTGTCTTTTAGCCAACACGTCTGATGATAAGCCCCACGTTAATAAGTCGATGATTATTGTGCCGGCGAAAACTAAAGGAATTAGTTTTTCAGAGCCACTCAATAAATTAGGTATGCGTTCAACGACCACAGCACAAGTTTATTTAGACAATGTACGTGTACCTCAGCGTAACTTGGTTGGCGTTGAAGGTATGGGCTTCATGATGCAGATGATGCAATTTCAGGAAGAACGTTTATGGGCATGTGCCAATGCGATTGGTGGCTTGCAGCATTGTATTCAGCAAACGATTAATTACACCAAAGAGCGAACCACTTTTGGTCAGCCTCTCATTAATAACCAATATATTCATTTCCGATTTGCTGAACTCATGACTGAAGTGGAAGCACTCAAAGCATTGACTTATCAAGCTTGCGAACAGCATATCGCGGGGGAGGATGTCACTATGTTAGCATCTATGGCAAAGCTCAAAGCTGGACGTTTAACCCGTGAAGTTGCCGATAATTGTCTGCAATATTGGGGTGGTAACGGCTTTATGTGGGATAACCCTGCATCACAGCTGTACCGTGATGGTCGGTTAGGGTCTATTGGTGGTGGGGCAGATGAGATTATGTTGGGGATTATCTGCAAATTAATGGATATTTTGCCAAGAAAACAAAAATAAGGAGTAGGTCATGACGCTTTCGACATCTCTACAAGCTTTAGATATTGATGACAGTATTCAATTGGAACAAGACGGCAGTATTTTATACCTTTGGTTAAATAGACCGGAGAGTCGTAATGCCATGAATTTGAATATGGTCAATGCGATTCAACAAGTTTTTACTGCCATTCGTGATGATCTTTCAATTCGTGCGGTGATTATCCGTGGTGAAGGCGGATCTTTTTGTTCAGGTGGTGACATTAAAGACATGGCTGCTTTACGCGTTGAAGCGACCAATGTCGGTACCTTGCAACCTTATGCTGATTTTAACCGCCGTTTTGGTGCCATGCTTGAGCAAGTTGATGCAGCCCCGCAAACAGTTGTGGTGATTTTAGAAGGCGCTGTTTTAGGTGGTGGTTTTGGTCTGGTATGTGTTTCAGATGTTGCCATTAGCCGTGACAATGCCCAGTTTGGTTTACCTGAAACAGGACTTGGCGTGATTCCTGCGCAGATTGCACCTTTTGTGGTGAAACGTATTGGTCTGACTCAGGCACGTCGATTAGCTTTGCTCGGCATGCGTTTTGAAGGTCATACCGCACTTAGTGCTGGAGTGGTTCATCAAATTGCGCATAATGAAATTGAGCTTGAACAAGCTTTACAGGAAACCATTCAACACATTAAACGAGCAGCTCCCCAAGCTTCGCGTGAGACTAAAGCGCTGTTACATAGAACACTTAATGAACCTTTGAATGGTTTACTAGATGATGCTGCACAGCAGTTTGCCCAAGCCATTGGTGGAGCTGAAGGACAAGAAGGAACGATGGCTTTTATCCAAAAACGGTTGCCGAATTGGGCCGATGAGTCATAAAAGATAAGGATAAAAATAATGAAATTTTCAAAATTACTAGTTGCCAATCGGGGTGAAATTGCAGTTCGAGTTATGCAAACAGCCAAAGCAATGGGCTATCAAACTGTAGCGGTCTATTCTGATGCAGACCGCAATGCTCGCCATGTGCAAGAAGCTGATGAAGCTGTTTACATTGGTGCTTCAAAAGTATCTGAATCATATCTTTCAATTACCAAAATAATAGATGCATGCAAAAAAACAGGTGCTGATGCTGTACATCCGGGTTATGGTTTTTTGTCAGAAAATACTGATTTTGCTCAGGCATGTATCGATAACCAGATTACGTTTATTGGCCCAACAGCTTCTGCAATTGAGTTAATGGGCAGTAAGCGACTCTCAAAAATTGCCATGATTGAGGCGGGTGTTCCTTGTGTACCGGGTTATGAAGGCGATCATCAAGACCTTGAATATTTAGCGACACAAGCCGAGCAGATTGGTTTTCCTATTATGGTCAAAGCCTCAGCGGGCGGCGGTGGTCGCGGAATGCGTTTGGTACAGCAGTCATCCGAATTAGTTGATGCATTGCAAACCGCACGTTCCGAAGCTGAAAATGCCTTTGGTTCAGGCGAGCTTATTTTAGAGAAAGCAGTCATTGCTCCACGCCATGTCGAAATTCAGGTTTTTGGCGATATACACGGCAATTATGTTTATTTGTTTGAGCGTGATTGTTCGATCCAACGTCGTCACCAAAAGGTCGTTGAAGAGGCGCCGTGTCCAGTGATGACTCACGAACTGCGTCAACAAATGGGCGAGGCTGCTGTAGCCGCGGCTAAAGCATGTGCTTACGTAGGTGCGGGAACTGTTGAGTTTTTGCTTGATGCATCGGGTGCATTCTATTTTTTAGAAATGAATACCCGTTTGCAAGTAGAGCATCCAGTCACCGAACTCATTACAGGTTTAGATTTAGTTGAGTGGCAGTTGCGTGTTGCCAATGGTGAACAGTTACCCTTGCAACAACATGAGTTAACCTTAACTGGGCATGCAATTGAAGTGCGCTTGTATGCAGAAGATCCACGGCAAGATTTCTTACCACAAACAGGTCAAGTTCTGCGTTGGCAGCCAGCAACTTTGCCAAATGTGCGAATAGATCATGGGATGTTAGCAGCTGATGAGGTTAGTCCATTTTACGATCCGATGGTAGCGAAAGTAATTGCATACGGTAAAACCCGTGAGGATGCGATTCGCTTACTCGCTCGTGCTGTGAATGATTGTGTTTTGCTAGGTGTAAATAGCAATAAACAGTTTTTGGTCAATTTACTGCGTCATCCAATTGTTGTTGCAGGAGATACTAATACTGCGTTCATTCAACAGTATTTTCAAAATGATGTCAGTTTACATAAGCAGGTTCTAACTTTAGAAACTTTAGCGATTGCTGCGGCATTATTTAGCCAAAGCAGTAGTACTGTAGTGTGGCAAACTGGGTTAGGAGTGCCATTACCATTAAAGCTTAAATATGATGATCAACAAATTCAATTACAGCTTTCATCGGTAAATAACACGTTTACGGTACAGCTCTGCGATCAATCAGTTTGTCTTGAAGTGCTTGAAAGAACTGCAGAACAGTTGATTTATTTAATTGATGGTGTACGTCGCCGTGTTCAATATGTATTGGAGGTTGATCAGCTTTATTTAGATCAAGATAATGGCAATATTGCGATTAGTAATGTGACTTATGCTGCGCCCGAAACTGCTGATGTGGCCGGTGATGGCAAAATTCGTGCGCCAATGGATGGTGCTGTAGTCAATATCTTGGTTAATAAAGGCGATCAAGTGGTGAAAGGTCAAACTCTATTAGTTCTTGAAGCCATGAAAATTCAGCAGCAGATTAAGTCTGATGTTGATGGAGTGGTTGATGATGTTTTAGGTCAGCAAGGCCAGCAAGTAAAAAAACGGCAAATACTATTTAGTATTCAAATTTAAAAAAATACCGCTCTATATGAGCGGTATTTTTTTAGTAGAGAATTATGATCTATTCTCCATCTGCCTCAGCAATCAACTGACTTGCTTTTTTCAGGCTATACAGTAGTTGCCCCAAAAGAACCTCTTTATTACTTAAGGTGACCATGACCATCGGATGATGAACAGCAGGAATAGCTGTCAAAATAGCTTTGCCATTATCTGCGTCTAGTGTAATGTTATTACAGCCTGTGAGTTGAATCTCTTTTAAAAATGCAGTCACCATTGCCAAAATTGAACTGCTGACAGCTGCCAATTTAGTGGTGTTGTGGTAGTTTTTATGGCTCACTGTGGCTAATTCAAAACCATCTGAAGAGCAAATCATCACGAAATCTACACCGCGTGTATTCATTAAAATATTATGAGCTTCACTTTTTGCGAGTTGTAGCAATTGCGTTGGTGCTGTTCGTTTTTGAGCTGGGATACTAAGCATGATTATTCCCCTTTGATAATGCCCCGACCTTAACTTCAAGTGATGCAATTAATGACTCAACCATCATTAATATTTGTTCTTCCTCGCGTGCATCAATAAAAAACAATGGATAAGTTAGTGCATTTGCTTGTATCCAATGACGATATTGTTGAAGTGACGATTTTTTATTCTCATCAACATGAGTAATACCAATTGCAATATTATCATTATATTTTTTAAAGGTTTCTAAGTAGCTTTCTAGCTCGTCAATCGGATTAGGACTATTGTGATCTAATAATAAAATAACGCCGATTGCACCTTCACAAATGACAGACCAGATAAAATCAAAACGACTTTGTCCTGGTGTTCCATATAATCCAATTTTGATGCCATCATCTAGAGTAATTTCACCATAATCAATGCCTACAGTGGTCTGGGTTTTCTGGTGACTCTGAACATCTGTGTTGAATGCTTCTGTTTCCAGAATTGGAATCTCAGATAGCGATTTAATCGCTTCTGTTTTTCCTGCCCCCATACTGCCTGCAAAGACAATTTTATATTGCTGTATAATCATACCTTCCCTTAAAGACCAAAACGTCGTCTAATCTTCCCTATAAAATTTTTAAAAAAATGATTGTCTATATTTGAATTTTCAAAATGAGAGCTTGGTGCGTAAGAGCATTTATTCGCAGAAACAAATCTTCCGTTATTTGCCATTACACAAGCCGTAACGAAGCGTAAGACATCGTCGATTGATACGTTGAGTTGTTTAGCAACATCAGTAATTTTTGCGCCTTGTATAAAACATGCAGAGAGTAGTAGGCTTATTTTTCTATATTCTTTTTGATAGGGCTGCGGCCAATGATCGATTTTGAAGTAACCATCAACTGAAGCTAAATTTTCAAAGTCTTTTGAACACCAAATTAGGTTCCATAACCAGTCTTGTAAGTAATAACTTTTTTTACGAGAAACCTTAGTAAAATCCGATGTTTTAGCAAAAGTAAAGTTAAAGCTCATATTGGTATGTGCTTTTTGACGAGAGGGTTCTATCCAAGCAAGTTGGATCCTGTTATCAATAATGGCTAAGGTGCCTTTCTCATCAAATAAATGTAATTTAGTATTTTCTGGGTTATGCAAATTTCTTATAAACTGCCAATTTATGAGAGGTATTTCATTTGATAAAGCTGAGGCAGAACTAATAGCAGTAGATTTTAAAGAAGTTAGTAAATTTTTTTGTAGCCAAGACAAAAGATGCTCTGATTTATCTAAGGGGAAGTGTAGGGTGTGTTCATTTATACTCTTTCCATTTTCTGATGATGTTTTGGTGACTTTTAAACAAGGAATTTTTTTCTTTTGAAGAATATTCTGAATATTATCTGCCTCAAAAAAGTTTTCATTAATAATTAATAAATCAATATTATTATTGGAAATATTAACCCAGTTAATACCGTATTGCTCAGGTATTAAATCGCGAATTAATATTTTTAATTCATCTGAAACTTTTAGGCTTAAACCGGAAACTGCAATATTTACACAATGACTATCCATAGTATCATTT
>NZ_JABVBF010000094.1 GCF_013344765.1 Acinetobacter lactucae
GAATACGGGTTATGATAGATCCAGCCAATGATTATGCTATCGCACAAATTATTAGAGAAAAAATTATTGCTGATAATAGTTTGAATATGCAATCTGCTTGGGTGTTTAAGTGGGCATCGCTTACAGCTCAGTAAAACAAAAAGGAGTCCGAAGACTCCTTTTTTATTCGTGTAAGTTTGTGGTGATTTTCTGCATAATTTGCAGTAATACATCAAACTCACTTTGTAGTGGTGTGCTTTTACGAGTGACTAACGCTAAAGTTCGACTAGGGGCATCTTCAATTGGTTTTGCAGTAATTTGATCATTAAACTTGATCATACTGTTTTCAATTGCAATTTCTGGTAGAAGCGTAAAGCCTAAATCAGAAGAAACCATTTCGACCAAAGTTGGTAAAGAGCTTGCTTTTAAACGGTTGTCGTTTTTACGTTCACCGATAGGGCAAGCACTTAAAACGTGGTCACGTAAACAGTGACCTTCTTCAAGCAAAATTAACCTTGATAAATCAAGATCATCTAGAGAGTTTGCTTGCAAAGCATTTGTATCTTGTTTACTACATACAAGGTACAAATTTTCTTTCGAGATTTCAGAGACTTTTAGGCCTCTAGTATCAAAAGGTAGAGCAAGAACAATCATGTCTAGATTACCATGTTCTAGACGCTCTACAATTTTTTCACTTTGAGCTTCATGCAGATGCAACTGAATTTTAGGTAACTGCTGATGCACTTCATCAAGTAACCGTGTCAGAATAAAAGGTGCAATGGTTGGGATCACGCCCAAATGCAAATCACCTGTTAACGGTTCACTCATTTCACGGCTCAAACGCATTAAATCTTGAGCATCTGCTAGTAGTACACGGGCGCGAGCAACGACTTGTTCACCCAAGGGTGTTAAACGCACATTCTGACGGTCACGCTCTACCAGAACGCCACCTAACAATCGTTCAAGCTCCATGATGCCGCCTGATAACGTCGATTGCGTGACAAAAGAGCGGCGTGCTGCTTCAGTAAAATGCAAAGTTTCCGACAACGTAACTAAATATGATAGCTGTCTTAGTGAGGGTAATGCAGCCATAGTGTCCTAGTATGATGATTTAAAATGATGCGCAAATAAACCGCTAAGCTGTGGAATAAAATGTGCAGGGATATCATGCCCCATTCCATCAATTAATTCAAACTTAGCACCGGAAATTGCTTTTGCTACAGCCTTACCATGACTAGGTGGAAGTAAGCGATCACGAGAGCCATGTAAGACTAACGCAGGTTGCTTAATTTCACGGTCCAGTTGAAGTAAGGAGCCTGTACATAATATTGCTAAAAACTGTTGAAGTACACCAGCAGGGTAATAGCTACGTTGATAAAGTTTGCGTGCAGTTTGCATTGCTTCAATCTGGTTGACGTAACCGGGTGAGCCAATCAGTTGAAATAGTTTTAAACTGTGATTAACAATACCATCTTCGTCACGTGACTCGGGTTTGCCAATTAAACTCAAAAGTTGTTTCGGAAAAGGAGGAGGTAAAAAAGGCTGATTATTACTGGTAAACATAAGCCCCAATTTCTCGACCTTTTCAGGATATTTTGCTGCAAGAATTTGAGCAATCATGCCGCCCATTGATGCGCCAATGACATGTGTTTTAGTCACTCCTAGGCGATCAATAAGCATTGATACATCATCTGCCATATCATGCAATGTATAAGGTGCACCTTGATTACTTAGCCCAAGTGCAAAGCGACCCATCAATTTAACCGTATTTAGCCGTTTACCTTCATGACGTACTTTTGAAGAAAGGCCAATATCACGATTATCAAAACGAATAACACGAAAACCTTGATCAATGAGTGATTTACAGAAGAAATCCGGCCAGAAAAGCATTTGAGCCCCAAGACCCATAATTAACAAAATGGTTGGATGATCCGGTTTTCCACCTACTTCTACATGTAGCTCAATACCATTGCCTAAGTTGACTTTGGTCTCTTGCATGAAAGATGTGTACGGTGAAATGTTAAACTGTAAGGCGCTATTCATGTTATTCATTCCTCAAAGGAATACTCACAAAAGAGTATTCCTGATTCAAACCTTATGCTTGGGCTGGAATAAGATCTGGAACAAGCTTTGTTAAAGTTAAGCGTTGTTTACCTGCCGTTGCACCTAACAATACGAAACCACGCAATGTTCCTTCATTGTCAATTGCTTTAGCAAGCATACCATCGTCGAACTCTTCTGTTTCCCAGTTTACTTCTACATCAACTGGTGCCGGTAAAACGGTAAGTGGGGCCGCTGGAGTTTTTACTGCTACTGGCATAGCAGGATAATGCACGGCAGTTTGTTGTCCACTGAGGGTTTTAGCAAGAGCACGAGCCTGCTGCATAATTGGCATTACATATGGAAGTAGCGTGCCATTTACTTCTGCACAATCCCCAATCGCATAAATATCGGCTTGATTCGTTTCAAGCAAACTATTGGTAATAATGCCACGGCTTGTTTGAATATCTGCGCTTTTCGCAAGTGAAATATTTGGCTGTAAACCAATAGCTGAAAGAACGATGTCAGCAACTAAAGTTTGGCCGTTTGCGAGCGTAATCGCATAGTCTTGACCATTATTAATTTTGCTGACTTTTTCAACGGTTGTGCCTAATGCAAATTTAACACCAGCCTCTTCGAGATTTTGCTGGAATGCAGAAGCAATATGACCTGGCAATAAGCGACCTAATGGTTGAGGCGCTAAATCAATAACAGTAATGTCATATTCACTGTGAAGTAAGTCATTGGCAAATTCACAACCAATTAAACCGGCACCCAAAATAACAACACGTTTGTCTTTACGTTGAGCTAGATTTTCACGGAAAGCACGGTAATCAATTAGCGAGTTCACTACATGAATGTCATCACTACCATCACCTGCAATTGCAAGACGAATTGGATTAGCGCCAACCGCTAAAATTAGTTTTGAATAGGGTTGATTAGAAGTTACCCCATCTTTCTCAAGCACAAGTTCATGGCGTTCAGCTAAAATTTCTTTTACATAAGTAAAAGGCTCAATACGCATATTGAGTTGGGTACCCATTTTAGCAGCATCACCTAAAGCAATCTGTTCAGGTGCTTTTTTACCTGCAAACGCATTTGATAATGTTGGTTTTGCATAATTTACTGCATCATCCGCACAAATCATTACAAGTTCTTGCTCTGGGCTAAGCTTACGGAACTCACGTGCTAAGGTATAACCCGCCATGCCTGATCCGATAATGACGATAGGATGCATTTTTTTCTCCAGAGTTAGAATTGTTTATTTAATACGGTGATTGGTAATATTTGTAAAAAAGACCATGTCAATCATGGCCTTTTACTTTAAATCATTAGATTTCGATCATTTCGAAGTCAGCTTTTGAAACGCCGCAATCAGGGCAAGTCCAGTCATCAGGGATATCTTCCCATTTTGTTCCAGCTGCAATGCCGTCTTGTGGCCAACCTTCTGCTTCATCGTAAATCCATCCACAAACGATACATTGATATTTTTTCATGAGACTCTCCGCACTGATAAGTTTGCTTAAAGCTGCCTTTCAGTAAAACTATTCCATCTATTAATAATGTAACCACGATCCGGTCAATAATAACCAATGTGCCTTTGATCGGATATCAAATTTTTACGCAGTTCTACATTTAATGTAAAGCAAATAACGGAGTTTAATCATTCGTAAGCAAAGATGAATGGCAGGTTAGGACAAATAAGTGGTTATTTAGGCAAAACTTCAGCATAAGCTAATAATAAGTAATGCATTCTTATTGTTAATTTTTAACTTGACTTCACTTATTAAAGTACTGAAAAAATAAAAAGTACCTGATCATTTAAAATGATTTATATAATAATCAAGTCAAATAACAACAAATAAAGATCAAATAGATGTCATCATTAAACGCGAAAATTAAAATTCGACATCATAAGAACAGAATAGATCAGGGAAATGAACTATGGAAAATTTAGTATATGAAGTAGAAATTGAGGCGCCTATAGAAAAAGTGTGGGACATACTTTGGAATAGCGAGACATATAATGCTTGGACAAAATTCTTTGCCCCAGACTCTTCCATGCGTACAGATTGGCAAGTCGGTGGTAAAACGTATTTCCTAGATGGTGAAGGCAATGGCATGGTTTCCACAATCGAAGAAATGAAAAAACCAGAAATCTTGATTTTTAAACATTTAGGAATGATTAAGGAGGGTAAGGAAGATTTAGAAAGTGAAGAGGTTAAAGGTTGGAGCGGTTCCCTAGAAAAATATTTTTTAAGCCAACAAGATAATGTAACTACTTTAAGAGTGGAATTGGCCACCTTACCTGAATATATGGGTATGTTGAAAAGTGGCTTCGTTCAAGGTTTTGAGGTGATCAAGAAATTAGCAGAAGGAAAATAGGTAATTAGCATCAATTTAAGCCAAATATCTTTTATAAATTTTCATAATCAAATCATTGATACGAGAAGGATAGGCCAAACGATGGTGTCCACCTTCAAACGTTTCAATATTCATGTAAGGAGCAAGTTTTGCTTGAACCTGATACATATCAAGTTGCTCGTCTCCTAATTCTAAATAGGCCATTTTAGGATTAGAAAGGGTCAGTTCCTCTTCTGACAGTTGAGGGTAGTCAGGTCGAAAACTCGGCGTAAGGCTTGGATTCGCCACAATAACAGCTAATTTATGTTGAGCGGCAGTTTTTAAGGCCCAATACCCTCCAAGGCTGTGACCAACCAATAAATCTGGTTTGATGGTTTGAATAGCCTGATGATAAAAGTACTCAACCGACGCATAACTTAAGTTACGATAATCAACGTCAATACAAAATTTTTCAGGATGTAAAATGGCATGGAATTTTGTCGATTCACGAGAAGAATCCAAGCCATGTAAAAATAGAATTTTCATTATTTACGACACAATCTCATTGATAAAATAAAGGCAAGTAGGGCCTTTGAATATCGACGTTATTTGGATTTTTATATATTTTACTAAATGCTTTAAAAAATGATCTTAGCGATTGGTCTAAGTCATTTTGCCTTTAAAAATTAGTGTTGGTTTCCATAAATTGTCTTTTTTCATTTTTGTTTGATTGAAATCATTCGAAAAACTCCTGCAATCTGTTAAGCTATGCCACTTCATTTTTACTTAATCGAGGCAGAGATGACGCAACAAAACGCTCAATCGACTTCTGAACCAACTATTTCCGAAAACGATTTAATTGCACAGCGTCATGCCAAATTAAAGCAAATCCAAGATGTTGCAAAGGAAACTGGAAAGAGTCCTTGGCCAAATACTTTTAAGCGTGAACATTACGCTGCTGATCTACAAGAACAATTTAAAGATCAGTCGAAAGAACAAATTGAAAGCGCTGAGCATGTCTATGTAAAAGTGGCTGGGCGTGTCATGTTAAACCGTGGTTCGTTCATGGTGATTCAAGACATGACAGGTCGTATTCAGTTATATGTTGACCGTAAAGGCTTACCAAAAGATATTCTTGAAACCATTAAAGGTTTAGATCTTGGTGACATTATTGCTGCCGAAGGTTATATCGGACGTTCAGGCAAAGGTGACTTATATGTTCATCTTGAAGGTTTTGAACTTCTTACAAAATCTCTTCGTCCGTTACCAGATAAATTTCATGGCTTAAATGACACAGAAGTTAAGTACCGTAAACGTTACCTTGACTTAATCGTGAATGAAGAGACACGTAAAACTTTTGAAATCCGTGCCAAAGTTGTTGCAGGTATTCGAGCATTTTTAAACAATGAACGTTTCATGGAAGTTGAAACGCCAATGATGCATGTGATTCCGGGCGGTGCTTCTGCGCGTCCATTCGAAACACATCACAATGCTTTGGATATGCCTTTATTCTTACGTATTGCACCTGAACTTTATTTAAAACGTTTAGTTGTTGGTGGGTTTGAACGTGTGTTTGAAATCAACCGTAACTTCCGTAATGAAGGGGTGTCAACACGTCACAACCCTGAATTCACGATGATTGAGTTCTATCAGGCATATGCTGATTATAAAGACTTAATGGCATTGACTGAAAATATGCTTGAAAAGTTGGCTTTGGATATTCTAGGTACAACTGATGTTCCTTACCAAGGTGAAGTATTTAGCTTCAAAGGACCATTCAAGAAAATCTCTATGTTCGATGCGATTTTAGAGAACAATCCGCAGTTCACACCTGAAAATGTAGGTGATCGCGAGTTTCTTGCAAAATTTATTCGTGAAGAATTAAAAGAACAAGTTAAGCCTGGTTTTGGTTTAGGTAAGCTTCAAACAATCGTATTCGAAGAAACTGTTGAAACAAAGCTACGTCAGCCAACATTTATTACCGATTATCCAGCGGAAACATCTCCATTGGCGCGTCGTAATGATGACAACCCACATGTTACCGACCGCTTTGAATTTTTCATTGGTGG
Organism: Acinetobacter lactucae; assembly: GCF_013344765.1. Lineage (GTDB taxonomy): Bacteria > Pseudomonadota > Gammaproteobacteria > Pseudomonadales > Moraxellaceae > Acinetobacter > Acinetobacter lactucae_A. The sequence continues at coordinate 6,432 of NZ_JABVBF010000094.1, forward strand.
CCGTGAATTGGCAAATGGTTTCAGTGAGTTAAATGACCCAATTGACCAGGCTGAACGTTTCCAAGCTCAAGTTGCTGAGAAAGATGCTGGTGATGATGAAGCAATGCATTACGATGCAGAGTTTGTTGAAGCACTTGAATATGGTTTACCTCCAACGGCGGGTGAAGGTATCGGTATTGACCGTTTAGTTATGTTATTTGCTGATGCACCAAGTATTCGTGATGTGATTTTATTCCCACACATGCGTCGTAAAGAAGGTTAAACCTCTAAAGAAAAAAAGGCAGTATTTATACTGCCTTTTTTATTACTCTTATATCTCAAAAACTTACCTATCTATACTAATTCTAAGATAGCGTTAAAAAATGTAATTGCACAGTTTAACAATTGCAAAGTTGTGATAAAAAATTTAAGGTGTTGCTCATAAATAACTTTGAGAATTGTGCTGGCATGTTTCTAAAAAAAACACTTTCGATTGCAATATTGGCAACTGCTTCATCCGCTATTTTTGCACAAGGTTTGGTGCTAAATAATGAAGACTTACGTACAGATTTAAATTGGTTGAATCAACAAGGTGTTATCAATATTAGCACTTCAACTTGGCCGTTAAGTGGTGATGAAATTCAGCGTGCACTCTCTCAAGCAAAGGTGACACATCCTGCTCAACAAAAAGTTATTAACTCAGTTCTTAATGCATTAAAAGCAGATAATAATACAGTTAAAGTGGGTGCTTTTGCTGAAACTGATATCAAAAATATTCCTCAAGCATTTGGCGATAACCAAAAAGCTCAATATCAAGGTTCGTTAGAGTTTAATGCGGGTGGGGAAAACTGGGATGCAAAAATCCGTGTAAATGCAGAAAAAGATTCTCAAATTGATAATGGGCAAGATGTCAATGTCGAAGGTTCATATGTCGCTGGCAAGCTTTGGAATCAGTGGGTAGTTGCAGGACAAATTCCAACATGGTGGGGACCTGGACACGATGGTAGCTTAATCCGTGGTGATGCAAGTCGTCCAGTTTATGGCGTGACTGCACAGCGTGCTGTACAAAATGCTTTTGAGACAAAATGGTTGTCTTGGATTGGGCCTTGGCAATATCAAGCATTTGCTGGTCAATTAGATGATTATAAAGCAATTCCAGATGCTAAATTATTAGGTCTACGCATAACTGCACAGCCATTACCATATTTAGAATTAGGAGCTTCTCGAACTTTACAATGGGGTGGTGAAGGACGTTCTGAAAGTTGGGATTCTTTATGGAATGCAATTAAAGGTAATGATAATGTTTATGACGCAGCTGAAGATAGATCTAACCAAATCGCAGGGTTTGATGCCCGTTTAAATTTACAATCTCTTATCAATACCCCTGTTGGCATTTATGGACAGTATGTAGGTGAAGATGAAGCGGGTGGTTTACCTTCTAAGAAAATGTACTTAGCTGGTGTGGACTATTCGTCAAGCTACAATGATATGCCATATCAACTTTACGCAGAATGGGCTGATACACGAACCAATGGTGATGTAAAAGGCATTTCTTATAATCATTATATTTATAAAGATGGTTATTACCAACATGGTTTCTCTTTAGGACACGCGATGGGGGGTGATGGGCAAATGTATTCAGTGGGTGGGGATATCCGCTTCGATGTCATGAACCGTTTAAGTGGTCGTGCTATGGTGGTGAAAGTGAACCAATCTAGCTTGGCAATCAATAAAGCCTTCCCTAAAGATGATGAAATTAAAGCGCTTGATTTAACTTGGACGCATTTCATCAAACCTGATCTTCCATTAAAAATTAATGGATGGGTAAGTGATTCGGATCTTGAAGGTAATGATGCAGGTGCATCTATTGGTGTTGAAATTCCATTAGAACGCAAAATGTTTGGTTTTTAAGCTTAGATCATGTTTTAGAAAAGAGAAGCGATTAATGCTTCTCTTTTTTTATGGTTTTTAGAGAAATCTAAAGATTAGAACAAGATTTGCTTAAGTTGACTACACAAGCTACGATTATGAAGTTATGCAAGTGAATCAGTATATTAGATGTATATGATTAAATCGAATATCAATATGAAAAAACAAGCAAAAGGAATCGGTTTTAAATCACTATAATGCATAACTAATGCTATAAGCCATATAAGGGCTTGTGGTTGGATTATTTATCACGAAAAATTGGAGTTGTTATGGCACTCGTTCCTCCACATGGTCTTCTAAGTGGTGGTTTAATACCACTTCTAGATTTTATGGGCAAAATGGATAGAGAAGGACGTGTTCATGACTGAATCAAGACTCACACATCTCAAACAACTTGAAGCTGAAAGTATTCACATTATCCGTGAAGTTGCTGCAGAATTCGAAAACCCAGTCATGCTTTACTCGATTGGTAAAGACTCAGCTGTAATGCTCCATCTTGCGTTAAAAGCATTTTATCCAGCTAAACTTCCATTCCCATTATTACATGTAGATACGGGTTGGAAATTTAAAGACATGATCGCGTTTCGCGATAACATGGCAAAAACTCATGGTTTTGACTTAATTGTTCACCAGAATAAAGAAGGCCGTGAAGCTGGAATCAACCCATTCGATCATGGTAGTTCAAAATATACCGATATTATGAAAACCCAAGCTTTAAAACAGGCTTTGGATAAATATCAATTTGATGCTGCTTTTGGTGGTGCACGTCGTGATGAAGAAAAATCACGTGCGAAAGAGCGTGTTTACTCATTCCGTGATAGTAAGCACCGTTGGGATCCGAAAAACCAACGCCCTGAACTTTGGAATCTTTACAATGGTAAGGTGAACAAAGGTGAAAGTATTCGTGTATTCCCTTTATCTAACTGGACTGAGTTAGATATCTGGCAATATATCTATTTAGAAAATATTCAAATCGTTCCTCTTTATTTCTCTGCTGTTCGTCCGGTAGTAGAGCGTAGCGGTACGTTAATCATGGTTGATGATGAGCGTATGCGTCTAAAAGAGGGTGAAGTTCCACAGATGAAGTCTGTACGTTTCCGTACACTTGGCTGTTACCCGTTAACTGGTGCAGTTGAGTCTGAAGCAGATACGTTACCTGAAATTATCCAAGAGATGCTTTTAGCCACGAGTTCTGAGCGTCAAGGTCGTATGATTGACCATGATGAAGCGGGCTCAATGGAAAAGAAAAAGCAAGAAGGCTATTTCTAAGACAATTTCTAAATTTGTGGAGTTTGAGCAATGTCTCATCAATCAGAATTAATCAGTCAAGATATCTTGGCCTATTTAAAGCAACATGAACAAAAAGACCTTCTACGCTTTTTGACTTGCGGTAACGTAGATGATGGTAAAAGTACGCTTATTGGACGTTTACTCTACGATTCAAAATTGATCTATGAAGATCAATTGCAAGCGGTAACGCGTGACAGTAAAAAAGTGGGTACAACGGGTGATGCACCAGACTTGGCATTACTGGTAGATGGTCTGCAAGCGGAACGTGAGCAAGGTATTACCATTGATGTGGCTTATCGCTATTTCTCGACCGAAAAGCGTAAGTTTATTATTGCGGATACCCCAGGGCATGAGCAATATACTCGTAACATGGCAACAGGTGCGTCGACTGCGGATTTGGCAATCATCTTGATTGATGCGCGTTATGGTGTACAAACACAAACACGTCGCCATACGTTTATTGCAAGTTTGCTTGGTATCAAAAATATTGTTGTTGCCATTAATAAAATGGACCTAGTTGAATATTCACCTGAACGCTTTACTGAAATTCAGATTGAATATGATGCTTTTGTAAGCCAGTTGGGTGATCGTCGTCCAGCCAATATTCAGTTTGTACCAATTTCTGCTTTAAATGGCGATAATGTTGTAAACCCATCAGCTCATACGCCATGGTACAAGGGTCAGACCTTGATGAGCATTCTTGAATCAGTTGAAATTAGTCGTGAGTCAAACAAACACGAATTCCGTTTCCCTGTTCAGTATGTAAACCGTCCAAACCTTGATTTCCGTGGTTTTGCAGGTACGATTGCTTTAGGTGAAATCAACGTGGGTGATGAGATTGTTGCTTTGCCGTCAGGTAAGCGTTCAACAATTAAAGAAATCGTCACATTTGATGGAAATCTTGAGCAGGCTGTAGCAGGCCAAGCGGTTACATTAACTCTAAATGATGAAATTGATATTAGCCGCGGTAACGTTTTAGTGCGTGCTGGCGAGCAACCATTAATTTCACGTAGTGTTCGTGCCTCAGTAGTATGGATGAATGAACATCCGCTCGTGAAGGGCAAGTTGTACAACGTTAAGATTGGTACACAGACCGTTCCTGCTAAAGTCACTACTATCCATTATCGTGTGAATGTGAATACACTTGAACACACACAGGTGGAAGAACTTGAGTTAAATGCAATTGCAGATGTTGTGGTTGAGTTCGATGCACCAGTTGTATTTGATCAATACCAAGACTCTCGTTATACAGGTTCGTTCATCTTTATTGATCGCTTAAGCAACGTAACTGTTGGTGCGGGTATGGTTGAAGCTGCTGTTGAATGGACTGCGCATAGTAATCCTGTAACAGCTGAAGATCGTGCTGCACGTTTAGGTCAAAAGCCAGCAGCAGTTCAAATTCCTGCAAAAGCCTTAGAACAGTCTCAACTTATTGAGAGTTCGTTAATTCAACAAGGTGTTGTTGCAATTGCTAAAGCTGGTCTAACGGAAGAGCAAGTTGCTTTGCTGCGTCAAACTGGTGTAACTGTTTTAACGACAGTTGCTGAAGGTACCGATACCAGTATTACAACCGAAAATGTTGATGAGTTGGTTGAACAAATTATCGCATTAGTACGTTTATAATTCGTTAAGTTCTTAAAAAGCCCTGAGTATTCAGGGCTTTTTTATTTTTAAGCGATAATGACCATATTCGTGAATATCAACAATAAGCAAAGTGTGTCAAAATACGCTCCTTTATCGATAGCACCAAAGGTCTTTCTATGGTTGATGTAACGCCAGCCCAAATCTTAAACCGCCTTAATGAACTTAAAACAGTAAATCTGGCGGAAGAAGCACAGCAAATTATCCGTGCGGGTGGCAAAGCCGGTAGACAAGAAAGCCATAAAAATGCCTTAGTTGTTTTACATCAAAATTTTGAACGTTATTTTATTGAAGCTGTGACCTTAGTATTTAACTTATTCCCAGCTCAAGAAAAGAAAATGCGTTATAAGAAAGATCGTATTCGTCTTTTTAAGCAACATGGGATTGATTACAACCAGCTTGATGGTGCGGATACTGCTCAAGTTTTGGCGCAAATTGCACAAGCAATTAGCTATGATGATGCAATCGTTACTCAAGATTTGCACGATATTTTCCCATTTTGGAAAGAAGGGTGGCCAATGGTTCAGTTTGATAATGCTTATAAAATTTTAGAAGAAGATATTACGTTGCATTTTCATATTGTGTTAGATCAATTAATTGAATATGTAGAAAAATAAAAAAAGCCCCGTTTGGGGCTTTTATTTTAGAAGAATAATTAAAGTGTACTAAAAAGTGGGAAAACACCAATCACTAAAGCGGTCCCCATCAAAACCATACATGTTATAAATGCCCACTTGAGAGTGAATTTTTGATGGTCTCCAAAATCAACTTTTGCAAGGCCACATAACAAATAGGTGGATGGAACAAGAGGTGAGAGCAGGTGCACTGGTTGACCGATAATTGATGCACGAGCAATGGCTTCTGGGCTAATACCGTAATGCGAAGCAGCTTCAGCAAGAATTGGTAATACACCATAGAAGAATGCATCATTTGACATAAAGAATGTCAAAGGCATACTGACTAGAGCAGTAATCGGTGCGAGATATGGCCCCATGCTTGGAGGAATCATTGCGACGAATTCTTTAGACATCGCCTCAACCATACCTGTACCAGATAAAATACCTGTAAAAATACCAGCCGCAAAAATTAAACCAACAACTGCTAAGACACTATCCGCATGCATTGCAATACGTTTTTTCTGCATATCAACATTCGGATAGTTAATGAGCATTGCAATACAGAACGCTATCATGAAGAGCACTGACATCGGTAAAATACCTTTGATTAATGCAATCATGAGAATAATCGTGAGTACCATATTTACTTTACGTAAATGTGGACGTGTCGCTTCAGGATCTTTTGATACGGTAATATTGTCACCGTGATGACTTTCAAGCTCAATTACGCCTAAACGTTTTTGTTCATAGCGACCATATAGGTATGCCAAGAAGAATAACCAGCCAATACTTACGATCATTGGAAGAATCATTGGTACGAAAATATGGCTCGGATCAACTTGAAGGGCACTCGCAGCACGAGCGGTAGGACCACCCCATGGCGTTAAGTTCATCACACCGCTACAGAGCAGCATCAGGGCTGTCATAATAAGAGTGTTCATACCTAAACGTTGATAAAGTGGCAACATTGCAGCCACACAAATCATATAGGTGGTTGAACCATCACCATCTAAAGAAACGAGAGTAGTTAAAAAGACAGTTCCTAGGGTAATTTTTAAAGGATCGCCTTTAACTTTTTTCAAAATCCATTTAACTGGTGGATCGAAGAGACCTGCATCGATCATTAAGGCAAAATATAAAATTGCGAATAAAAGCATTACGCCAGTTGGCGCTAATTTTTTGATGCCATCCAGCATCATCTCACTGAGACCTTTAAGTTCAATGTGACTTAAACTTTCAAAGTAATGACCTAGGCCCCAAGCAATGAGAGCGAAAAGAAATGGGATGAGAATTAAAGCAATAATAGGGCTTAAACGTTTGGACATGATTAAGTACATGAAGCACAAAATCATGCCAACACCAAGTAATGTCAGCATACAATCAATCCTTTGCCTATAGTTTTACTGAACAAGTTTATTCAAAACTCTGACCTTGGTTATTCTTATTAATTTTTATTAAAAAGACAAATAATATATTTAGTTTATTTGGTTAATATATATTCGTTTGGATGGGTATATTGAGACGAAATAC
>NZ_JABVBF010000095.1 GCF_013344765.1 Acinetobacter lactucae
CCTTATTACCTAATAGACATTATTTTTACCAAATCCTTTTAGATATGTTTGAGGATAAGGATTTTGACAATAAATCTGCTTTATTATTTATAGATAACAATAACTTCAAAGCAATTAATGATCAGTTTGGTCATTTGGCTGGAGACGAAGTTCTAAAAGAAATGGCGAATCGTTTGCAAACTCGCCTACGTCATCAAGATTTTATTGCACGGTTAGGTGGCGATGAATTTGCTGTCATTTTGCATTCCATTAGTCATGCTGATCATTTAATATCTATTGCTGAAAATTTACTCGAAAGCTGTAAAGAACCTTTGCACCTGAATGGTCAAACTATTTACTTCAGTTTTAGTGTAGGTATTGCTTTATCACAATTTGCATCTAGCCCCGAAGATTTCATTATGCAAGCAGATCAAGCAATGTATAAGGCTAAAAATTCGGATGAACACTGGTTTATCTATAAACCTGAAAATTAAATTTAGGCTAATCTATGAATACAAGATCTTTAAAACTCTCCTTTATTGCATTGCTATGCATTACTCTTGCAGGTTGCCTGAGTTTTGGTCCATTAAAATATCGGCAGGTAAAATTGCTTAAAAAAGAAGGTTTTGTTCTTACTAATGAAGGTTGGACTCTAGGTTTACCAGAACGTTTGTTGTTTGACTTTAATAATGCAGAGTTAAAACAGAGCCATGAAGCTGAGTTAACACGTCTAGCATCTCAATTGAATAAATATGATCTAAATAAATTGAAAATTGTGGGTCATACTGATGATGTGGGTGATACCGCTTACAATCAAAAGCTGTCGGAAGAGCGGGCACAAAGTGTAGCAAACCTTTTCTTAGCTCGCGGATTTAAAAAAGAAAATATTTATGTGATTGGTCGTGGTTCAACACAACCTTATGTGCCAAATACAACCAATGAAAATCGTGCGATTAATCGACGTGTTGCGATTGTCGTTATTCCATAAGTAAATTTAATTCATAAAAAAGCCAATCCTTTGTGATTGGCTTTTTTATTTTAAACTAGCTCAATAATATCAATAGTAGGCGGTACTCTAAAACGTAAAGGGATGCCGACCATTCCTGTGCCGACGGTAACAAAGACATCCGCATGCTCATGAGAGTAAAATCCACGCTTATGGCCTAAAATTGATACTTTTTTCATAATATAGTTAGTCACCCACGGGAGCTCCACCTGCCCGCCATGAGTATGTCCAGATAACATTAATGGTCGATTCGGTAATTTAGGTACCATATCCACCGTATCTGGGTTATGAGACAAAATTAACCAAGGCTTGTCTTGTGGTAAATCTGGCATAGAACGCATATCGGTTTTTCCGGCCCAGAGGTCACCAATGCCAATCAAACGAAACTCTTCAAAATCAACAATCTTACCTTCGATATCAACAACTTCATTATAAAATAGGGCATCTTTTAATAGTTGCTGAATCGGTGGGCCAGGATATTGCTCATCATGATTTCCAGGAACCGAATATACAGGCGCCTGAATTTCTTTTAAAACACTTAACTCTTCAATCAATCTGTCTTCCGGCTCATATGTCCAATCACCAGCGACTACCACTAAATCAGGTTGCTGTTCATTTAATTTTCTAACTATGGTTTTGAGCTGACGTTCATGTCCTGAAAATAAACCGATATGTAAATCTGCAATTAACGCAACTTTTACAGGCTTATCAAAACTACGATCCGGGTTTAAACGATATTGATGAGTATCAACACGGACTAAATGAGGCTCGATAAATCGGGCATAAATTAGCACACCACTTAAGAAAAAGATGAAAATCCCTTGATGAATTGAGTAGTAACCAGTCCAAGCAGCGTATAAGTTAAAAAACCAAAGAGGAATAAGTAGATAAGAGAGATAAAATGCAAGTAGATGTACAAAAGCTTTAAATGGATGAATAGTCTCGGTTCGAGATTGATGAATCCAAGCCTCAGAAATTCCCCATAGAGCTAGTATTGAAAAAATAAAGTAAAAACAAAAAATGATTGAATTCGGATTCCACATTACGACTCTCGACTTATCTTGTATTGATTGCTAGTAATCAAATTCAATATTTATCTTTCAATATGCACGAATTATACTCTAGCTCACCTTATCGTATGTACTGATTATGGCACAATCCTTTCATTCCAAACAGCTTCAAACGAATCAACAAGCTAAAAGCTTTTTGATAAAAGCCTCTATAGTTCTGTGTTCAAGTTTTGCTGTGGGGTTGACAGGATGTAGCACTCTGCCAAGACATGGAGTTGAGCCTGTTCAATATGCCAAAGATATTGATACCTCTGAGACTTCACTTGCCAAAATTATTACACCTTTACGTCTACAAAATCCTAAGTTAACAGGCTTCCATGTTCTAAATGATCCGTTGGAGGCTCTAGCAGCCCGACTAAGATTAATTGATAAAGCCGAAAAGACGTTAGATTTACAATATTATATTTGGGACAATGACAAAGTTGGAGCTTTAGCCTTGCACGCCATTATTCGTGCGGCTGATCGAGGTGTAAAAGTCCGACTTCTTATTGATGATAATAATGCAAAAAAAATGGAAGGGATTTTACTGGCCCTTTCTCAGCATAAAAATATTGACGTTAAACTTTTTAATCCGTACCGTTTCCGTAAATACCGCGCAATGGATATGGTGCTTGACTTAAAACGCATCAACCGTCGTATGCACAATAAAAGTTTTATTGCCGACAATGAGGTTGCGCTTATTGGCGGGCGTAACATGACCAATCAATATTACAATGTAAGCGATAGTTATCAATTTTCTGATGTCGATGTAATGTTGGTAGGCGCTGCTGTTGATGATATCGTTAATTCGTTCGATGATTACTGGAATCATGAATATGCATATTCAGTTCAAAGTATCGTAAGTCCTGAGCAGCACCGTTTACGCTATGACGGCTTAAAAGAACAGCTTGAAGCACATTACCAACAAGCTACGGTTCAAAACTTTCTAAATTTAACCTCAAAATCTCATGCATTTGATCAATGGTTAAATCACAATATCCGATTTGATTGGGTAAAAGCGGAAGTCGTTAAAGACTCACCTGATAAAATCAAATCGAAAGCAAAAAAAGAAGAACACTTAAATTTTCAGTTAATTAATCATTTAGAAAAGCCAGAAAGTAACGTTGACTTAATCTCAGCCTATTTCATTCCTGAAAAACAAGGCGCTAAAATTTTAAGTACGCTTGCTAAAGACGGTGTTGAGGTTCGAGTTTTAACGAACTCTTTTAAAGCGAATGACGTTGCTGTTGTGCATGCCTTTTATGGAAAATACCGTAAAGAGCTGCTTAAAAACGGCGTACAACTTTATGAATTTTTACCGACACCCGATAAAAGAGATTTAAATAAAAATACAGATGAGCTTGCCACTAAAGCTAAAGTAAATATGAAAGGATTAAGCCGATCAAGCTTGCATACAAAACTGATGGCGTTAGATGAACAGGTTTTTATTGGTTCGTTTAACTTTGATCCACGCTCGGCTTATTTAAATACTGAAATTGGCGTAATTTTAGATAGCCCATCATTGGCTAAAACCATTCACCATACGATGGATGAAAATTTAAATAAGTATGCTTATAAATTAAAACTCGATGCTAACAATCATATTTATTGGCAGCAAGAAACTCCCAATGGTCCTTTAATTTATAACCAAGAACCCGAGATGAAATGGTGGCAAAAAGCAGGCATGAAGTTTCTTTCATGGCTGCCACTTGAAGGATTTATGTAATTAATGTTTTGGCTTAAGTACTTTTTGATGGAGTTGAGCCAAACCTTCTACCATTTTTTCTTGGACTTCACGTGTTAAACTTTTGACGTCATGCCCCTCCACTGAAATAGGAGGCAAAGTTAACAAATGAGCTGTTACTTTAGGCATTTCAAGTACACGTTGAATATGTTCAGCAAATGTCATGTCACCAATGAATGGCGCAACCGTATCTAACTCCCCATCACGGTTTACATAACAAATCAAACATACCTGTATTGGACGCTGTGCTTCAATCGCTGCACCGAGTAATCGCCCATGGACCTTTTTAACAGAGTGCCCATCTGTAGTCGTAGCCTCAGGGAAGAATAATACTGGAATATCCTGTTTTAAAAATTCAGCAATTTGCTCACGAATTCTGACGGAATCCCCAGATCCACGCTTAATAAATAACGTTCCACCACTTTTGGCTAAGTTTCCAAGAATAGGCCAATTTTCAATTTCAGCTTTAGCCAGAAAGAAAACTCGCGCACCCGAACCTAGAACTGCAACATCTAACCAAGAAATATGGTTACTTACCCATAAAGCTGGTTCTCTCGGAATTGTGCCATGTACTTCTATATCTAAATTGAAAACCTGACATAAACGGCGGCAAAAGTATTGGACATAACGTGTATTAACAGGATTATTAGGATCTTTATAAAGTCCATGTCGATAAACTAGATAAAAACCTTCACTAATTGCGGCCGTGGCAGAAGTGACCTTTTTTCCGTATAAACCTATTTTTGATAATTTCTTTAACGTTGAATTAACTATACTTTGCGTTTGAGCCATAAAATTTCACTAACGATTAATCTTTGTTATACCCATCTCAAGTCATTCTATACGTTTCAGAATAAACTTGCATTGACGTTAGAACACGGCAAATAAAATAAATCTGAACATTATATTGACTTCATATCACTAATATAAAGGATAAGAACAAACGCTTTCCCCTTTTGCTTAAGTTTCCTCTAGAATAAAGTTTTCCCATTTTCAGGATTTATAGCCACGTGGAATATGTTGATCGGCATCAAGGCGGTGAACGCACAATTTTAGTGAGTGTTTCTGTACAATTATTAGATGATCTGGATGCCGAAGAGTTTGCTCTACTTGCACAGTCTGCGGGTGCAGATATCCTTGAACATATTAAGGTTCAGCGTAATAAGCCTAACCCTAAATTTTTTATTGGTTCAGGAAAAGTCGAAGAAATTGCAGAGCAAGTGGAGGAACTAGAAGCGAGTCTAGTTATTTTTGACCATGCATTATCCCCTGCTCAAGAACGAAATTTAGAAAGAATATTAAAATGCCGAGTTATAGACCGTACAGGCTTAATTTTAGATATTTTTGCGCTGCGTGCCCGCACGCATGAGGGTAAGTTACAGGTCGAACTTGCTCAGCTTAAACATTTATCTACTCGTCTTATTCGTGGTTGGTCTGCCGACTTTGAACAGCAAAAAGGTGGTATTGGCTTACGTGGTCCCGGTGAAACACAGCTAGAAACAGATCGCCGTCTCATTCGCGTTCGTATTGCTCAATTAAAGGATAAATTGGACAAAGTACACCAGACTCGTATGCAAGGACGTGCTGCAAGGCAAAAAGCAGCCATTCCAACAGTTTCATTAGTAGGTTATACCAACGCGGGCAAATCAACTTTATTTAATATTTTAGCAAATAGTGATGTCTACGCAGCCGATCAGCTGTTTGCAACACTTGATCCAACCCTACGCCGTTTAGACTGGGATGGTATCGGTACTGTTGTGCTAGCAGATACGGTAGGTTTTGTACGAAACTTACAGCATGATTTGGTTGAATCATTTAAAGCAACACTTGAAGAAACACTAGAAGCGACCCTTTTACTGCATGTTATTGATAGTAATAGCCACGACATGCTTGACCAAATTGAAGCAGTTGAAGGTGTATTAAAAGAAATTGGTGCTGATGCTCCCGTACTTAGGGTGTACAACAAAATTGATCTGAGCGGTGAAGAAGCCAAAATTATTTATGCTGAACCACACGTCCCAGATCGAGTTTATGTTTCGGCTCATTCAGGCCAAGGTCTTGAGTTACTTCAGAAAGCAGTACAAGAATGCTTAATGGGTCAAATTCAAAAGTTTTCTCTCGTGCTTAAACCCGCTTATGGCAAATTACGCACCCAACTTTATGCCTTAAATGTGATTGAGTCTGAACATTATGATGATGCTGGCTTATTACATATTGATGTGAAGATTGCACCACATAAGTTGGAAAAGCTGATTCGCCAAGCAAAACTGCCCTTAGATGAAATATTGGGAGAACACGCGAGTCAATTTAAACGCCCCTTGGAAGAGTTTGAAATCAAGGGCGAGATCAGTTAAAACTTGATAAGTAAACTTTTAGAGATAAAAAATATGGATAAGATCAAAAGTATAGACTGGACAGCATGGATAATCACATTACTGCTCATTATTGGTTTTCGTGAAGGCTCTGTTGTCGTCATGCGTGCTTTTGGCCATCCAGAATTAGGTAATCTGGTCGGTTTAATCAGCTTACTTATTATTTTACTGATTTGGCGAAAGTTTAAAAAAATTCCACTTCGAATCGTGGATACCAATAATAAAATCATGAAAGAAAGTGGATTCGCCTTTTTACCCATCTGTGCAGGCTCATTAATTATGCTGGTACATATGGGGAAGGAAATTCCATTATTTCTTTTCGTTTTAGTGGTCAGCACCCTTATACCTTTGTGGGTCTATGCAAAAATGGCGAAACGTTGGTTATAGGGAGAATAAAATGTTTACGATTTTCTACGGATTTTTGATCACACTGATTGGTTATCTTTGTGCAAAGCCTTTAAACCGACGTTTTCCACAAGTTCCACTTTTAGTTTTCGGCATGTTCATTGTAATTGGCTTACTTTCAATTCTACATGTGCCATATGAGCAGTATCGCCTTTATGTGAATGACTTATTTGGTCATCTATTAGGCTATGTCACCGTAGCCTTAGCCATTCCTTTAGCTGCGATGCGCTACGATGATCTTCCAATTAAATCAGTCATTGGTATTTTACTTTTTGCAAGTATTAGCGCTGTTGTCCTACCTATGGGGCTAGCATACTTATTACACATGTCTGAGCCGACCATTCTTGCATTTGCAACTCGTGCAGTAACTACTCCCATTGCCCTGAATATCGCAACTTTATTGCATGCTCCTGAAACACTGGTGACCCTTATTGTTATTTTGTCTGGAGTAATTGGCGCAGCATTCTCACCATTTCTACTTAAACATATTCATGATGAGAGAGCATCAGGTTTAGCATTAGGTTTAGCTGCTCATGCGATCGGAACAGCTCAAGCTTGGCAACGTGGGCCTGTTGCAGGTCGTTACGCTGCATTTGGTATGGCATTGAACGGTGTATTTACTGCAATTTGGCTACCAACATTAATGTTATCATTTGGAACACCATAATTAAGAAGCCTATTAAATAAACATTGAACGGTATATGAATTCCAAATAAGATGATCTTTCAATGTTAAAAGGATTTTTAATCATGGGGAAAATTTTTGTTGGAGCGCTGCTCTTGGTGGGGATTAATACTGCTACATTTGCAGCAGATATTACAGGTCATTGGCAAACAATTGATGATAAAACTGGTGCTCCCAAAGCACAAGTAGAAATACGAAAAGAAGCCAATGGGACATATGCAGGAAAGATCATTAAAGTTACACCACGACCTGGTTATACGCCTAAAGAAATTTGTGATAACTGTCCTGCACCATATACCAATAAACCTATTTTAGGTCTGGATATCGCAACGGGTTTAAAGCAGACAGATGGACTTAACTATACTGGTGGTAAAATTTTAGACCCCAATACCGGTAAAGTTTATGGGCTTAAAGCAAAACTTAGCGCAACTGGTAAACGTCTTCATATGCGTGGATACCTTGGGGTTTCAGCATTAGGCCGTAATCAAATTTGGATACGCGTAGAATAATACTTCCTAATAAAAAGCCGCTTATGCGGCTTTTTATTTTTAACGTGGGTACAACCCTCGTCTTGCGCTCATGAAAAGCATTGCCTTACTTATATGTGCTCAGGATTATCAACAGAAAAGATTTCTTTGTCTTCAAGTCGATAAGCCATTAATTTTCTGCCCCAAACACAGCCACCATCGATATTTTGAATCTGCTCATTAATAGTTCTACCCTCGAGCGCAGCCCAATGACCAAAAATAATCTGATGAGTTTGTGCCGCTTTGCTCGGAAATTCAAACCAAGGGAAATAACCTTCTGGCATTGGCGCATCCAAAGAATCTTTAAAACTAAACTCTAAGGCCCCTTCTGCATTGGTTAAACGCATCCGAGTCAAATAATTGGTAATACAGCGTAAACGCGCCGAACCAGTTAGGTGATCTTCCCACAAATCTGGTTTTGAACCATACATGTCTGCTAAAAAAGCATCCAATACGGATAAATCTTCGTTTGCGAGTACAGCCTCAACCTCTTTTGCCAACGTTACAGTTTTTTGCGCATCCCAAATACAAGGTATGCCAGCATGAGTAAGAACTGTATGCTCGTTTGGGAATAAACATAATGGTTGCTTACGTAACCAGTCGATTAACTCATCGCCATCAATCGCCTCAATAACATCTTGAGTACGATCTTTTGCTTTAATCTCTTTTAAGCCACGAGCACCCGCAATTAAAGTCAGGTCATGGTTTCCAAGTACAGTTGCAGCAGCCCCACGATCAGCAAGCTTTTTAATAAAACGCAATGCCCCTACCGAATTTTCACCACGTGCAACCAAATCACCAGCAAACCATAAAAAGTCTTGATCTGGATCAAAACGTATTTCTTTGAGCAAGGCTTTTAGAGCTTCAAAACATCCCTGCACATCACCAATAACATAGTTAAAACGCTTAGTCATTTACGGCACCATTTGATCGGCCAAAGCAACAAATTGAGCAAGTGTTAAAGTTTCTGGACGAGCCATCGGATCAACACCAGCCTTTTCGAAGCCATCTTCTGCGATCATACCCTTAAGACTGTTTCTTAAAGTTTTGCGGCGCTGAGTAAATACATGAGCGACCAGTCGAGCTAAAGCTTTTTCATCTTTGGCTGTAATTGGCTTTTGATCATACGGGACAAGGCGGAAAACAGCGCTCGTTACTTTAGGTGGTGGATTAAATGCACCAGCTGGTACTTCAAATAAAAATGTTGGTTGGCAGTAATACTGAATCATTACCGACAGGCGTCCATATTCTTTTGTATTGGGTTCAGCAGTAATACGGTCAACCACCTCTTTTTGCAGCATAAAATGCATATCTTTAACTTTGCTGCCAAATTCCAAGAGATGAAAAAGTAATGGGGTTGAAATGTTATAAGGTAAGTTACCTACTACACGTAATGGTCGGCCATCTTTTACCAGTTCGCTAAAGTCATATTTTAATGCGTCAGCTTCTATAATCGTCAAACGTTCAGGATGTGGAACACGTTCTGGCAAGCCTGCCGCTAAATCACGATCTAGCTCAACCACTGTTAATGCATCACACTCCCCAATTAAAGGAGAGGTTAAGGCAGCTAGACCAGGTCCAATCTCGACAATATTGTCACCCGTACGCGGACTTACAGAGCGCACAATTTTGGCAATGACTCGTTGATCATGTAAGAAGTTTTGACCAAAACGTTTACGAGCTTTATGCCCTTCATCTTTCGGGTTTAGGGCATTAATTTGATACATAGAACATTTCCAACATGAAAAATTTAGCTCGCTGCTAAAGATAAAGCTAAATCAACAGCGACATTTAAACTTGAGCTTTTTGCCAAACCAGTCCCAGCCAAAGACAATGCAGTGCCATGGTCAACCGAAGTTCGAATGAACGGCAAACCCAATGTAATATTGATGGCTTCACCAAACCCTTGTGATTTTAACACAGGTAAACCTTGATCATGGTACATGGCAAGTACAGCATCTGCATTTTTAAGATGTTCGGGGGTAAATAAGGTATCTGCCGGCAAGCTTAAACTCATCTTAATCCCTTGCGCCCGATAACTTTCAAGTACCGGATTAATAGTCTCAATCTCTTCACGACCCAAATAGCCATCTTCACCCGCATGAGGATTTAAGCCACACACGAGTACACGTGGGTCTGTAATTTTAAATTTAGTTTTTAGGTCATGTAGTAGAATATCAATAACCTGATGCAATCGTTCTTTGGTAATTGCATCTGCTACATCTCTTAACGGTAAATGTGTAGTTGCTAAAGCAACACGCAAGGTTTTGGTTGCAAGCATCATAACGACACGCTCTACACCTGCAGACTCTTGATAGTATTCAGTGTGGCCACTAAACAAAATACCAGCATCATTAATAACCGATTTTTGCACGGGTGCCGTAGCGACTCCGACACTTTTACCAGACATTGCGTAATCAGCTGAACGACGTAATTGTTCTAATACATAAGCTGCATTTGCTGGATTTAATTGACCATCCGTTACCGCTGCCTTCAAAGGCACATGCTCTATATAAAGTTCATTCAGAGAGGATGACTCGGACTGTCCAGTATATTCTATAAATTGAATATCGATCCCAAGCTTCTGGGCGCGTTGCTCGAATAAGTCTCGATCACCCAAGATTACAACTGGACGCTGATCGACCCGCTTAGCTAAGCTCAAACAAATATCTGGTCCAATACCAGCCGGTTCACCGGAAGTGACATATAATGGCAGCACAATCACTCCAGACACATAACAAGAATTTGTTCGATTTTAACATATCTGACATTCATCAGTTTATGGATTAAATTATCTAGCTTAAAATGGATTTTTCTTGTGAGTTTTAACAAACTCGTTTAGAATGCTCGCTCCTTTTGTTTGGACAGATTCCATAGTCCAAACCAACTATAATAGGTAGTGGTTTAATGAAAACTCTCAGCGCTAAGCCAGCTGAAGTTCAACATGACTGGTATGTTGTTGATGCTTCTGGCAAAACTTTAGGTCGCCTTGCGACTGAAATCGCTCGTCGTTTACGCGGTAAGCACAAAACTTCTTATACTCCTCACGTTGACACTGGC
Organism: Acinetobacter lactucae; assembly: GCF_013344765.1. Taxonomy (GTDB): domain Bacteria; phylum Pseudomonadota; class Gammaproteobacteria; order Pseudomonadales; family Moraxellaceae; genus Acinetobacter; species Acinetobacter lactucae_A. The sequence goes on from NZ_JABVBF010000095.1 coordinate 10,827, forward strand.
GATTACATCGTTGTGATTAATGCTGAACAAGTTCAAGTGACTGGTAAAAAATCACTTGATAAGAAATATTATCGCCATACTGGTTTCCCTGGTGGTATCCGTGAGACTAACTTCGAGAAGTTAATTGCTCACAAACCTGAAGCTGTTCTTGAAAAAGCGGTTAAAGGCATGTTACCAAAAGGTCCTCTTGGTTATGCAATGATCAAAAAAATGAAAGTGTACGCTGGTACTGAGCATCCGCATGCTGCTCAACAGCCACAAGTTTTGGACATCTAAGGGATACAGCACATGGCTACTAATTATGGTACAGGTCGCCGTAAGACCGCAACTGCACGTGTTTTCTTGTCATCTGGTACAGGTAAACTCGTTATTAACAACCGTACTTTAGAGCAATATTTCGGTCGTGAAACTGCTCGTATGGTTGTTCGTCAACCTTTAGAACTTTTAGAAGTTACTGAAAAGTTTGACCTTTACATCACTGTTAAAGGTGGTGGTATCGGTGGTCAAGCTGGCGCGATCCGTCACGGTATTACTCGTGCACTTATCGCTGCTGACGAAACTTTAAAACCTGTTCTACGTCAAGCTGGTTTCGTTACTCGTGATGCTCGTGAAGTTGAACGTAAGAAACTTGGTTTACGTAAAGCTCGTAAGCGTCCTCAATTCTCTAAACGTTAATTCGTTTATCGAGTTGGACAAAAAGCCTTGGATTTTTCCAAGGCTTTTTTACTATAAAAATAGAACCATGAAAAGCAAACTGATAAATATAAACAAACTATCTCCTTAGAACCGTGATTTCCTAGAGCATTTTTAGTATCCTAATCGATTCACTCAACCACGTCGTCTTGTGATATGTCGGTCGAAAACACCTCTATTCAGGGGATTACCCTTTACAGTCATGCTGATGATTTCCGTTCTCACTGGATTCGTTTCTTATTAGCAGAAAAACAAATCAAATATCAATTGATCGTAACTGACCATGAAGACGAAGATTTGGCCAGTTTAAATCCTTATAACCAATTGCCGATGTTGGTCGAGCAAAATCTTAAATTATTTTCAGCGCCTATTATTGCTGAATATTTAGATGATCGTTATCGCCAAGGTAAACTTTACGCAGATGCACCTATGATGCGTGCAGAACAGCGTCAGTATATCTGGAGGCTTGAAAACGACTGGTTTAAGTTGGCAGATCACATGTTAAAACATGCGGACTCTTTAAATGTCGAACAAAAACAAAAAGCTCAAAAAGAACTACGTGAAACATTAATTTCACTTACTCCCCTATTTCAACATTTTCCGTATTTCATGTCAGAGAGTTTTACAATCTTAGACTGTATGCTTGCCCCTATCTTTTTAAGATTAAATAGCATGGGAATTGATTTACCCAAACAGCACTGTAGACCTATATTTTTGTACTGTAAACGTATCTTTGAACGGCCTTCTTTTGCTAAATCGATGACGCCTCAAGAGAAAAACCGTTACAATGAACTATTAAATATGGAATAGCGTGATATGTCTGAGCAAACTATTGATTTAACCCCTACACGTCCTTATCTTGCTCGTGCAATCTATGAATGGATTTGTGACAACCAACTTACGCCTTATCTATTAGTTGATGCGACACAGCCACATACCGATGTTCCACAACAATTTGTTAAAGATGGACAAATTGTTTTAAATATTGTGCCACATGCTGTCCATCAATTACTTATTGCAAATGAAGCTATTACTTTTTCAGCTCGTTTTGGGGGAGCATCAAAAGATATTTATGTCCCTATTCAAGCTGTTCTAGGGATTTATGCACGTGAGAATGGACAAGGTTTATTCTTTGATCCTGAAGAATATGCCAATGTAACACCTGTAGAAGATACAGTAGAGTCAGAAGTACAAGAAGTAACTGAAACAACATCGACCAAGAAAAAACCGACGTTAAGAATTTTAGATTAAATTTAGAGGAAGAAAGCATGGCATTTGATTTAGTCCAATACTTTGCTGAGCAGATAAAAATTCAAAAGCCTCAGCTTTTAAATCAATATCCAGTTGATGAAAAAAATAAACTGATTGATGAGGTGAATATTCTTACGCTTGGAAAACTGATTAGTTTATGGCGTCAGGATGACAATAAGATTTATCAAGAAATCAAAACCTCAGATCCACTGTATATTCAAGAAGTTGCTCGTCATTTAACGACTTCTAAACATAATCGGTCGACTTTAAAAAATTCAGAGCTAGAACAAAGCATTTCTGAAATTTTAACTTTGCAGTTAGCAGAACTTAACCAGCTCGATGAAACAGGCGGTTTTGGGCATAATGGCTTAAAAGAATTAATTTTAGGTCAGATTGAACACTTATCTGGTCAAGCTGAAGATTGGGTTTGGTCAACAAACCACCTAAATGAATTAATTGGTTCTAAACCTGTGGAACAAGAAGAGCTATCATTGGATACAACAATGAAGGAGTTCAACCAAATGGTTCACCAAGCCCAACCTCATCATGATGACTTGCATATCGAAGAACAGGCTACCGAGATTTCTGCACCTACATGGTCAAAAATTATTGCTCCTGTGGTTGCTTTAGCAATTTTGGGT
>NZ_JABVBF010000096.1 GCF_013344765.1 Acinetobacter lactucae
TTTTAGCTATTAAACAATAACAAAGTGAGGTGAGCATGACTTATAAGTATGAGTATGCAGGGTTCTGGTTAAGATTTGGCGCAATGATTATTGATAGTCTTATTCTTTTTTTAGCAATTATTCCAGCCGCATGGATTTTTTATCGGGGAGATTACGACTTAGTATTTGCTACTGGATTAAGTAGTAAGCCACAAAATTATTGGTTCGATCTCATTGTGAACTATGCATTTCCTTTCTTGTATTCAGTTTTATGTTGGTTGTATTTTGCAGGTACACCAGGCAAACGTTTGATGCGACTAAAAGTTTTAGATGAAAAAACAGGCAATAAGCTCACAGTCATGCAGAGTATTATTCGCTACATTGGTTATATTCCATCAATTCTAGTATTTGGTATTGGTCTTTTTTGGGTGGCATTTGACGCTAAAAAACAAGGTTGGCATGACAAAATGGCAAAATCAGTTGTAGTCAGAGAGCTATAAGAATTATGGCAAAAAAGCATTCATAGCAGGCTATGAACGCTTTTTTATTAGTTTCTTTTGGTTTTAAATTTAAGTACTACAAATACGATAATACCGACAATCAATCCCCAGAATGCTGAACCAATACCGAAAAATTGAATACCCGAAGCACTACATAAAAAGGTAAATAATGCTGCTTCACGTTCTTCAATTTGAGCAAAAGCAATCGCAATGTTGTGGCTGATCGTACCAAGTAATGCAATACCAGCCAAAGCTACAATAAAAATATGAGGAAAAGACATCAATAAACTTGTGAGTGTTGCAGCAAACAAACCCATTAAGATGTAGAAAAAACCACAGCTTATACCTGCAATATAGCGTTTGCTTGGGTCAGGATGAACTTGATCATCTAAGCTTACGGCAGCACTAATTGCAGCAATATTGACGCTATAACAGCCAAATGGTGCAAGCACAGCTTGGGTTAAACCTGTCCAGCCAATGAGTTGATTCACGTGTGGTTTGTAGCCATAACTTTTGATCATGGCAATACCCGGTAAATATTGAGAAGCCATACTAATCACAAACAGTGGCAGTGCTAAGCCCAAAAGTGCTGACCAGCTAAAGTCAGGACTAATCCAAACAGGTTCTGCTAAAGACCACTGAAGTGTAGGCATATGAAATTCTAAAAAGACAGGGCATAGGGCAATACCTGCAATTACGGTAAATACAATGCTATAACGCGGCCATAATCTTTTTGTAATGACATAAATGCTAAGTAAGGACAAAACAAATGCCCAATCATTTTGTAAACTTGCGAAAAGCGAAATACCAAATTTAAGCAAAACTCCTGCAAGCATGGCACTGGTTAAACTTTGAGGGATGTATGACAGCGCTTTTTGAAAAATACCTGAAAAGCCTAAAATAGCTGTTAGTAACCCACCAACTAAAAAAGCACCAATCGCTTCATTTAAACTATATCCACTACCTGTTGCCATAATTAAAGCAAGACCAGCGGTTGACCACGCCGTTGCTACAGGATATTTAAATTTCCAAGAAAGAATGAGTCCTGATAAGCCAATACCCAGACCCAAAGCCCAAAACCATGAAGTGATTTGATCAGGTGAAGCATCTAAAGCTTGAGCCGCTTGAATCACTAAAACGGCCGAAACACTAATGCCAATGAGAAAGGTAATAAAACCAGCAAATACTGCTGGAATTGAAAAATCTTGAAGAATTTTTTGCATGATACGTATTCTAAATCCAAGAAAAATTAATAGGCTTCTGCCATTGCTTCCAATTGGGGTGAATTTAACAATTTTTTTTAAGAAGGTGCTTTCTATTTTTAGTTTAAAAAATAAATAATATTTTTAAATTATTAAATAATGCTATTATTTGTTTCATAAATAAAAATGAATCAAGAATATTATTTTATGGAAGAGAAAGCCGAAAATTTAACACCACTAGAACTGAAAATTATGCGTGCTTTGCAAGAAAATGGGCGTTTAAGTAATGCAGAGTTGGCAAAACTTGTAGGTATTAGTACATCATCTTGTTGGAATCATACTCAGCGTCTTTTCAAGATTGGCGCAATCTTAGATGTGCGTGCCCGGATCAATCCCAATACTGTTCAACGTGGTACTGTGGTGTTAGTCGGTGTAGTTTTGGATCGTTCAACTCCTGATAGCTTTCAAGCATTTGAACAAGCATCGGGTGATTTGGAAAATGTTTTAGAGTGTTATCTGGTAGCAGGGGAAGTCGATTATTTTCTAAAAATTCGTGTTAAAGATTTAGCTGCATTTAACAGATTTCATAGTGAAAAAATTATCGCCTTACCCGGAGTCAGACAAGTCAGAACTTTTTTTGTGCTCAATGAAGTTAAAACAGATGGTATGCTGGACTTTTAGCAGTTCATTGTGTTTTAACTTTTTAATGCAAAAGCTTAATTAGATTAAAAATAATTAAATTGTTGAAGTTGCTAGTTTTAAACCAAACCCAAAAAATAGAATTCCTACTAGAAAAATTCCGCTCGCTGCAATTTTATGGTTCTCTTTAAAAAATGCCGAGAGTTTAATTCCAGAGAAGATTAATGCAGTTAAATAACTAAAACTAATAATCTGTAAAATAATCGCTAAAATTAAAAAGCTCAGAGCAGGATAGGCATAATCTGGTTCAACAAATTGAACAAAGAAAGATAAGAAAAATAAAATTGCTTTAGGGTTGAGTAAACTAATACTGAGTGCTGTTTTATAAGGATGAACTTTATCTAACGCGGGTAAATCAGCCATTTCTGGTTGAGTTTGATTACGTTGTTTCCAGCGTTGAATACTGCCTTGTAACAGTTTAAAGCCTAAATAAGATAAATAAAGTGCACCTGTTAATTTAAGAATGACAAATACCCATGGGAATGCCTTGAGTAGAGAAGCAGCTCCGAGTACTGTACATAGCATTAAAATAAGGTCACCGGTGAAAATACCGAATGCACCCATATATCCGGTTTTAATCCCGTAGCGTGAGGCAATTGACATCACATAAAGAGAGTTGGGTCCTGGCAATAACACAATTAGGAATGTACCAATAATATATGTTGTTAAATCTGTTATGCCGAACACGAGAAACCTAATAAAAAACCGATTTTTGTCATGATAACAAAAATCGGCAATTTTGTATGAAAAGTGCAGTTTTTTAAGATTTTATTTCCGCATCAATTCCAAAAGACTGACGTAACAAAAGGCTTAATTGGTCACGTGCTTTAATAAAGCCATCAACACCACCTTGTAAAAGCTGGAATGCCATTAAGTCATGGTTAAGTTCATCTTTAAAACTTTGCTCATCTTGAGCTGGTCTAACAATCACTTCGGCTTGTTTTGCTTGAGATGCATCAAGGGCCGCATCGACTGTACGATTATCTTGCTCAAGCTGGGTAAGTAAGCTTGGCGAGATCGTCAGTAAATCACATCCAGCTAGACCAAGCACTTGATCGATGCTACGGAAGCTCGCACCCATCACTTGAGTTGGAATATTTTGCTGCTTATAGTAAGTGTAGATTTTCTTAACTGAAACTACGCCTGGATCTTTTTCGATTGGGTAAGCGTCTACACCTTCAGCTTTTTTGTACCAGTCTAAGATACGACCTACAAATGGTGAGATTAAAGTCACTTTTGCATCTGCACACGCTTGGGCTTGATGTAAACCGAAAAGGAGAGTGAGGTTACAAGCAATACCTTCAGCTTCTAATACTTTAGCAGCTTGAATACCTTCCCAAGTCGATGCAATTTTAATCAGAATACGTGACTGATCAATCCCATAGCCTTTGTAAAGTTCACATAATTCATGCGCTTTTTTAATGGTTGCTTCAGTGTCATATGAAAGTGCAGCATCCACTTCTGTAGATACACGGCCTTCAATCAGTTTTAAAATTTCTACACCAAACTTTACGGTTAAAATATCAATGGTTCTTTCGATTAACTCATCGTTGCTGTAGCCTTCTTCTTTGGCTTGATAATAAGCATCTTCAATGAGCTCTTTACTTTCTGGTTGTTCTGCTGCTGCCGTAATCAATGAAGGATTTGTCGTCGCGTCTAATGGACGGAATTTACGAATTGCATCAAGGTCACTACTGTCGGCAACAACGGTCGTTAATGTTTTTAATTGGTCAAGTGCTGTATGAGTCATTGATATTCAACATCTTCAGTAATAAATCTTATCTTTTCTTTATAGCACAAAGTCTATTCATGCTGTCGATATATCAATTGTTATATTTCAAAGAAAAACGTTTAGGTTCTGCATCTCAATTGAAATAATTTTAAGGTGCCTGTTGCATTCGTTGCTTACGGATATATTCAATTAGAAATCTAGCAGCCGCACCGAGTTCACTTTCACGGCTCCACACTAAGTCGACGTAATATTCAAATCTTGGAGTGAAATCTAATAAATCCAACACTTTAAGTTTGTTTTTTAGTTCCGGGTTTTCTTTAAACATTTCTTGAGGAAGAACACCCCAACCTAGATTGCGTAAAATCATTAAACAAGCAGAGTGGTGGTTGTCTGTACGCCAATAGTGTTTCGAAAATAGCAATTCAGGTTTTAAAGTCTCATCTCGGCTTGCAACTACAATTTGTCGTGTAGTAAGGATTTGTTCATAAGAAACTTGATTTTGGCTTGCGAGGGGATGGCTATTTGAAATAACCGGAATTAAAGCCTCACGTTTAAGTTCTACAAATTGTTCTCTGTTATCTAGGTGTTCACGTTCAAACATGAGGGCAAGTTGGGCAGAGCCATCTAATAACATTTGAAGTGCATCTTCTTGAGGAGCAGACACAATATTAATTTGTAAGTCTGGAAAACGACTTTCTAAAAGACAAATATAGTCGGTCCAATTGGTGTGTAAAAGTTCAGAGACAATCACAAGAGTTAAATTGGCTTCTAACCCTGTACTTAACGCGTGAGCATGTTGCTTCCATTGATTCATCTCAATTAAAAGCTGAGATGTCTTTTCGTATAACACCCGTGCTTCGTCAGTAGGGACGGGTTCACGGCCTTTACGGTCAAATAAACTTAAGTCCAGATCAATTTCTAAGTTGGCAATAGACATGCTTACAGCCGAAGGTACTTTTCCAAGTTTACGTGCTGCTCCTGAAAAAGAGCCGGTTTCAATCACGGCCTGAAACATGAGTAGTTGTTCTTGATTAATATTCATCTGTCAAAAAAACTGAAAGAACCTGATTGGATTAATCAATATTATAAAAATAAAATGCACATTATCCAAGTAATTATTGAGTATTTAAAAATGTTGATTTCCAAGAGAAGACTCATTCATGCAATCAGTTATGAAGGAATTTTATTGGTCATCATTGCGATTGCATTAAGTTTTATTTTTGATATGCCGATGGAAGTGACCGGAACACTTGGCGTGTTTATGGCAGTGGTTTCAGTTTTCTGGAATATGATTTTTAACCATTATTTCGAAAAAGTAGAGCATAAATATAATTGGGAAAGAACGATCCCTGTGCGGATTTTACATGCGATTGGTTTTGAGGGCGGCTTGCTGATTGCGACTGTACCAATGATCGCCTATATGATGCAGATGAGTGTTATTGATGCACTTATTTTAGATATTGGTTTAACTTTATGTATTTTGGTTTATACCTTTATTTTCCAGTGGTGTTATGACCATATCGAAGATAAGTTTTTCCCAGATGCTAAAGCAGCATCACTTCATTAAAAATTAAGTTGTTAAACTAAAAAAGCACCCATCAGGGTGCTTTTTTTTAAAGGTAAATCGTAAAATTATTTCTCTACGATTGCTACAACACCTTCACCACCTGCTGTACAGATCGAGATTAATGCACGGCCTGAACCTTTTTGATTAATCAATTTAGCAGCAGTTGCCAAGATACGACCACCAGTTGCAGCAAATGGATGGCCTGCACCTAAAGATGAACCATTTACGTTCAGTTTAGAGCGATCGATTGAACCCAAAGGTGCATCTAAACCAAGACGTTCTTTACAGAATTTTTCATCTTCCCAAGCTTTCAAAGTAGATAACACTTGAGATGCGAATGCTTCATGGATTTCGTAGAAATCAAAATCTTGAAGTTTAAGATTCGCACGTTTAAGCATACGAGGTACTGCATAAGCAGGAGCCATCAATAAGCCTTCTTTAGGACCGTTCTTGCCAATGAAGTCAACAGCTGCTGTTTCAGAGAAAGAAAGGTAAGCTAAAACTTCATGGCCGTTTTCTTTTGCCCATTCTTCAGAAGCAAGCAATACAACAGAAGCACCGTCAGTCAACGGAGTTGAGTTACCTGCTGTCATTGTTGCAGTTTCGCCTTTACCGAAAACTGGTTTTAATTTAGCTAGTTTTTCAACTGTGCTGTCTGCACGTAAGTTGTTGTCACGGTTAAGACCTAAGAATGGAGTCATTAAGTCATCAAAGAAACCACGCTCATAAGCAGCAGCAAGTTTTTGATGGCTGCTAGCAGCTAACTCATCTTGTGCTTCGCGAGTGATACCCCATTCTAAAGCAGTGATCGCTTGGTGCTCACCCATTGAAAGACCAGTACGTGGTTCACCATTGCTTGGTGCATCAAGAAGCTTTTTAAAATCAATTTTTGTTAAAGCTTTAAGACGGTCTTTACCAGTTTTAGCTACATTGAGTTCAAGTAAAACTTTACGTAAACCATCACCTACAGCAATTGGTGCATCAGAAGTAGTATCAACGCCACCTGCAATACCTACGTCGATTTGACCAAGTGCAATTTTGTTTGCAACAACAAAAGCTGCTTGTAAACCTGTACCACAAGCAATTTGGATATCATAAGCAGGAGTTTCAGGAGCAAGATCTGTGCTCAATACAACTTCACGAGTCATATTAAAGTCACGGCTGTGTTTTAAAACAGCACCAGCAACGACTTCACCAATACGCTTACCTTGTAAGTTAAAGCGTTCAACCAAACCGTTTAATGCTGCTGTCAGCATGTCAGAATTTGACGCTTTGAAATAAGCAGTATTTGAACGTGCAAATGGAATACGGTTGCCACCAATAATTGCAACGCGGCGAACAGTGTTTTGGCTCATGGTTTTATCCTGTTGAACAGAAGTTTTGGTTTTTGTTGCTTTTGGTGCTGCAGCTAAATTTGAAGATGTAGCAGTGGTTTCTGTAGTCGCGCTCTTAGTGCGAGGGCTACGTGCAGGTGCAGTCGTTGAACGAGTACGTGTCGTTTTTGGAGTATTAGTTGCTGCTTTAGGAGTAGTGCTGTTACGCTTAGCCGTGTTAGAAGCCGACTTTGATGTATTTGACACTTTTTCCTGAGCAGAATTTTCGACTGCTGGATTTTCTTGAGTTGGTTTGCTCATAAGGCTTTTCCAAGCATATTAACGATATTCTTATAAGCTACCTTAACACAATTCAAATAGACCTGTATTGACTAGAATGACATTGTAGATAGCATTCAGGTCAAGACATCCAAAGATGAAGTCAAGTATGATTTGGAGTAACTCTAATGAACGACTGCTTTCATATTGTTTCTATCCATCTCATAACATAATGAAGCCTGTCGTAGAAAATTCATTTCTTTGAGAGATAATAATCATGACTGATCAATACCAAGCATTTACACAATCTCCTATTGGTAAATTCGTTGTCAAAAATCTGGGTTTACCATCGCCAGTTGCATTAGAGCGTTTTGAGAGTGCTCAGCCAGTAGTGAATGGTGCAGTATTGGTTGGCGCAGCGCCATCAAGTGTATTGTCTGGTGCGATTGCACAAGTACTTAGCAATATTCATGCAGATAGCTATGTAGGCAATAATGTTGCTTTACAACAAGAAGCTGCAAAAGTTGGTTTAAATTTACGCCCATTCAATGCAGGCGACAAAGAATCAAAATTCAAAGCAGTCGTATTTGATGCTTCTGGTATTCAAAACTCAGAACAGTTAAACGAACTTTATAAATTCTTTAACCCGATTGCGCGTCAAGTTGCGACTTCTGGTCGAGTGATTGTGATTGGTACAACTCCTGAAACTGCAAAAACTGTAAAACAGGCGATTGCTCAGCGTGCACTTGAAGGCTTTATCAAATCTGTAGGTAAAGAATTTAAAAAGGGTATTACTGCTCAAGTTGTCTATGTTGACGAAGGTGCTGCTGCAAACCTTGAATCAACTTTACGTTTCTTGCTTTCTCCACGTTCAGCTTATGTATCTGGTCAAGTTGTTCGTGTGTCTAAAGCAGATGTGGTTGATGTTGATTGGGCAAAACCGCTTGCTGGTAAAACTGCATTAGTAACTGGTGCGAGCCGTGGTATTGGTGAAGCAATTGCACATGTGTTGGCACGTGATGGCGCTCATGTTATTTGTCTAGACGTACCACAACAACAAGCTGACCTTGATCGCGTAGCTGCTGATATCGGTGGTTCTACATTAGCAATTGATATTACAGCTGCTGATGCGGGCGAAAAAATTAAAGCTGCTGCGGCAAAACAAGGCGGTTTAGATATTATTGTTCATAATGCAGGTATTACGCGTGACAAAACTTTGGCAAACATGAAGCCAGAGCTTTGGGACTTGGTCATTAACATCAACTTGTCTGCTGCTGAACGCGTAAATGACTACTTATTAGAAAATGATGGTCTAAATGCAAATGGCCGTATAGTTTGTGTATCATCAATTAGCGGTATTGCTGGTAACCTTGGTCAAACCAACTATGCTGCATCTAAAGCAGGTGTGATTGGTCTAGTGAAGTTTACTGCACCTATCTTAAAAAATGGTATTACCATTAACGCAGTAGCGCCTGGCTTTATCGAAACTCAAATGACTGCAGCAATTCCATTTGCAATTCGTGAAGCTGGTCGCCGTATGAACTCAATGCAACAAGGTGGTTTACCTGTTGATGTAGCAGAAACAATTGCATGGTTTGCATCAACTGCTTCTACAGGCGTAAATGGCAACGTTGTGCGTGTATGTGGTCAAAGCTTGTTGGGCGCTTAAGCACTTTTAGCTAAATAGGGGTGCTTGTGCATCCCTTTTTTATTCAAGAATCTATAAATTATAAAAGGTTAGGTATGAATACTCGTCATTTTAGCCAGCTACCAAAAGCGGCATTGGCTTACCCAAAAGTGGTACAAGGTTTAATTTTTAAAAAGCCGAAAGGTCCAAAAATCTTACCGCAAGTTGAATATGTAGTAGATACTCTAGAAATTGATCAAAGCCATCTCAAAGCTTATAACGAAGTATGTGGCTTTCAAAATAATGGCTTTGTACCCGCAATTTATTTGGCTGTGCTTTCTCAAAGTTTGCAAATGCACATGATGACAGCAGAAGCCTTTCCATTTCCAATTTTAGGTTTAGTGCATATCCGTAATCAGATTAAACAAACCAGACCAATTGGTATAACTGAAAAACTAACTTTGTCATGTAAATTTGGCGAACTAAAACCGCATGATAAAGGTGTTCAGTTTGACTTTATTACCACGGCAAAAGTTGGCAATGAAGTGGTGATGGAAGGCTTAACGACTTATTTATCTCGTCAAAAAGTCGAGAAAAGAGTGGGTGAGAAAGCCAAAGAAGAACAAGCGCCAGCTTATGTTCCAAAGGCAGAGTGGGATATTTTAGAAAACACAGGTCGCCGTTATGCGAAAGTGTCTGGTGATTTTAACTTAATTCATATTCATGCCATTACTGCAAAAGCTTTTGGCTTTAAGCAAGCCATTGCGCATGGTATGTGGAGCAAGGCTAAAGCACTAGCGAACCTTGAATTACCAAATGCTTATGAAGCAGATGTGTGGTTTAAGCTACCAATGTTCCTACCCTCAAAAGTTGAGTTCTTAACTGCCAATGCAGATAAAAAGACTGATTTCTTGATTCGTAATGCCAAATCACAAAAACCGCATGTTGCAGGAACTGTAAAAGCATTATAAAAATATCAGCAGCCTGAACAGAGGTTTGGGCTGCTTTTGAGCAAAATAACAAAAAATGCAAGGAACTTCATGTGATTAAAGAAATTTTACTGGCCGATACCCATAACTATCACGGTATTTTAGATGAACGTTTTATTGATTTAGCTCACCAATTTAGCCGTCTTCAAGATGCTAGAACAGGACAAGGTGGAGCTGCATTAGCAGTTTATTTTAGAGGCCAGAAAGTTGTAGATATCTACACCGGTCTAAAATCACAAAATGAAGCATGGCAACCTGACACTTTGGCAGTTTGCTACTCTACAGGTAAAGGCGTACTTGCAACTTTAGCGCATATTTTAGTAAGTGAAGGTTTTTTAGAATACGACAAACCGATTGCAACTTATTGGCCTGAATTTGCTCAAAATGGTAAAGAGCAAATGACATTGCGTCATGTGCTAAGCCATCAAAGTGGCATGTTTGATGTTCGGAATATTATTGAAAGTGCGAGGGAAATGCTCGACTGGTCTCATATGTTAAATGTGATTGCAGCGACTAAGCCTAGATTTCTTGCCGGAGAGGGCAATGCGTATCAAGCTTTAACATTTGGCTGGCTTGTCGGTGGAGTACTTGAAAAAGCAACTGGTCAATCTTTAGATCAGCTCATGCAAAAATATCTTGTTGAACCGTTGCAGTTAGACGGTGCTTATTTTGGTACGCCTGCAAGTGAGCTAGACCGTGTAGCACGTTTAATTATTCAACCCAAACATGAAAAACCAGCGGCTCCCCAAGTTGAAAAACCTAAAAAGCCTCAAGCACGCAAGAGTTCACTCTCTGAAAAAATGATTACGTGGACTGGACAAGACCCACAAGATTTTCAGGATGCCATGATTCCAAAAGGAATGAAGAATTTTAGTTTCTTTAGTGATGAGGGGTTACAAGCAGTCATTCCGGCGGCGAACGGTACGTTTACTGCAAATAGTCTTGCTAAAATTTATGCGATGCTGGCAAATCACGGTGAATGGGATGGACAGCAAGTTATTCGCCCAGAAATATTTAAAGAGCTCAGTACCATTCAAAGTTATGCACGTGATCGTGTCATGCCAATTCCGATGAATTGGCGCTTAGGATATCACCGCATTATTACTATGGGTAAACGCGCTAAAAATGGCTTTGGACATATTGGTTACAATGGTTCAGGGGCGTGGTGCGATCCTGAGCGTGACCTGAGTTTTGCCTATACTCATAACTTCCAAATTGGTTCAATCACGGGTGATTATCGTTTGTGGGGGCTGACTCAAGAAGCCTTACGTTGCACTGATCAAATTTTAAAAGGCCGTAAAGGCTGGTTCTAATTTTAGTGTTGTAAAGCTGGTATTTTAATTAATGCCAGCTTCTATATTTATAATAATTCTAGGCGAATAATTGCTTCGGTATGGCGCTTAAAGTCTTCTTCAGCTAAACCTTGTAAACCAAGTTGATAAATACCTTCTAATCCGCATACAAAGGCAATGAGTCGCCAAGCTATGTCTGTTGAATTAGATATATTTTTAAATTCACCTTCTTTTTTACCACATTCAATTGCTTGCACAATTGTTTGATGCCAATTCTGCATGGCCAAGTTATAAGCCTTTCGTATTTCAACATCTTGTTCAATTAAGAGTTCAGCCTCATTCCATAAGCGTAAGTAGGGCTGAAGTCTATCTATGTTTTCTGCGCCTAATAAGATGAATAGCCTTTGAAATTGGCTAGTCGTTTTTAGGGTTTGTTCAATTTCATCAAGCTGTTCCATCAGCTTTAAAAAAGCTTCAGCTTTTAAATGAGATGCCGAAGAAAAATGATGGTGAACTTGTCCGGTAGAGGTTTGTGCTTCTGTTGCGATTCGGCGTACCGTCATGGCTGTAAAACCTTCAGCCAAAGCAACTTGCATGGCAGCTTGCAGAATCATTTCTCTGCGTTGATCGCGATTAAGATAGGCCATGTTTCTTTCACCTGACTGAATTCGACACAAATTACATTAAAACTAAAAGTTGGACAAGTGTCCAATTGTGTATATAATAACCATGATTTGAACACATGTCCAAGTTTTGGATATTGAAGAGCGTTATGCAAAAAAAATGGTTAATCCTGACAATTATCGTCCTTATATATTTACCAGTTACGATTGATGCAACGGTGATGCATGTTGCTACACCATCTTTAAGTGCCGCATTGAATTTAACTGCCAATCAGCTTTTATGGATCATTGATATTTATTCGCTGATTATGGCAGGTTTGATTTTGCCAATGGGGGCACTCGGCGATCGTATTGGCTTTAAAAAATTACTATTTATTGGAACCGCAGTTTTTGGCGTGGGTTCGCTAGCTGCTGCTTTTTCTCCAACCGCTTACGCCTTAATTGCTTCCCGTGCTGTTTTAGGTCTAGGGGCAGCAATGCTTATTCCTGCCACTTTATCAGGCATTCGTAATGCTTTTACCGAACAAAAGCAGAGAAATTTTGCACTTGGTCTTTGGTCTACAGTAGGTGGTGGTGGCGCTGCTTTTGGTCCATTAGTTGGGGGTTTTGTACTAGAACATTTCCATTGGGGAGCCGTGTTCCTCATTAACATTCCGATTATTTTAGTGGTTCTGGTCATGATCACGATGATCATTCCTAAACAACAAGAGAAAACTGATCAGCCAATTAACTTAGGGCAAGCTTTAATTTTGGTTGTAGCCATTTTAAGTCTCATCTATTCAATCAAATCGGCGATGTACAACTTTTCGGTACTCACGGTTGTGATGTTTGTGATTGGTATAAGTACTTTAATTCACTTCATACGAAGCCAAAAAAGAAGTACTACGCCAATGATTGATTTGGAGTTATTTAAACATCCAGTAATTTCTACCAGTATTGTTATGGCCATTGTTTCCATGATTGCTTTGGTTGGTTTTGAATTACTTTTGTCTCAAGAGTTGCAGTTTGTCCATGGGTTTTCTCCATTACAGGCAGCTATGTTTATTATTCCATTCATGATTGCGATTAGTTTAGGTGGTCCATTAGCCGGAATTTGCTTGAATAAATGGGGACTTAGACTGGTATCTACTGTTGGTATTTTAATAAGTGGATTTAGCCTATGGGGACTTGCCCAGCTTAACTTTTCAACCGACCACTTTTTAGCATGGACATGTATGGTCTTTTTAGGCTTTAGTATTGAGATTGCCTTACTGGCTTCAACTGCTGCCATTATGTCATCTGTCCCACCTCAAAAGGCAAGTGCAGCAGGTGCGATTGAAGGAATGGCTTATGAGCTTGGGGCTGGTTTAGGCGTGGCTATTTTCGGGTTAATGTTGTCTTGGTTTTATAGTCGCTCAATTATTTTACCAGCAGAGCTTCCGACGAACTTAATTGAAAAAGCGAGTATCTCCATTGGTGAAACCATGCAATTAGCAGCTAACCTTGAAAACCCTTTGGGAGGACAATTAATTGCAGTTGCGCAGCAAGCTTTTAGCTATGCACATAGTTGGGTGCTTACCATCTCAGCCATTTGTTTCTTTCTTTTAACTGTATTTGTC
>NZ_JABVBF010000097.1 GCF_013344765.1 Acinetobacter lactucae
ATTCTATGACAGATTATCTTTTAAATCTAGCTTTTCGATGAGTTAAACACTCTAGACAATTGAACCCCCCGTTATATTTAAATCTAAACACATATGAATGTTGTTTATAGGGGATTCGTTTGCCAAAAATGCAGGGATGTGTTCAAGCACAAGCATTTTAAAGTTTCGATATAGGAATTCGACATGTTAAAAAAACTACATGTGCAGGTAATTATTGCAATTATTGCTGCCATTATTTTGGGTTTAGTCTCCCCTGAATGGGCAAAAGCAATGAAGCCATTAGGTCAAGCATTTATTGCTTTACTAAAAATGCTTTTAGCTCCTTTGATTTTTCTTACCTTGGTTCATGGTTTAACTCATATTAAAGATATGAAAAAACTGGGCCGTTTGGGTGTTAAGTCACTTATTTATTTTGAAGTGCTAACAACTGTAGCAATGCTGATAGGCTTTGTGTTTGTCAATGTGTTACAGCCCGGTTCAGGGCTTCATGCAACGGACTTAGCCGAACCTGATGCAGCAAAGGGCTCAGCCACACTTTCAGCGGTTGATTTCTTCTTAAATATGATTCCCCATACCATCGTAGATGCTTTTGCGACTGGAAACGTCTTACAAGTATTGGTTGTTTCAATTTTAGCGGGTATGGCTATCAATTTATGTTGTGGTCCAGACTCTGTCATTGTTAAAGGAATTGATGAAGCACAAACCATCTTGTTCAAGATGCTCGGCTTTATCATGAAGCTTGCTCCACTCGGTGCTTTTGGTGCGATGTCGGCTGCAATTGGTAGTTACGGCGGTGAAACACTTATTTATTTAATGAAATTAATTGGTGTTTTCTATGCAGCGTGCTTCTTCTTTATCGTATTTGCCCTTGGTGCAGTGACATGGATTATTGGACTACCTTTCCTCACCATTTTAAAAGTGATTCGTGACGAAATACTTTTAGTATTCGGTACAGCATCTGGTGAAGTTGCCTTTCCTAAACTGATTGAAAAACTCAAGAAAACTGGTTGTGATGAAGCTGTTGTCGGGTTCGTATTACCTACAGGTTATAGCTTTAACTTAGATGGCACAGCTTTATATATGGCAATTGCGGTGGGCTTTATTGCACAAGCAACTGACACGCCTTTGAGCTTAATCGATCAACTGGTTCTATTAGCAATTTTAAGCTTTACCTCGAAAGGTGGAACTACTGTTGCTGGAGGCGCCTTTATTAAATTGGCAGCGACTTTACAGTCTGTAAAAACTTTACCATTAGGTGGTTTGGGACTGTTATTTGGTGTTGACCGAATTATGGCAACTATTATGGCAATTACCAACATTATTGGAAACACGCTTGCAGTCTATGCGGTTGCTCGTTGGGAAAATGCTTTCGATGCTGATGCTTTTGAAAAACAAACAGGTAAGAGACCTAAACGTAGTCTGCTACGGGCGAAAGATTCTTTGGTAGAGACACCATTAGCTTCTGATTCAAATCAATCAAGTCAAGTTTTAGATAAATCTCATTAATTATCTCAACTTCTTATATCGAGAATAGACATGCGTTTAAAAGCGATAGACCCAGAACATTTAACTGCTGAACAACAAGTTGTATTCGATGCAATTGCAAGCGGTCCACGTAAAGGGGTGCGAGGTCCTTTAGCGATCTGGTTGCATCATCCAAAGTTAGCCAATTTGGCACAAAGTCTTGGTCAATATTGCCGATACGATAGTTGTTTAGAGCCGCGTTTGAGTGAATTAGCCATCTTACTAATGGGTAGACACTGGCTAGCTGAATATGAATGGGCTGCCCATAAACCTTACGCAATTGAGGCTGGCCTAAGTAAAGACATCATTGAAGCAATTCGTTTAGGTGAGCAACCCGCATTTATTCATAAAGATGAACAATTAATTTATCAGTTCATTTATGAGCTTCATGAAACTAAAAGGGTTTCTGAACAGATCTATATAGAAATAGAGCAACTACTTGGAACAGATACCTTAATTGATTTGGTCGCGATAGCAGGTTATTACACCCTGATTTCTATGACGATTAATGTTTTCGAGGTTCCACCCCCAGCAGGTGTAACTCCTGAATTACCAACCCCAGAAGCAGGAATTTAATATGTTTGATGAAATTAATCCTCAAGGACGTTTGAAAGATAAAGTTGCAATCATTACAGGTGCCGGTTGTGTTGGTCCAGGTTGGGGAAATGGTCGTGCAGCGGCAGTACTTTTTGCAAAAGCAGGGGCAAAAATTTTTGCTGTAGATCGTTCGATTGATGCAATGCAAGAGACTTTAAATCGTATTCAAAACTTCGGTGGTGAAGTGACACCTTTTGCATGTGATGTGACTGACAGTGAGTCAGTTCAAACCATGGTTGAAGCCTGTGTAGAGAAATATGGTCGTGTCGATATTTTAGTGAATAACGTAGGTGGTTCTGCCGCTGGTGGAGCTGTCGCATTATCAGAAGAAGCTTGGAACAAACAACTCGACTTAAACTTAAAAAGCGTCTTTTTAACTTGTAAGCACACCATTCCATATATGGAGCAACAGGGCGGTGGTTCGATTGTAAATACGGCTTCAACTTCTGGAATCCGTTTTACAGGCGCTCCGCAAGTTGCCTATGCCGCAAGTAAAGCCGCGATTATTCAATTATCAAAAGTGACTGCTGTTGAATATGCCCCTAAAGGAATACGCGTAAACACTGTCTTGCCTGGTCAATTACATACCCCGATGGTTGAGGTTCGTTTAGCAGGACAACGTACTGGCGGTGATGTCGATCAATTGCTTGAAAGTCGTTTAAAACGAATTCCCGCAGGCTTTATGGGAGATGGTCGAGATACAGCTTTTGCTGCTTTGTTTCTAGCAAGTGATGAAGCCCGTTTTGTTACTGGAACAGAAATTGTGGTCGATGGCGGAATGACCGCACGTTGTGATTAAGGTGAATTCTGAGTAACTCCAAATATGTGAGGTACATGGAATATTTGTTGAACCTAATAAGATTTGTTTAGGAAGTACTATGTCATTTAATTTGCCAAAAGGTTCATGGGATTGCCATTTTCATATATATGGGCCTTTTGATCGCTTTCCGTTACCTGAAGATGCTGCATATCATCCTGAACCAGCAACATTTAAGCAGTTGCTTGAATTACACAAAAGTTTAGGAATTGAACACGGTGTTTTTGTTCAAGCCGTCGCCTATGGTTCAGATAACGCCATCATCTTAGATGCGATTGAACAAAGTAACTTTAATTATCGAGGTGTTGCTTTAGTAGATCACGATATTACAGATGAGCAACTTGTTGAATTAAAGCAAGGCGGTATTTGTGGTATTCGCTTTAACATGATGGGGCATTTGCCGGGAAGCCGTGATCCGCAAGCATTACGTAGCTTGGTTGAGCGAGTTGCAAAGCTCGGATTACATATTCAGATACACGGCAAAATTGAAGATATTTTACCTGCGATTGAAGCTTGGCATGACATAGATGTCGATATTGTGATTGATCATATGGCACGACCTAATTTGCTTGACTCACAAGATGCAGCAAATACTTTTAACAAGTTGCGCCAAGTCATGATGAATCCGAAGCGTTGGCTAAAAATTTCCGGAATTGATCGTGCAATGAATGGACAGCCTGCCAACACTTGGGATGCTTCACTGAATTGGGTTCAGAAGTTAATCAAACTTGCACCAAATCGAGTGGTTTGGGGAACAGATTGGCCTCATCCAAATGTGAAAGGTGAAATTCCTAATGATGATGAGCTTTTAAAGTTTGCATTAAAAGCACTCAATACGCCTGAATTAATACAAGCCGTATTTGTCGATAATCCACGAAATTTATATCTCATAGAAAATTAATGTTTTAAAAACAATGAAGTATTCATTGACTGAATACTTCTTCACTTAAAAGGAAGTAAAAATGAGTTTAAAAAAATTAGTTTCAGGAATGGGCTTATCAATTGCTATGGTCGTGCCAGCACATGCAGCGCAATTAAATGTTATTGCATCTGGTTCTTTCCATGGTGCTATGGATACCCTTATTCCGATGTATGAAAAATTAACTGGAAATACGGTTCATATCGAATGGGGGCCATCTGCCGGAAAGTCTCCTGAATCATTACCAATGCGAATTAAAAACAATGAAAAAATGGACTTGGCTATTATTTTGGATGATGCACTTAAATCTAATGAATTAAGTCAAAATTTTGACTTATCGAGTCGTACTGAATTGGCAAATTCAAAAATTGGTTTGGCTGTGAGTAAAGGTACTAAAGTACCACCATTAAAAAATGAAGCAGACTTAAAGGCAGCCTTATTGTCAGCCCAAAAAGTTGCCTACTCTCAAGGTTCAAGTGGTGTCTATATTCGTTCAACACTATTTGAAAAATTGAATATTGAACAAGAAATGCAAACAAAGGGGCTTGAGGTTCCGGGTAAAAAGCTGGTCGGAGAAGTGTTAGCAGAACATCAGGCTGATGTCGGAATGCAACAGATTAGTGAGCTTAAGCATACTAAAGGGATTACCTTTGTTGCACCTTTACCTGAAAGTTTGCAATACGTTAGTAAGTTTTCATCAGTGATTTCTAAAAAAGCTGAACATCCTGAAATCGCAGCTCAATTTGTACAATTTTTAAAATCTAAACAAGCAGCAAGTATTTTGACCAACAGTGGTTTAGAACCAATTGGCAAGTGAGGAATCACCATGAAGAAATACTTAACTGCAATTTTATCGACATCATTGAGCCTGATGGGGTGCTCAAGTCTTGATAGGGTTGAATCTAATATGGATCAAGCAAATTTAATTTCAAATTTCTCTGTTCATAAAAAGCAGATCCAACAAGGTGATGTGTCAATTGAGTTCTATGTACAAGGGAAGGGCCCTGTAATTGTATTACTTCCTTCATTAAGTCGTGGCGCTAGAGATTTTGATGTTGTTGCAGATTATCTTGCAAAATCAGGCTTTAAAGTAATACGTCCTGAACCTAGAGGTATCAATGGCAGTACAGGACCTTTAGAGAATTTAACTCTCCATGATTTTGCTGCTGACGTTACTTTAGTTTTAGATGCTGAAAAAACTGGACCAGTGGTAGTCGTTGGACATGCATGGGGAAGTCAGCCTGCACGTATGCTTGCTGCTGATCGACCAGATCTGGTTCGCGGTATTGTCATGGCCGCTGCTTCAGCAGGTAAGTTACCTAAAGATTCAACTGAAAAACCGTATGGGCGTTTACGAGATGCAATTGATAACGCAGGCAATTATAAGCTTTCTCAAGAACAACGTATCACATATCTAAAACAAGCTTTCTTCGCACCTATGAATGATCCACATGTGTGGTTAAACGGTTGGTATGAAAAAAACCATGCTGCTGAAGCTCATGCACGAATTGTAACGCCAATTGATGATTATTTTTCGGGTGGGAAAACGGTTCCAATCCTTGATTTACAAGGAGAGTACGATGCCGTTGTCGTCAAAAATGTAATGAAAGAGTATTTGCCTGAACGAGTTGTTGAACAGGTTATCAAAAACGCAGGTCATGCGATGGTACCAGAACAACCAGAAGCGATGGCAAATGCGATAGCCAAATTTTCCAAACAAGTATATTCAGCCAATTAGTTGACTTAAATCTGCTTATTTAATTTTTAAACCACAATCATCTAAAACATGGAGTTGATTAAGATGAACAAAACCTTAGCTATTTTATCTACAGCAATATTATTAGCCACAGCAACGGTTACGGAAGCAAAACAAACAAACATTTCACCAGCAACGCATACGGCAGCTGCCTCTAAGGTAAGCAATGTGCCTTATGAGATGGTGAAGTATGGTGATGTCTCTATTCAAGCTTATGTACAAGGTAAGGGGCCAACCATTGTGATTATGTCGTCACTCGGGCGTTCTGTACGTGACTATGACGTAGTTGCACAAGATTTAGTCAAACAAGGCTTTAGAGTGATTCGACCGGAAGTTCGTGGAATTGGTTTAAGCCGCGGTCCAATGGAAAAATTGCATATTCAAGACTATGGAAATGACGTTGCAGCAGTGATCGAACATTTTAAAGCTGGACCTGCAATTGTAGTCGGTCATGCATGGGGCAATTTCCCAACCCGTATGGTCGCAACGCAACGTCCAGATTTGGTTAAAGGGGTGGTGTTAGCTGGCGCTTCCGCAGGTAAAGTGCCAGAGGGATATAAAGGTAAACCAATTGGTCCTGAAATTCGTGAGGCGATTGATAATGCTGGAAATGAAGAGCTTCCAGAAGCTAAGCGTATTGAATATTTAAAACGTGCATTCTTTGCACCAATGAATGATCCGCGCGTATGGCTAACTGGTTGGCACCACGAAGCACACGATGCACAAGGTTATGCCCGTAATAACACTCCTGTAGATGACTATTTTGCTGCTGGCAAAGCACCAATTTTAGATATTCAACCAGAATACGACACAGTTGCGCCTAAACCTTTAAGAGGTGTTTTAAAAGGTGCTTTAGGTGATCGAGTGACGATAGTCGAAATTAAAAATGCAGGTCATGCCTTAGTTCCAGAGCAACCGAAAGCTTTAGCGGATGCAATTGGTAAATTTGCTAAACAACAATTCGCGAAAAAATCATAGTTGTTCCTTAAAGAAACGAACGTTCAGGAACGTTCGTTTCTAATCGATTTTGTGCATTACGGCTTTAAGAGACTTTTCCATATGATTGACAAAAGTAAGTCCTCACTAAGCGAGGTTCTATCGCAGATTAAAGATGGTGCAACCATTCTGATTGGTGGTTTTGGTACCGCAGGACAACCCGCTGAACTCATTGACGGTCTTATTGAACTTGGCGTTAAAGACCTGACCATTGTGAGCAACAATGCCGGTAATGGCGATTATGGTCTGGCGAAACTGCTTAAGGCTGGTTCAGTTAAAAAAGTGATTTGCTCTTTCCCACGTCAGTCAGACTCTTATGTATTTGATGAACTGTACCGTGCCGGAAAGGTTGAGCTTGAAGTCGTTCCGCAAGGTAATCTGGCTTGTCGTATTCAAGCAGCAGGTATGGGACTTGGTGCTGTGTTTACCCCAACTGGCTTCGGAACACTTTTAGCTGAAGGCAAAGAAACCCGCCAGATCGATGGTAAAGATTACGTACTCGAATACCCAATTAAGGCTGACTTTGCTCTGATTAAAGCTTACAAAGGCGATCGCTGGGGCAATCTGGTTTACCGTAAATCTGCCCGTAACTTTGGCCCGATTATGGCCATGGCTGCTGATGTGACCATTGTTCAGGTTTCTGAGGTGGTTGAGCTAGGTGGCCTAGATCCAGAGCACATCATCACACCAGGTATCTTTGTACAGCACGTTATTCAAGTACAGCCCGCACAGTAAGCAATAAGGAGAAATAACATGAGCTACCAGAAACTCAGCCGTGACCAGATTGCAAAACGTGTGGCACAAGATATTCCAGATGGTGCCTATGTAAATTTAGGTATTGGCCTACCAACCAAGATTGCAAGCTACCTACCTAATGACAAAGATATTTTCCTTCATTCTGAAAATGGCCTGTTAGCTTTTGGCCCACCGCCAGCGGCAGGTGAAGAAGACCCAGAACTGATTAATGCGGGTAAAGAATTTGTGACCATGCTTGAAGGTGGCAGCTTTTTCCACCATGGCGATTCATTTGCCATGATGCGTGGTGGTCACCTTGATATTGCGGTGCTTGGCGCCTTTCAGGTTGCTGCGAATGGTGACTTGGCGAACTGGCACACAGGTGCACCGGATGCGATTCCTGCGGTAGGTGGTGCGATGGATTTAGCAGTAGGTGCTAAAAAGGTATTTATCACTACAGACCATGTGACCAAGCAAGGTGAACCGAAGATTGTTGCTGAGCTGACTTATCCGGTTACGGGTAAACACTGTGTTGATCGTATTTACACTGACCTGTGCGTGATTGATGTGACTAAAGATGGTTTAAAGGTGATCGAGAAAGTAGACGGTCTTAGTTTTGATGAGTTACAGGCTTTAACTGGTGCAACTTTGACTGATGCGACTCAAGGGTAAGGAAGTAGGGAAATGACATTAAAAAACGCTTATATCATCGATGCCATCCGTACTCCATTCGGTCGTTATGCCGGTGGTCTTGCTCCTGTCCGTGCTGATGACCTTGGCGCTGTGCCAATTAAAGCTTTAATCCAACGTAACCCAAATGTAGATTGGGAACAGGTCGATGATGTGATCTATGGCTGTGCCAACCAAGCCGGTGAAGATAACCGTAATGTCGGCCGTATGTCAGCACTGCTTGCGGGTTTACCGTATCAAGTACCAGCAACCACCATTAACCGTTTGTGTGGTTCTTCACTCGATGCCATTGCCATTGCTGCCCGTGCCATTAAAGCAGGTGAAGCAAACTTGGTGATTGCAGGTGGTGTCGAAAGTATGAGTCGTGCACCTTATGTGATGGGTAAGTCTGACAGTGCTTTTGGCCGTAGCCAAAAGATTGAAGACACCACCATGGGTTGGCGTTTCATTAACCCTAAACTTAAAGAATTGTATGGTGTAGACACCATGCCCCAGACTGCCGAAAACGTAGCTGAACAGTTTAACGTTAATCGTGCAGATCAGGACCAGTTTGCCTTGGTGAGCCAACAACGCACCGCAAGCGCGCAAGCCAAAGGCTTTTTTTCTAAAGAAATCGTGGCAGTTGAAATTCCTCAGCGTAAGGGCGATGCTGTTGTGATTGATACTGATGAACATCCACGTGCATCAACCACACTTGAAGGCTTAAGCAAACTTAAACCAGTTGTAAAAGCAGATGGTACAGTCACTGCAGGCAATGCTTCAGGTATTAATGATGGGGCAGCAGCTCTACTGATTGCTTCTGATGAGGCAGTTCAAGCTTATAACCTCAAACCACGTGCCAAGATCATTGCTTCAACAGCAGTGGGTGTAGAACCACGTATTATGGGTTTTGCTCCGGCACCCGCCATTAAAAAATTACTTAAACAAGCCAACCTGACTTTAGAGCAAATGGATGTAATTGAGCTCAATGAAGCGTTTGCTGCACAAGCTTTGGCAGTGACTCGTGATTTAGGCTTGCCAGACGATAGCAACAAGGTAAATCCAAACGGTGGTGCAATTGCATTGGGCCATCCACTTGGTGCGTCAGGGGCACGCCTCGTAACCACTGCCTTAAACCAGCTTGAACAAACAGGCGGCCGTTATGCCTTATGTTCGATGTGTATTGGGGTAGGTCAAGGAATTGCTTTGATTATTGAACGTGTTATTTAAAAGGAAAGAACTAATGCTATTTTACGTACGAAAAGATGTGATTTTACCTAGCCATTTAACTGAGCAGGAAATTGAAGATATTAAAGCAAGAGAACGTGCTTATTCTCAAGAAATCCAAAGACAAGGTAAATGTCGCCATTTATGGAGAATAACAGGGCAATACGCAAACATTAGTATTTTTGATGTTGAAAGTAATGAAGAGCTACATAATTTATTACAAGGCTTACCACTTTACCCTTACATGAAAATTGAAGTGATGGCTTTAAATAGACATCCATCTTCTGTGAGAGAAGGTGATTATTAAGTATGAGTTTTTTATAAATATGGAAAAGCACTTATTTAATAATAATAGGTGCTCTATTTAAAGAATGCGACAATCATGCATATGAAATAAGTTTTTACTCCTTTTTAGGTTATATTGTTATGTGCCTTATAGTCTGTAATGAGCTTTCTATTCATGATTATAATACTAGTCTCACGTCGTATCGCTAAATTAGTCTGCGCAGTATTCTGAGTTTCATACCATTTGTAGTATGCGTTAGAAAGCCAATTCCAACTGCCAATCACTAATAATCGATCATCTACCAGTAGTACCTTCTCATGAGTGCCTTGTGGAATACGGATAATATTATCTGGGCCAAGTGCTTTGATGTACTTTTGAACCAACTGTTGATCATTGTCATCTTTTTGATTGATTTCTAAGTTGCTGTAACCATAATAAATCCTCACATTGATGCCACGTTCTTTAGCTGCTTTGATTAGATCCAACTGTTTTTGGACTTGTACGTAGTGTGGCTTACGAATCCATGGAACTATAATCACAACAGATTTCTCGGCTTTCTCAAGGTAGTACTCAAATGCTTTGATATGTTGAGCATCATAGATGTGCTTTTCTACAGCAAAGCTTATTGAAAAATCATGGTAACTTGGACTCTGGCTACCAAGCTCTAAATAGAAATCTGAAGACGTGCGTTCAGCTACCATTTTTAATGGACCATTTGTTTGCTTAAGCTTGTGATAGTTACCAATTACAATAAACTGCTGTTTTGCACGAGATACGGCTACGTTAAGCATGTTCGGTCGTGTGTTTTGGAAAGATGGGCTGTCTAACTCATCAAAGATCACTGGACTATAAATAATCACGTCAAAGCCAGTACCTTGGAATTGATGAACTGTGCCAATACGAGTTTCAAATTCACATCCAAGGCGTTTACCATAAGCATTCAACAACAAGCGTTTTTGATCCGCATACGGTGTAATAATACCGACATCAGCCTTCAGGTTGTAACCAGCCTTTTCTAGTTGATTTAATAATTCACCAATGGCACGAACTTCATCTAGGTTTGTCTTTCCAATCGACCTTGAACCATCGACATGGTAGAACATCAAATGATGCCCACCAAATGCATTGAAGGCTTTTTCGATTGATTCCTTAGGCTTGAAAGTAGTGACACTGAGATCTTTATATTCAGCAATATCAATAAACAATTTCGCGATCGGAGCTTGACATCGTCTATGCTCATCTAAAATGATCCCATCACCTATATCGCTGATTTCACCAGTTAAGGTTCCAGCTGCTCGGTGATATGCTGTAACCTGACCGGGACCAAGCATTTTGTATTCCTCGTCATGATTAAGGAAATACTCATTGTAGATTTTTTGAATAGATGGTTTTGAGATTGTGCGGATTGGCTCTAGTTGTAAGGGGTCACCAACGATCATCGCTGTATTACTACGTGACAATACTGGAACTAGATTTTCTACTGAAACCATCCCAGCCTCATCGACTAATACCAAGTTCCAAGGTTTTATGCCTTTAAGATGATCAAGTTTCTTATAACCAGACATTTTGTGTGCTGAAGCTAATGTAGACGCAACAACTGGGTACGCCAATGAAGTGAGATTATAAAAATTTTTACTTTGCTTGATGAATTTACCAAAATTAGGAGTAGGGGTATTTCCACCAAGTAACATGGCTGACCAATGAGATAATGCCTCAATGAGTTCAGGTTTACGCTTCAATTGCTCTTGGTAAAGGAATTGTACAGAATCCTCAAACATCTTGCGATTTAACTCAACCGCCTTTAAACGTAATGCATCTGATAAGTCCTGACATCCTTTAAAGCTTTCATTAAATTGCTTATGAGCGTTTATAAAAGCATTAAAATTGATTGATGTCTGGTGAAGTATATTCAATATTTTAAGTTGCTCAGTTCCATGGTTGAGTTTTCTTTCAAATTCACTTAACTCATCATATCGACTCAATACTTCACAAGAGGCTAAAAGATTAATTCTAGCTGGAGAAAACATTGTAACCAGTTTTAAAAATTGAAGTTTGAAGAAGTCACCAAAAGATAATGTGAACTTACCACGTACTTTTTTATTCAGCATCCAATCTGCGAATTGTGAAGGTGAGAATTTTTTTGGCCAATATGCCAATAAGTTTTTTACACACTCCATAGCAACATTGATTTCATCAATTTGTTCAGACAATTTTTTATTTTCAAAACTAAGTTGATTTTGGCGCTGTTCAAGTATTGCATCTGAATATCCTTTATCTTTTAATTCAGTATCTAACTTTTCACCAAGCTCCATCTGATATTTACTCAAGTCCTCACGAAGTGCTGTGGGATCTAAGTCGCTATTAGGATTAATGAATGGAACAGATGCTTTTTTTTCTTGGAGCAACTGATAATCTTTTTGAAATTGGTTGGCAATCTTATTAATTTCGATGCTACCGGCAATAATTTTCGCTTTAAGAGAATCATATTTATTTTGATCAAACTCATTCGCTTCAAGATGCGAAATATAGGGCTCTAATCGGTTTTTGACTTCATTTTCTATTTTTTGCTTTGAACCGCCATGAAACCAAAGCCAACTTAATTCTTTTGTGAATTCATCTGCTCTTAGATCGGCAATGACGTTATCTACAGCTTTAATCGCTGTAGAGCATACCAACATATTATGATTTTTATCTTCACCACTAATAATTGAAAGTGCACGAGCAGTAATTTGCTGAGCAATTAAGGATTTGAATAGAGTGGTTTTACCAGTACCAGGAGCACCTTGAACTGCAATCAATGGTAATTCAGGTTTTATATTGGCTGCTTGTATTGATTGAAACTGTCCACGTCCTAATGAGTATTCATGCTCAAATAGGCCATAAATTTTGGTCTCATGCACTGGACAGCTTTTGATAATCGATTGGTTCTTGTTAGTTTTACTTAAATAGATATTTAGTAAGGGATAATTTTTTGACACATAGTTTTCGCTACTTTGATCAGTTTTTTCTATTTCTGATAATAAATATTTAAAGTCCTCGAGATCGCGGTTACTGCTCAAATCATCATTAATAACTGAAAAGATTAGTCCACTTATATTTGGAGCCAAAAAGATTTGATTGAAGTTATTGTTCTTCATTTGCAGGCGCTCATTTGCCCAACTTAAGAAACCTTCATATACTGATTTAAAGTCTGAGTGTTTGGTATCGCATAGCAAATTAATCATATCAATGAAATTACGAGTTTCATCAATTTGATCTATATCAACATCAAAATAATTCAGCAGTACAGAGATATTCACCTTAATGCTATCGGGTAGATTTGAAGATATATCAAACCCAGTGAATCCATCTCTCACCAAAAAATCCGAAGGAAGTTCTACGATGAATAAGGGAAGATAAAATGTCTCGCGGTTCTTGTGCATCGTAAGCAAAGGAAATGCAAAAGAAAGTTGGTCTCGAATGACCTCTGCATTTAGATCTTCATCAAAAGTTACATATTTTTCTTTGAGATGTGCAATTTGCATTGGATGCAATTCAATAAATACACCATGGCTG
Organism: Acinetobacter lactucae; assembly: GCF_013344765.1. GTDB lineage: Bacteria > Pseudomonadota > Gammaproteobacteria > Pseudomonadales > Moraxellaceae > Acinetobacter > Acinetobacter lactucae_A. The sequence continues at coordinate 13,082 of NZ_JABVBF010000097.1, forward strand.
TCAACATTCTCAATTAAATCAGAGCCCTTAAAAATAATATTTTGGCAGTTATTAACACCGATCACAGGAATTTTGGACTTTTCACAACCTGTAATCTCTATGAAACGTTGCCAAGCTTTAAGTAAATTTGCCTGATCTAAACTCATTGCTAACTCAAATTATTATTTAAATAAATACTATCATATAGATAAGATTTTATTAGGCACTACGTAATATACATGTCTGTTATATCTACATTTGACGAAATATTTTGTCTTTTACAAAGTGTGGAAAATGGGTATATTCATCGCAATTACCTAATCAAAACATAAGTA
>NZ_JABVBF010000098.1 GCF_013344765.1 Acinetobacter lactucae
ATTTTCCACTTAAAAAATCCAATCAATTCAAGTTACACAATGATACAAAAGTACAATATAAAAATAACAGAGCGAAAAAAATCTTTTGTGGTTGAATCTCAACCTCTTGAATGCCGTACAAGAAAACAGCGACCTGGATTAGGTTACAATCACGGATTATGGATATAAGGACACACATCCATCATGAGTTATTTTGATCCCACCCTCATCATGTTTATGGTGTACATCGTAGCAATGGTACTTATTGGCTTATTTGCCTACCGTGCTACAAGCGACTTCTCCGATTATATTCTCGGTGGTCGTAGTTTAGGCAGTTTCGTTACTGCATTATCCGCAGGCGCATCAGACATGAGTGGTTGGCTACTCATGGGCTTACCAGGCGCGATTTATCTTTCTGGTTTATCTGAAGCGTGGATTGCAATTGGTCTTATTATCGGTGCTTGGCTTAACTGGCTACTGGTTGCTGGTCGATTACGCGTTCATACTGAAGTCCAAAATAATGCACTCACGTTGCCAGATTATTTTACAAGCCGTTTTGACGATCAGAAAAAAGTACTTCGTATTTTCTCTGCCGTTATCATCTTGGTTTTCTTCGCAATTTATTGTGCTTCAGGCATGGTAGCAGGCGCCCGTTTATTTGAAAATTTATTCGGGATGTCATACACCACTGCTATTTGGCTCAGCGCAATTGCAACCATCAGTTATGTTTGTATCGGTGGATTCTTAGCGATTAGCTGGACAGATACATTCCAAGCTGGCCTAATGATTTTTGCTTTGTTATTAACACCAATCGTAACTTATCTTGCAATTGGCGATACAACACAATTTGTGACACTCATTGAAACTGCTCGTCCACATGCATTTAATATTATTTCAGATTTAAGTGTAGTGGCCGTTTTATCTTCCATGGCATGGGGTTTGGGTTACTTTGGTCAACCACATATTCTTGTGCGTTTCATGGCTGCCGACTCTGTAAAATCAATTCCTGCTGCGCGTCGTATTGGTATGACTTGGATGATCTTATGCTTAATCGGTGCTGTAGGTGCAGGTTTCTTTGGTATTGCTTACTTCGAGCAACATCCTGAATTAGCAGCGGTTGTAAGCAAAAACCCTGAAACTGTATTTATGGAATTGACTAAAATCTTATTCAATCCATGGATTGTAGGTATCATCCTAGCGGCAATTTTGGCTGCTGTAATGAGTACCTTGAGTTGCCAACTTTTGGTATGTTCGAGCGCATTAACAGAAGATTTGTACAAAGGTTTCATTCGTAAAAATGCATCTCAGAAAGAGCTTGTGTGGGTTGGCCGTTTCATGGTTCTTGCGATTGCTGTTCTTGCGATTATTCTTGCTGGTAACCCGGACAGTAAAGTTCTTGGTCTTGTTGCTTATGCATGGGCTGGTTTCGGTGCTGCATTTGGTCCACTTATTATCTTGTCATTGTTCTGGAAACGTATGAATTTACAAGGTGCTTTAGCGGGTATGATCGTTGGTGCCGTTGTAGTTATTGGCTGGAAAAACCTTTTCGCAGACACTGGTGTTTATGAAATTATTCCAGGCTTTATCCTTGCATTTATCAGTATCATTGTAGTGAGTCTTTTAACTAAAGCGCCAAATACGACAGTAACTGGTCGCTTTGAAAAAGCAGATGAACTCTATAAAGAAAGCGTATAAGTCATTGAAATAAATAACAGGGGCTTCGGCCCCTTTATTTATTTTTGGTTTTAATTTTAATTTTTGAAGTATCTTTTACAACTTGCATGACAGGATAACTACGGGTCTCTTTTACACCTGGTAATTGCCACAACACCTGCCCTGCAATGCGTCTAAACTCTTCCATGCTGCCACTTCGCAATTTAATTAAAAAATCGAACCCACCACTCACCATATGGCATTCAACGATTTCTGGATAGTGAACGACAGCATCAATAAACTCATCTAAAACGTTAGGTGTTGTCTTGTCTAATAACACCTCTACGAACACCAAAAAGTTTGCATTTAACTTGATTGGATTCAATTTAGCTTCATAACCCAAGATGAAGTCATCTTTCGTTAACTTCTGCACTCGCGCCATAACAGCAGTTGGCGACAAGTTAACAAGTTCAGCCAATTTACTATTAGAAATTCGTCCATCTGTTTGAAGAATATCCAAAATTTTTAAATCAGTGCGATCAAGGCTTAATAATGGGCCATTCATCTGAATTTTCCTCTAAAAAATGGGATAAATATAGTGAGTTATTCGGCGTTTCTTCTGTAATGATAAATTATCTAAACCTCTCTACTCAAGATGAGTTTACGAGAGCTGGTTGGCGGAAACAGATATGAACACAATGGATACTTTTCATCAAATGGATAAATCTCACCAAGGCTATATCACCGAATTTAACGATAAAAGTGAGTTTGAACAACGCATTAATACAGCTTGGCGACGTGCTGAACCAGGAGCTGTAGAAGAGCTGTTACAAGCTGCCGCGGTATCTGATGATTTAGATCATAAAATTTATGACCTTGCTTTTAATCTTGCCAATAATTTACGTGAACGTAAGACCTCCTCGGGTAAAGCAGGTATTGTTCAAGGGTTATTACAAGAATTCTCTCTTTCTTCACAAGAAGGCGTGGCGCTCATGTGTCTTGCCGAAGCTTTGCTTCGTATTCCAGACTCAGCAACACGTGATTTGCTTATTCGAGATAAAATCAATCAAGGTAACTGGAAAGAACACGTTGGCCAAAGCAGCTTAATGTTTGTAAATGCTGCCGCATGGGGTCTCATGTTAACTGGTAAGCTTATGGAAACTCCAAAGCAAACTAGTCTTTCAAGTGTACTTACTGGTCTTTTAGCACGCAGTGGACGTGGCATTATTCGTAAAGCCGTTGACGTTGCAATGCGTATGATGGGTGAACAGTTTGTGACTGGTGAAACCATTGAAGAAGCTGTAGATCATGCAAAAGTGCTTGAAGACAAAGGTTTCCGCTATTCTTACGATATGTTGGGTGAAGCAGCCTTAACTGAACATGATGCTGAACGTTACTTTAATGACTATACGCAAGCTATTCATGCAATCGGCAAAGCATCGAATGGTAAAGGCGTTTATGATGGCCCAGGTATTTCAATTAAGCTTTCTGCTTTACATCCGCGCTATCAACGTGCGCAAATTGAACGTGTTCATCAAGAACTTTACGGCAAAGTATTTGAACTCGCTCGTTTGGCTAAAAAGTACAATATTGGCTTAAATATCGATGCTGAAGAATCAGAACGTTTAGAAATTTCTCTTGAGTTACTTGAACGTCTTTGCTTCGAGCCAGAACTTGCAAACTGGAAAGGTATTGGCTTCGTTATTCAAGCTTACCAAAAACGCTGTTTCTTCGTGGTTGATTATATTATTGACCTTGCTAAACGCAGCCAAAAGCGCCTTATGATTCGTCTTGTAAAAGGTGCGTATTGGGATAGCGAAATTAAGAAAGCGCAAATCGAAGGTATGGATGACTACCCTGTCTTCACTCGTAAAGTACATACAGATTTATCTTATATCGCTTGTGCTAAAAAATTACTTGCTGCGCCAGAATTTATCTATCCGCAATTTGCAACTCACAATGCTCAAACATTGGCAACAATCTATCATTTAGCTGATCCAAGCAAATATTATGCTGGTCAATATGAGTTCCAATGTTTACATGGCATGGGTGAACCGCTTTATGAACAAGTTGTGGGCCCACGTGAACAAAATAAATTAGGCGTGCCATGCCGTATTTATGCTCCTGTTGGTAACCATGAAACTTTGTTGGCTTATTTAGTTCGTCGTTTACTTGAAAATGGCGCAAATACTTCATTCGTTAACCGTATTGCCGATAAAACGCTTAAAGTTGACGATCTGATTCAGTCTCCAATTTACGATATTCGTCATGCAGCTAAGCTTGAAGGTTCGATTGGTTTAAAACATCCATCAATTCCTCTACCTTTAGATATGTACGGAACACTTCGTAAAAACTCTAAAGGTTATGACTTAACAAATGATGCTCCACTTGCAGCTCTAGACAGCACAGCTCAAGAACTACGTAATCGTGTTTGGCAAAGCCATCCATTATTGGCAAATAACGATTCATTAGAGCAAAGTCATTCTGTTGCAATTACAAACCCAGCACAAAATGATGAAATTGTTGGTTATGTACAAGAAGCTGATCTTAAGCATGTTGAAATTGCGCTTAACTCAGCTGAACAAGCTCAATCAGAATGGTCAAAGACTCCTAAAGAACAACGTGCTCAATACCTAAAATGTGCAGCTGACCTCATGGAAAGCCGCATTCAAGAGTTGATGGTTTTACTCTGCCGTGAAAGCGGTAAAACTTATGCCAATGCGATTGCAGAAGTTCGCGAAGCTGTAGACTTCTTACGTTACTACGCAACTCAAGTTGAAAACCTACCAGCAAATACAGCTATTCAGCCTCTAGGTACGGTACTTTGTATTAGCCCATGGAACTTCCCGCTTGCAATTTTCTCTGGTCAAATTGCTGCAGCATTAGTGAGTGGTAACTGTGTTATTGCTAAACCTGCTGAACAAACACCATTAATCGCAGCTCAAGCAATTCAGATTTTATGGGAAGCTGGTATTCCACATGGTGCTGTACAGCTACTTCCTGGCCGTGGTGAAACAGTCGGTGCTCAGCTTAGCCAAGATAGCCGTATCGATGGCATCATGTTTACTGGTTCGACTGAAGTTGCAAAAATTTTGCAGAAGACCGTTGCGAAACGTTTATCTGAAAATGGTCAATCGATTCCTCTCATTGCAGAGACTGGCGGTCAAAATGCAATGATTGTGGACTCATCAGCATTAACTGAACAAGTCGTACTCGATGTTGTAAGTTCTGCTTTTGATAGCGCGGGTCAACGTTGCTCTGCTTTACGTATTTTATGTGTACAAGAAGACAGTGCTGCAACCGTGATTAAAATGCTTAAAGGTGCAATGCAGCAGTTGATCGTAGGTAACCCTGCAATTTTAAAAACTGACATTGGTCCTGTTATTGATGACGAAGCAAAACAAACGATTGACCAGCACATCCAAAAAATGAAGTCTAAAGGCTATCCGGTACATCAGTTGATGTTCGGTACAACAAGCCAGAATGAATTAGATAAAGGGACTTTTGTTGTACCAACAGCAATTGAACTTCCTAATCTTGATGACTTACAACGCGAAGTTTTTGGTCCAGTTTTACACATCATTACCTATAAGTATGGTGAGCTTGAACAACTCATTTCACGCATTAATGCCAAAGGCTATGGTTTAACAATGGGTCTACATACCCGTATTGATGAAACCATCCAAACAGTCATTCAACATGCTGAAGTGGGTAACCTTTATATCAACCGTAATATTGTTGGTGCTGTTGTTGGTGTTCAACCATTCGGTGGTGAAGGTTTATCTGGTACCGGTCCAAAAGCTGGCGGTCCGCTTTACATGTATCGCTTAATGCAACATTGTTCAAACAAAGTATTGGCAACACCATTTGCCATGAAGACTGAGCAAACTGCTTTTGAAGGTTTTAACCGTGAGGTTTATCAGCGCTTACAAAATTGGGCGAAACAGCATTTACCGCAAGCTAATCGTGATATCGAACCATTTGGTGTTGGTAAATTCTATGAGTTACAAGGCCCTACTGGGGAAAGTAACCAATATATTATTTTGCCGCGTCATCGTGTTCTTTCAATCGCTGATACAGAACAAAATCAGTTGCATCAATTGCTCGCAATTTTTGCAGTGGGTAGCCAAGCGGCCGTAATGCCAAATAGTCCATTGTTGGCAAAATACAAACAAACATTGCCAAAAGATGTGCTTGCTGCAATTACTACAGTTAAAAACATCTCATCAGATGATTTTGATGCAGTTTTACATCATGGTAATCGCGAAGAGATCTTCTCATTACAGCAAGAAATTGCTACTCGTTCTGGTGCAATTGTTGGTATTACCCATATTGAGCCGAATGAAACTATTCCACTTGAGCGTTTAGTGATTGAACGTGCAATTAGTGTGAATACAGCTGCGGCTGGTGGTAACGCAAGCTTAATGACAATGACTGATTAATACCTAACTTTCTAAAAAGCCCAAATCTCAGTATTTGGGCTTTTTTATTTAATCAAGTAATCTATTATTAAATATATAAACTTTATCAAATCGAGTTTTTAATAATGGTCTTTTTAGAACCAGAAAAATATCAACAAAGATGCGCTCAACTTTTTAATTCATATCAAAAAGATATTTCCACACTTCTACCCTTTGCCAAAATTGAGCACATTGGTTCATCTGCAATACCGAATGTAATTTCAAAAGGTGATCTAGATATTTACATTGAAGTTAAACCTGAACATTTTGAATTCGCAATAGCGCAGTTAAAAACACTTAATTTTATAGAGAAACAAAATACGCTAAGGACACATGAGCTTTGTATGCTCGAATCACTTAACAACGATGATGTGGCATTTCAAATTGTAGTAACGGATTCAGTATTCGCATTTTTCTTAACATTTAGAAATAAGCTTATGGATTCTCCAACTCTAGTCAACGAATATAACCAATTAAAATTACAGTGTAGCCATTTAGATCATGATCAATATAGAACAATAAAATCAGATTTTATTAATCGCGTTTTAAGTCATCTCTAGTTTAGGTACGTCTTTTCTCTTATGAATATCTGGTTAAAATTGGCTCCTGTAAGTTCAATTTTTTTGATACCATTCACTATTTGATTCTGTCTAAATTTTCATTCTCTATGACCTCTTCTTATCGTCAACAACTTCAAGCTAAAATTGACCGCATTACTACTCAATTTTCTGAATTTACACCACCTACATTAGAAGTGTTTGAATCACCTGAACAACACTTCCGTATGCGTGCTGAATTTCGTATCTGGCATACAGAAAATGATATGTTCTATGCCATGTTTGAGCGTAATGACGACGACAAGCAAAAAACCGTTGTACGTATTGATGAATTTCCTATTGCAGATCAAAGCATCAACGATTTAATGCCCAAACTTTTGGAAGAACTTAAAGCTGAACCAAAGCTTTCTAATCGTTTATTTGAAGCTGATTTCCTCGCAACACTTAGCGGAGAAATGTTGGTTACCCTAATTTATCACCGTAAACTGGATCAAGAATGGGAACAAGCCGCTAAAGCGCTTGCCGATAAATTAGATATTAAAATTATGGGCCGTAGTCGTGGCCAGAAAATTGTTATTGGCGATGATTTCGTCGTTGAAGAATTCGAACTTTTAAATCGTTCATTTAAATATAAACAAATCGAAAGCAGCTTTACTCAGCCTAATGCACAAGTTTGCAAAAAAATGCTGCAATGGGCATGTGACGCAGCTGAAGGATCAAAAAAACACTTATTAGAACTTTATTGTGGTAATGGTAATTTTACACTTCCACTCTCTTTAAAGTTCGAACGAGTGCTTGCTACTGAGCTTGCAAAATCATCTGTTTATGCAGCTCAATGGAACATTGAACAAAACCAGATTGATAATATTCAAGTAGCCCGTCTCTCGGCTGAAGAGTTTACTCAAGCTTATCAAGGTGAACGTGAATTCCGTCGTCTGCAAGAAGCAAATATTGATATTCAGAGTTATGACTTTGACACGGTATTTGTAGATCCACCTCGTGCAGGAATTGATGTTGAAACTTTGAAATTATTACAGGGTTTTGAACGTATTATCTACATTTCATGTAACCCTGACACGTTATATGAAAATTTAAAAACTCTCAGTCAAACTCATCGAGTGACTAAATTTGCCTTATTTGATCAGTTCCCTTATACGCATCATGTAGAGTCTGGTGTTTTACTTGAGAAGATTTAAACAAAATCTTTCATTGTAAAATTTTAAATAAGGAGGTTTTATACCTCCTTATTTTTTAACACTTTATTAGTTAAGTATTTAAATTTTCAAAAAATATCAAGTCATCTATTCGTCATAATTTCGTTTAACTCGAGCATTCCTATCGAAAATTCTTGAGTTCAATTGGTGGATTTATCACTTATAGAGACTTGTATTTTATTTTAAATTGGCTATATTTCGAGCTATGTTAGGTTGTATATGAAGGCTCTATGAGTTTTTGGCAAAAGCTGTTCTTAGCAGATCAACAGCATAACGAGCATAAAAACCAAACTGCTTGTGTTGAAAATGACTGCTCATGTAAAACAAATGAACAACTTCTAAGTGCTCTTGCACTAGCAACAGATGAAGATGTCATTAAGGGAATAAAAAAAGTTCTTATTTCCCGTGGTTATAGCCGAAAAGAGTTAAATGAACTCACTCAAAAACCATCTATTCACTAATAAAAAAGCCAGTCTTGTACTGGCTTTTTTATATTTCACTTTATTTGGCAATCTGTCTTATCAACCGAACCCACTATTGGCCCCATTTCAAATAATTGATCATTACGCTTGTTTTTTTGAATATATAAACTAGAAATAGAACCATCAAGATATAAAGCCTGCTCTACCTTAAGATTTCTTTGAAAGAACTGAGCAAATCTATAGAAACTCACGCTATTTTTCGATATTACAAAGTAGAGCTTATTATTTCGAATACCAACACCATTACGAATTTTATTCGACTGAGAGTCTGGTAAAAAAAGGGAGTTGATCTTCCTATCAATAACTAACATCGGGCCTGATTGTGTCGCATACTCAACATTGAAATCGCGTCGACTATATTGCTGCGTTGTTAAAATAAAGGCCTGTTTTTTATTCCAACCTAGCACACCATTCGGCTGTAAAAAGAAATTTCCCAATCCTTTATTTTCATTTAATGGCTGAATCACTTTGGCTCCTTCAACATACAAACCTACTGGAGAAAATCCTGGATGAAACATCCCTGTATTCATTGCAAAACTAAGCTGTTCGCACTGTTTTAATTGTTGTTGAATATTGTTAAAGCTTTTGTAATATTGCTGATTATGAGGATTTTTTAAAAACAGGCGTAATCCTTTTAAATCGCTGATCGAAACCACATCAAATTGATCACCTTCTACCGTTTTAACTTGCTGGTGTTCTATAGCATATGCAGATTGAAACAAAAGCCAATACAAAGTGAAGCACCCGATGACCCATTTCATTGAATAAAACCTGACATGACATTTTCCCTTCATATTAAGCAACTAAATTATATACAAGCAATATGAATAGATTGGATATGCATCAAACTCATTCATTCGACCGAATCAATACACTCCAAATTGCTGATATTGGTTATAATGTTTAACAGCTTTTCAATAAAAGCCATTTACACTTTATTGGATCAGCGTAAGCATGCAACAACCGAATAAACGCTACCCTTTAGGGGCTCACCTCATCGTAAAGCATCTCGGCTATAGCCATCATGGTATATATGCAGGGAGAGGTCGAGTTATCCATTATTCCGGCTTAGCTCATTTTATTAAAAAACGCCCAATTGAAATCACCTCAATAGATGCATTCTCGCATGGCAAAAAAATACACGTCCGTTCTTATGACAAACCTCGTTATAAAGGAAAGATTGTCGTTCGCCGAATGCGTTCACGTATGCATGAAAATCACTATCATCTAATTATTAATAACTGTGAACATCTATGTAGTTGGGCAATTACGGGCATTGAAAGTAGTACTCAAGTTGAACGTATGATGCATCGTTTAACGACCATTGGCTATGTAAGCTCAATCATGAGCTATATGAATGGTATGATGCTGACCGTAGCAACCACATGTTTTGCTCTGGTGCTTTATATTAAAAAGAAACTCCGCGATCAGGCAAAAAGAACAGTCCCTACTTACCAGTTCTTGAGAGAAAAATCTCTGAAAAGAAATATTGACCCTTCAGCGCCCTTAGTATTTATAGACCCAGATAAAAAGTAGCCAGTCTAAATAAAAAAGCCCTCATATCTGAGAGCTTTTTTAGAGAACTTATAACTTATTTTTTAGCTGCATTAGCAGCAGTTGCTTCTGTCGTAATGTTTACAGTGATCTTATCACCAACATTAGGGACATAATTACCTAAACCGAAATCAGAACGCTTGAATGAAGTTGTAGCATTAAAACCAATTGCTGGAACTTTAGCCATTGGGTGCTCGCCTTGCTTGTTTAAAACAGCGTCAAGTACAACTGGCTTAGTTACGCCTTTAACAGTTAATTCACCAGTAATTTTAAAGTGCTTTTTGTCTTTGGTTTCAACTTTAGTACTTTTAAAGGTAATGTTTGGATATTTAGCCGCATTAAACCAAGCTTCTTCTTGGAATTCTTTATCTAAAGCAGGTACATTTGTATTTACGCTGCTTAAAGGAATAGTCACATTTACAGATGAGTTTGCTGGTTTAGCATTATCAACTTTAATTACACCTTGGATATCCGTGAAGTTAGCGCTTGGAGTAGAAAAACCAAAGTGATTCCATGAGAAAACAGTAGCTGTATGTGTTGGGTCAATTTTGTAGTCTACTGGTGCAGCTAAAGTAACTGAACTAGCCAATGCTACTGCCAAACCGAAGCTTAATGTTTTAAGATGCATTTTTCGTATCCTTTATTGATCTAGTCGTTAGTGTATACATCAAGTAATTTAATTCACCATTCTTTATAAAACGATATGTTTCACTCATGCAACGATAAAAGCGTTACAGTTATTAATTAAAACCAATATTATAAAGTATCGGTACTGTCATACCGTGTCCGAATTCTAGACTTTCGTTTTTACTTCAAATTTATTGATTAATAATAAGGCAAAACATGGCTAATACTGTTCAAGCACAAAGTACTTCTACCTCATATCGAGTAACTCTCACCGATCCTGCAGGTCATCAATGGTTTGCAGATGAACCAACTGATAAAGGTGGACAAGATACAGCTCCAAACCCAGTTCAGATTTTATTATCCGCTTTAGGTGCTTGTACCACCATTACTTTAGAGATGTATGCGAATCTTAAAGGTATTAAGCTTGATCATGTTCAAGTGGATTTAGCATTAAACCCAAATGGCGAACCTGAAAAAGGCCAAAATAATATTGAGCGTAAAATTACGCTCAAAGGCGAGTTTACTGAAGACCAACACAAGCGCTTATTAAAAGTTGCCGAGAACTGCCCTATTCATAAGTTATTAACTTCTCAAATCAATATCCAAACGGAACTTAGCATTTAACTTCTCAAATAAAAAAGCGCTCTAGATAGAGCGCTTTTTTTCACTACTTTAATATTTAAGCAGTTAATTCTTTTACTGCTTCAACAACAGCTTCAGTCGTAATACCAAAGAATTGGAACAAATCTTTTGCAGGTGCAGATTCACCATAAGTTGTCATACCAATTACTTTGCCATCAAGACCAACAAACTTCCACCAGTAGTCAACATGAGCAGCTTCAACTGCAACACGCGCACGGATATGAGCTGGTAATACTGCTTCACGATATGCAGCATCTTGTTTCATAAATTCTTCTGCACACGGCATAGAAACTACACGCACACCTTCAAGTTGTGCATAAGCTTCCATAGCTAAAGAAATTTCAGAACCAGTTGCAATAATAATTGCTTTCAATTCGCCTTTTTCTTGAGCAAGAACATAACCACCTTTTGCAGCATTTTGAATTTGCTCTTCAGAACGTGTTTGGAATGGTAAGTTTTGACGAGAGAAAATAAGTGCTGTAGGACCGTCTTTGCGTTCTAAAGCAGATTTCCAAGCAATTGCAGTTTCTACAGTATCTGCAGGACGCCATGTATTTAAGTTTGGTGTACCACGTAATGAAGCAATTTGTTCAATCGGTTGGTGAGTTGGACCATCTTCACCTAGACCAATTGAGTCATGTGTATAAACATGAATTACACGTTGTTTCATTAATGCAGACATACGTACTGCATTACGTGCATATTCCATAAACATTAAGAATGTTGCAACGTAAGGAACGAAACCACCATGTAAGGCAACGCCATTAGCGATTGCAGTCATACCAAATTCACGTACGCCATAGTATACATAGTTACCTGCTGGGTTTTCTTGAATACCTTGGCAACCTTTCCAAAGTGTTAAGTTAGAACCCGCCAAGTCAGCAGAACCACCTAACAATTCAGGTAATAAAGGACCAAATGCTTGTAATGTATTTTGGCTTGCTTTACGTGTTGCGATTGTCTCGCCTTTCGCATTTGTTTCACGAATGAAAGCATCTGCTTGCGCTGCAAATTCTGCTGGTAAATCACCACTAATACGACGAAGTAACTCAGCTGCTTCAGTTGGATATTTTGCTTGATATTGTGCAAATACCGCGTTCCAAGCTGCTTCAGATTCACTACCTTTTGCTTTTGCATCCCATGCAGCATATACATCAGCAGGAATAATAAATGCTTCTTCGTTCCAGCCTAATGCTTCACGAGTTAAAGTAATCTCATCTTTACCTAATGGCGCACCATGACAGTCTTCTTTACCTTGTTTATTTGGTGAACCTAAACCAATAATCGTTTTACACATAATGATTGTTGGTTTTTGAGTTTCAGCTTTTGCTTCGATTGTCGCTTGACGAATTGCATCGGCATCATGACCATCTACACGAAGAACTTGCCAACCATAGGATTTGAAACGCTCTTCTGTATCGTCGCTGAACCAGCCTTCTACTTCACCATCAATTGAAATGCCATTATCATCATAATAAGCAATCAATTTACCAAGTTGTAATGTGCCAGCTAAAGAACATACTTCGTGAGAAATACCTTCCATTAAACAGCCATCACCTAAGAAACAGTAAGTGAAATGGTCAACAACTTTTAAATCATCTTTATTAAATTGAGCAGCCAATGTTTTTTCTGCTAAAGCAAAACCAACAGCATTAGCAATACCTTGACCTAAAGGACCAGTTGTCGTTTCTACACCTGGTGCATAGCCATATTCAGGATGACCAGGAGTTCTAGAATGCAATTGACGGAACTGTTTTAAATCTTCAATTGAAAGATCATAACCTGTTAAATGAAGCAAAGCGTATTGCAACATTGAGCCATGGCCATTTGATAAAACGAAACGGTCACGGTTAGCCCATTGTGGATTTGTTGGGTTGTGATTTAAAAACTCACGCCAGACGACATCAGCAATATCTGCCATCCCCATTGGAGCACCTGGATGCCCTGAGTTTGCCTGTTGCACAGCATCCATTGCCAATACACGAATTGCATTTGCAATACGACGTTCGTTTAAAGGGGTCGTCATAGATCAGAATCCAATTTTAATAGATTGATGAAAAGAAGAAGATGAATAACCATTCAATGCCGCTATATTGTCTTAAAAAAAAGGCTGAGGGTAAACCCCAACATGATATATTTCTTTATTTTTAACCGTTTCTTGGT
>NZ_JABVBF010000099.1 GCF_013344765.1 Acinetobacter lactucae
AAACTATATTAATTGTTAGACAATTCTACATTTGTATATTTATTTAAAATTTATAAAAAATAAAAACTTAGCATTAATTTTTCAATTTAAGCTCAGGATTGTCTAATTAAAATATAGAAAAAAGCCAAGGAAATACAATTGTCTGACAATTTCACCTATAGGTAGCTATTTGATCGGTTAAAGTACAAACACCAACGTAAAGTGTGTCGGAGGTCTCAAAATGGAGATGCCAACATGGTCGTTCTTGGTCATTGCCATAATTTTGGCAGTGGTAGTAGGAAGAGCAGGAACTTTACTCAGGGAATATCTTAACAGAGTTAATATTAACAAAGTTAAGAGACAGAGGATGCAAGGTCGTCGATCAGTCAATTATTAAAATTGGTTAATCGATTAATTTCATCAAGTGTCCAGTTTATAACTGGGTGCGATTGTAGTAAGGAGGTCTCTCATGGAGATTTCAATGTGGATGTTTCTGTTAATTGCAGTCGTTATGGCTGTAGTAGTAGGAAGAGCAGGAACTTTACTTAAGGATTATATAGAACAAAAATAATATAAGCCGTTAAAAGCTTATCCCAGTTAATAAGTAGCATGTGCTGAACCGTCGCAATGCTACTTTTTTTTGCCTAAAATTTCTGTTTCCTTGCAAAACTGTCAATTTTATATGCTGTGAAGTGTGTCAAAGTATAAGCGCTACAATTAGAGTAATTACTCTTTTATTCAAGATATGCATCTGCTAATGTACATCTGAAAAGGAAAAAACAAATTACATAGAGGACAGGAAGATGTCTAAAGTCCAAAAAATAAGCCAAGGTTTGGCGGTGAGTTTTCTTGCAGCTTCAGTTTTATCAGGTTGTTCATACGTCGTGAAAACCGGAGCAAATGTTGCTCTAGGTTTTACGGAAAAGCACGTCGTTCCGCCTATTTTAGCAATGCAAGACGCTGAAATGGTATGTAATACCGGTAGCGCTTTAACACCAGCAATCATGTCTACTAAAGGTATGGGTGCAGATCCAACGCGCGTTGCGGTATTAATGTATGCGGCTTCAGGTGTATGTGCGGAAAACCAAGCATTAGAACAGGAATTGCGTTATTTGCGTGCCTCAAAAGCTGGTCAAGTGACAGAAGCTCAAGATGCTCGTATTGCCCAAAAGCGTTGGGCTGCAATCGCTGCTGAACGTCAATATACAGGCTATAAGTTATTTGCTGATCGTTGGGAATCTAAATATAAATATCACTTAGGTGATTCTTGCCCAACAATGCGTAACGATACTGATCAAACTGTTTATTTACTTGGAATGATCAGTGGTCTTCAAGCTGTGACCAACGATATTAACTCAGGTGGTGCAGTCAACGTCCCTAAAGACATCGCTGCTATTGTAGAGCGTGGCATGGTTTGTTTAGATAATGAAAAATTCTGGGGTGCACCTAATGCAACGCGTGCTGTTATCTGGACCTTATTGCCAGGTGCTGATGAAGGGAAACCTGATCCATACCAGACTCTAAAACAGTCAATTCAGATTGGTGAGAAAAAAGGTGTTCGCCTATCTCATGCTTTATATGCGGTAGCTGCCCAAGCAAGCGGTGATGATGCAAAAATCCGTGATGCGTTAAGATCTTATGCAGCGTCTCAAGCTGATGACAAACCTGTCAATCCCAATTTTAAGTTAATCGATAGCATGGCTGGCCTTATTGTACGTGGTATCTCTGACCGTTATTGGACTGAGCATACTGGTGTACGTACCGGAGATGATGGCATGTCTCATTTCTGGGATGATAAGAATGAAGGTGCCGCAGAGCTAGATGAGTTGTTTGATGGGGGAGCGGCATCTGAAGTTCCTGCTGATTCATCTGCTCCACCCGCAGCGCAGTAAGGAATATTTGAAAGACTAACTTCTTGCGAGTCTATTGTTAAGTTCTACAATAATCGTAAGAAGTTTAATTTCAAGGAGTGTGCCATGAAGGATCATGTACTGAATAGTAAAGTGCTTTTGGTCGCAGTGTGCATTTCCATATCTGCTTGTCTACAGGTGTTTCCTGATACTTTTATTTATTGGCGCGAAAGTTTACTTGGCGAATTCTGGCGTTTATGGACTGCTCATTGGGTACACGTGGGATGGGTTCATTTCCTTTTAAATATGATGGCATTCGCCTGTTTACCCTTTATCTTTCCGCATACAAAAGCATGGCATATTTTAAGCCTGCTTTTGCTGTTGCCACCTTTTATTAGTTTGATGTTCTACTTTTATTTACCTTATATCGAAGCGTATGCAGGGCTATCTGGTGTTTTACATGGGCTATATACAGCGGTTGCTTTAGTTTATCTGCAATATCGTAAAGAACGTAATTTCGCTTTGTTGGTACTAGGTTTAATCGTAGCCAAACTCATATGGGAAAATACATTCGGCCAAACAGGAACTGCCCAGTTAATAGGGAGCCCTGTTTTAACTGAAGCCCATTTATATGGAGCGATAGGTGGAGCAATTTTTGGAGGATGCTATTGGCTTTTCCAGAGATTAAAAAAGAAACATTGACAATACAAACTGTTAAAAAAGAGATTTTAGTCATTCTTTATTAACAAAGTTTGATGCAAATTTGATCGTTGAATAAAGGGATTGGTAGAAGGGGGATGGATTTAACCCCTGACCAAGAAAAATTGCATGACTCAATTCTTTAATTTTTAGGGACTTGAGAGAACAAAATTGGAATATTTATGCAAGAACATCAAGAAAAAAGATCTGGATTAGGTCTACTGGGTTATATCTGGAACGAATGGATCTCAACATTCGTTATCCTTATTCTGCTATTAATGACTCTGATAATTGGTACCGGGGAAATGATCCACGGACAGTTATTACGTATCGGGGAGCGTCTTTATGGTGACCCCGCTACAGGTATGCAATATTCTTTTTTGCGTGCTGAACCTGAAAAGCCGACTTGTGATCGACATCCAAATATCGAGGCTCAAGTAAAAGAACAAATGAAAGCGAATGCGTCTGATGATTTCGCAAGTTTCTTTGGTGCAGCGTCAGAAAGTGATGTCCGTGCATCGCTACTCGCAGCGCAGCAACAATGTGATGAAAAATATCAGGCATATGATAAAACCATTAAATATATCGAAGCTAACCCAGGGGTACGTACTTACCGTGCTATCGAGACAGGTTTCTTTGGTATTTTTAAATTCGGTACAGAAAATCGCGCAATTTTACTCATCTTTATGGTTCTAATTTCTGCGATTACAGCATCGTTGAAATTTCACCATATTGGCTTACGTAATCCAGCTACAAAAATAGATTACAAAGTCTATTCCATCTTTATGGTGATTGGTAATGCTTTACTAAGTACCTCTGTAATTAGCCAGTATCGTTCAGTCATTAATTCTGGGGTAACACCTACCTATGAAACAGTGACTATTTACTGGATCTGGATGATTCTATTTGTTGTCTTGACCTTAATTAGTCTGTATCAATTATTTGTTTCACCTCCACCAAAACGCGAAGGCGGGAATATAGGCTTAGCCTTATTATCAGTGCCTTTATACGCTTACATGGCCCTAATTACGGGCATCGTATTTACGTTCTTTATGGATTATCCAATGGGGCAAGGTATTTACCTTGGTTTATTGGTTGAGTTCTCAGGTATTTTCTTAAATCTGGCCTTATTTATTTGGGCAGGTATGCTTTTGACTCAAACACGCGTTATGGATTTGTTCCTTAATGTACTTCGTCCATGGAACTTGGCGCCAGAAACTTTAACTTGGTTAATCCTAATTGCTGCTGCTGTACCAACAGCCTATACAGGTGCATCAGGTATCTTCGTTATCGCAGCCGGTGCAATTATTTATAAAGAAGTCTGGAATGCGGGTGCTCGCCGTCAATATGCTTTGGCTGTGTCTGCAATGTCAGGTTCTTTAGGGGTAGTTGTACGTCCATGTCTACTGGTCGTTTTAATTGCAATGCTTGATAGCCGTCATGTAACCTCCGATGAGCTGTTTGGTCATGGTATCTATGTATTTTGGTTAACTGCATTTATTTTCTTGGGTGTTTCCTTACTCTTGGCTGAAGAAAAATTCCGTGTGAATTCACCAAAAGTTGCGATTCCGGGCATGATGCGTGCCTTTGTACCCGTGATTCCATACATTTTGATTACTGTTGTTGTTCTTGCGATTTATAAATACGCATTAGACACAGGAATGAACGAATTTACTGCGCCAGTAATTTTGCCATTAGTTCTGATCGCAATGATCCTGTATGACAAATTGGTTTCTACAAAAGAAGCTCCTGCAATCAATATTCATGAGGCGATTGTTCGTGAGCACGAACAGAAATCACCATTCCTACGTGCCCATGATCCGCATAGCTCTCAATTCCGTCTCGGTTTTGGTGGAGCACTTCGTTTTGCGACTTCAGAAACTGTAGGTCATATTGGTGCTCTGATTATCTTGATGGCCCTGTCTGCAAGTGTAGGTGGTTTAATTGAACGTTCCGAAGTGGTTGAATTATTGCCGACTCATTTAGGCAGTATCTATATATCACTGGCATGTATTGCACTATTGCTTGCCATTATTGGTATGTGTACCGATCCATTTGGTGCTGTAATTTTAGTTGCTGCAACCATTGCACCTGTGGCATACGAAAATGGTATTCATCCAATTCACTTCTGGATGATTGTATTAGTTGCATTCGAGTTTGGCTATGTAACACCACCAGTTGCCTTGAACCATCTACTCACGCGGTTGTCCGTCGGAGATGATGAAGTGAATGCTGCTGATGCAGAAGCGAAAGAGAAATATACAAGCTTCTACTTCCGTTATGAGCGCTGGTTGCTACCAATTATTGTCTTGTTCTCATCACTAGTATTGGTTACTTATGTGCCATATGTATTTAAGTTATTCGATTGGTATAAATAACTGAAATCAAAGTATTGGTTATACAAAAAAGCCTTCCTAAATGGAGGGCTTTTTTAATAAGTGGACTGAGTAAATTTAGAAACAGGTAAGTAGTACTATTTTAAAATCCAAATAAAAAAGCTAAAGATAGATGACTTTAGCTTTTTTAAGAGTTCACTCAAAAACTATTGCTGTTTGAGCTGAGCTTCAAGCAATTTAACTTGTTCTTCTTTGAGTTTAGTTAATTGATCAGCATCAGCATGCTGAGCTTTTAAGGCGGCTTCCTGATCTTTTAGCTGGCGATGAATATCTTCAAGTTTAGATACCTCTTCCTTTGCTAAAGACTCTTGGGCTGGTACTGGTTCTTTAAGCATATTTTCACTGACAAGTTGCTGAGAGCTTGCATTTTCAGCTAAGGGGGCAGAACTTGGTGATGGCTCAGTGGGTTTAGCAGGAGCGGGTGTCGAGACAGGTTGTGGATCAACCAGTGGTGCTGACGACTCGGTTTTTTTAAAAAACCATTGCGCTGCAAAAAAAAGCACTACTAGAATGCTTAAGCCCCCAATTAAAATCCATAATAATTTTGAGTTTTGTTTTCTTTGTAGTGGCATGTTTAAGACCTTTAGTCGGGACGACGTGGCTTGAACTGTATTACCCCAATTTCATCAGGTATAGCAGGCGTTTCAGGCTCATCCACATGAGTCGGACGATTTTCGCTATAACCGCATTCGATACATTCAATCCATTCATCTTCTGCGGTGGTTAGCATGACAATTCGATCCATGGCTTCACATTTTGGACATTTTGCCCCAGCAATGAAACGTTTTTTCATCTTTATCACCCTAACCACACGATCAATTTAGGCCCATAGTTTAAGCGGTTTTGTTGTCATTCGTCCAACCTTGATGACGTAACAACGCGTCAATTTTAGGCTCGCGCCCACGGAAATTAACAAATGCCTCAAGCGCAGTGTCTTTTCCACCCACAGCTAAAATTGCCTGACGGAATTCTTTACCCGTTTGAGTGTTAAAAATGCCTTCATTTTCAAAACGATCAAATGCATCACTTGCTAAAACTTCTGCCCATTTGTAAGAGTAATAACCTGCGGCATAACCGCCAGCAAAAATATGACTAAAACTATGTTGGAAACGGTTGTAGTCGACAGTAGGAACGACCGCATATTGCTTACGAATATCGTTTAAGGTTTGCTGAATTTGCTCACTGTTTAGGGCAGGTGTTTTGGTGTGAATGGTCAAGTCAAATAATGCAAATTCAAGCTGACGTAAAGTTTGCATACCAGATTGGAAGAATCGGGCATTTAATAAAGCATCTAGTAATTCTTGTGGCAAAGTCTGTTTACTATCGATGTGTTCACTTAGTACATCTAGGCTTTCTTTATCCCATGACCAGAACTCCATAAACTGGCTTGGTAGTTCTACGGCATCCCAAGCAACACCATGCGTTCCTGCAACCGAGATGTTATCTACTTCGGTCAACATGTGATGTAAACCATGTCCAAACTCGTGGAACAAAGTAATCACTTCGTCATGGGTCAATAAAGCAGGTTGGTCACCTACTGGAGGAGTAAAATTACACACCATATAGCAAATTGGTTTTTGTAAACCATGAAGTGTTTGCATGCGCGAACGGAAACCATTCATCCATGCGCCACCACGTTTACCTGTACGTGCATAGATGTCAAAGAAGAAGCCACCAATTACTTGGCCTTGGTCTTCTAATTCAAAATAGCGTGCATCTGGATGCCAAACAGGTGCTTGTCTTTCAATAATATTAATGCCGTATAGACGCTGCACAATCTGGAATAATCCCTGAATAACTTTAGGTGCTGGGAAATAAGGTTTTAGGGCTTCTTGCGATAAGTTGAATTGTTGTTGTTTAAGCTTCTCAGAATAGTAAGTTGTATCCCAAGGTTTAAGTTCATCAACACCATCTTGTTTAGCAATATCTTGAAGTTCGGCAACTTCTTGAAGCGCAGGAGCACGCGCATGTTCTGCTAGATCAACCAAAAACTCATGTACTGTTTTTACGTCTGGTGCCATTTTGCTTGCCAGAGAATATTCAGCATAGTTATTGAAACCAAGTAGTTTCGCCATTTCCTGACGAAGACTTAAAATTTCTTCCATAATTTTGCTGTTATCAAACTCAGTTTGTTCAGACTGATCAGATGCGCGAGTCACATAAGCTCTATAAAGCTCTTCACGCAATGCACGGTCATCTGCATAAGTCATGATTGCAAAATATGCTGGGAAATCGAGAGTTGCGACAGCTTGGTCAAGTTCACGTTGTTTGCCGTACTGTTTTAATAACTCAATATTACTTTCTGGAAGACCTTTTAGCTGATCTTCGGTAAGTGGCTTAAAGTAAGCTTGTGTTGCATCAAGTACATGATTTGAAAAATCTGATGACAGCTGTGAAAGACGCGCAGAAATCTCTGCATAACGTTTTTTCTCTTCACCCTCTAGGGCTACACCAGAAAGTTTAAAGTCACGTAAAGCTAGGCGAATCGCACTTTGTTGTGCAGGGCTAAGAGACGTATAACCTTGACCATCATGGATGTGTTGATATGTCTGATAAAGAGCCGTGTGTTGACCAAGCTGAGTGTAATATTCACTCAATGCTGGTAATAAAGATTGATAAACTTCTCTCGTTTCTGGATTGCTCATTACCGCATTTAAATGCGATAAAACGCCCCATGATTCACTCAGATTATTTTCAAGCGTATCGACTTGCTCAAGTACGGCAAGTTGCTGAGCTGTATCTGTAGGTGCGGCTGTAAGTGTGTTTAAAAACTCTTGTCCAGCTTGAATTGCTTGCTGAATATCTTGTTTTAAATTTTCTAATTTGATTTGATCAAAATGAGGAGTTGGTAAAGTCGCTTGCTGTAAAGTCATTGCTAATAGCCACATTATTTTTTAAACATAATATTAGATGTAGGTCCTCTCAAGTCGGAAATCAAGCTTAATCTGTAAAATAACCCTTTTAAAAAGAAATAAGCCTCCTATTGGAGACTTATTTCTGAGTTGAACCAATTATTTTTAACTATTCAGCCTTTGTTTTTGCATTCGACTTTTTCTTTTTCGGCTTAGATTTTTTCTTCACCTTCTCTGGTTTAGTCTCAGCTTTTGCTGAGGTTTTTTTACCAGTTTTTTTGGTGTAAGAACTTGGCTTACTTTTTTCTTTCTTTTTGTGAACAGGTCTTTCACCGTCGCTACTGACGGTTGGTTTGCTAAAGACCTCTTCATTAGCCTGAGTAGCTGTTTTAGTCGTGCGCGGTGCACGGCTACGAACTACTCGGCCTGCATGAGTTACTTGCTTAATGAGCTGGAAGTCAATTTTACGTTCTTCCAGGTTGACACCAGCAACCTGAATTTTAACTTCATCGCCCAAACCAAAGACTTGACCACGATTTTGACCTACCAGATTTTGACTCGCTTGGTCATAAATAAAGAAGTCATCGCCGAGTTGGCTAATATGAATCATGCCATCGACATATAGATCTTTCAGCGTCACGAATAAACCAAATTCGGTCACAGCACTCACAATACCAATAAACTCATCTCCTAAATGCTGTTGCATGTAGTGACATTTCAACCAAGTCGTTACGCTACGAGATGCTTCATCAGCACGGCGCTCTGTTTGAGAGAAATGTTCACCTGCATCATCTAGTGCAGCACCAGAGAGTGGGTAAGGCTTTTGCTTGAGATGCGCTTTAATGGCACGGTGTAACAATAAGTCTGGGTAGCGACGAATTGGCGAAGTGAAATGCGTATATGCTTCATAGGCCAAACCATAGTGCCCTGCATTTTTTGCACCGTAGTAAGCTTGCATCATTGAGCGTAATAAAACTGCATGAATGCTTGGTGCATCAATACGGTCTTTAGTTGCTTCAATAACTCTTTGATAGTCTGCTTGAGTTGGCTGGTCAGGGAAGGGTAGACCCAGTAATTTTACAAAGTCTTTTACTTTCTGGATACGAGAGAACTCAGGCGCTTCGTGCACGCGATATAACATTGGAATATCATGTTCTAATGCATATTCAGCCGCAGCAACGTTAGCAAGTAACATACACTCTTCAATGAGCTTATGTGCTTCATTACGTGTACGTGGCAAAATTTCTTTAATCCCGCCTAGCTCATCAAAAGTCATGTAGGTTTCAATGGTTTCAAATTCCATTGCATGACGATCAGCACGTAAATTTTTCAAAATCTGATAAAGCTGGAAAAGCGTATTTAAAGATTTATGAACATCACGATCTTTTGGAATCGCATCTGTTGCGCCGTCAAAATATTGTGCTACCTGTGTATAGGTCAAACGTGCTTTTGAATGCATCACTGATGGATAAAAATCGTAACCAGTCACGCGGCCTGTACGAGAGAGTTTCAAGTCACAGACCATACATAAACGGTCTACATGCGGATTCAGAGAGCACAAGCCATTTGACAAGGCTTCTGGTAGCATCGGTAATACAAAGTGCGGGAAGTATACCGAAGTACCACGTTCCTCAGCTTCTTCATTGAGGGCTGAGTCTAATTTTACATAATGACTAACATCGGCAATTGCGACAACTACACGGTAACCGCCGCCTGGACGTTTTTCTGCATAAACCGCATCATCAAAATCTCGAGCATCTTCACCATCGATCGTAACTAATGCTAAATCTCGTAAATCGATGCGGCCTTCACGATCTTGAGCAGATGGCTCTTTAAAACTTTCAGCTTCTTTTATAACTTCATCTGGAAATTCGTAAGGTAAGCCAAACTCAAGAATGGTCTGCGGAATAATAATTTCTGTATCAGCTTTGTCGGCCATAGATTGAATAATATGCGCCGTCGCAAACTCTTCACGAGTCGGATAACTGTCTATCGCGACACGTAGCATATCGCCAACATTTGCTTCAGCGTGGGTTACCAATTCTTTTTCTAAAGGAATAGGTTGGTGCTGATTTGGATTGTTGGGCTGAATAAAATATTCGCCATCGTGAACTGACAATTTACCAATTAATTGTTTAACACGATGCTGTAAAACTTCTGTGATAAAACCCCAAGGTTTACCTTTACGGTCAACTGATGTCTGGCGCACTCTAACTCGGTCACCATTAAATACTAAACGTAATTCGCGTTCAGGAAGTAAAAGATCAGTTTGACCATCAATATGTGCTGTACCTAAACCTTTACTATTAATATAAACAGTTGCTTCATAGGTTGGTTGATCTGCCACCAACTGAAATTTAAAACCGTCTTTCATGATTTGACCATCACGAACCATGGCACTTAAGCGGTGACTTAGAGCTTCAATACTTTTTTGGTCATGAATATTAAAATGATCGACAAGCTCTGCATGAGATTGCGGTGTCTGCAATTGTTCCAATGTATCTAAAATAAGAGTACGGCTTGGAATAGGATTGTCATAACGTTCAGCTTCAGCTTTCGCTTCAGGGTCAGCCCAGTTTTTTGTCATGTCGTTTTGTTTCACGCTTGGCAGATAAGTTTAGCATAAGCCATGCAGACCCGAACTGCACGTTCAGGTTTGCAATAATGTGTTATGCACTACAGTATTTTGATGAAGAAATAATATCTATCTTAACAAGCGTTTGATCGAAAAAGACGAAAATAATGAGAAAATTGCTTAAAAAATAATTCATTGAACTAAAAAACAAGAAAATTTCACTATGATGACTTGAACAATAGGGTTTTAGTTTGTATTATGGCGGCTCGTTCCGGTGAGGTGGATGAGTGGCTGAAATCACTTCCCTGCTAAGGAAGCATACCTATTACTGGTATCGAGGGTTCGAATCCCTCTCTCACCGCCATTTACTTAATGCGCTCATAGCTCAGCTGGATAGAGCACTTGGCTACGAACTAAGGGGTCGGGAGTTCGAATCTCTCTGAGCGCACCAAGTAAAACAGAACGAATCGCTGAAAGGCACACAAGTTACGCGCTCATAGCTCAGCTGGATAGAGCACTTGGCTACGAACTAAGGGGTCGGGAGTTCGAATCTCTCTGAGCGCACCAACTTGAAGAATTAACCGCTTTTATAGCGGTTTTTTTGTGCCTGCTTTTTAGTCCTTTAAAAAATCTAAATTTATAACTTTTTAATTATATTAGAGATAATCATAAATGAACTTGGCTTTATTTGATTTTGACGGCACGATCACTCACAGTGATACATTCAGTCTATTCCTTAAATTTTCTTTAAACAAAAAAACTCAAATAGTCGGTGGTATTCGACTTGCACCTTATATAGCGGGCTATAAGCTTGGATGGGTAACCGATAGAACCATTCGAACTAAACTCTGCCAAGTAGGGTATGTGGGCTATGATGCAACTTCCCTAAAATATATGGGGGAAGAGTTTGCTAAAAATGTACTTCCTACCTGTGTACGTCAAAATGCTTTGGAACGTATTCTTTGGCATAAAGAGCAAGGTGATCAGATTGTTGTTGTATCTGCGTCATTGGGTGTTTATTTAGAAAGTTGGTGCCAGTCTTTAGGTTTAGATGTTATATGCAATCAGCTTGAAATATGTGATGGTATTTTGACAGGTAATTTTATTGATGGCGATTGTGGTTATTTAGAAAAAGTAAATAGAATAAAAAACAAATATGATTTAAACCAATATTCTACAATTTATGCTTATGGGGATACACCTAATGATTATGCAATGTTAGAGCTGGCGCATAAGAAATATTATAGATGGCAAGAAGTGAATTAATATTTAAAAATATATTAATAAAGAAAGCCACTTGTAATAAGTGGCTTTCTTTTAATGACTGATATTAAACAGTATTGAAAGAGTTTTCTAAGAAGTTATCAGTAAGTAATGATGTAGGTAAGATAGTAGATGTTGTATTGGTTACACTAGATACTGTAGATGTCACGCCACCGAGCAAACTGCCACCAGTTAAACCGCCCAATAAATTAGAAATAACATCTAACCCGCCTTCACCAGCAACACCGCCCGTTAAGCTACCCACGATATCTGTGACGATGCCGATAGGATTGTCTGTACCGCCAGTCACACCACCAGTTAAACCACCAAGAAGATCGGTTACTACACCAAGAGGACTATCACCACCAGTAACTCCACCAATAGAGCCTGTTACACCGCCAAGGATTTCTGTTAATAAACCAGTTGCAGTTGAGCCATTAGTAATAAGTGTACCGATAATACCAGTCGCTGATTCAGTTGCGCCTTGAATATCACCACCGACTAAGTCAGATACAACTTCAAGTGCACCATTTACTGTGTCGCGAGAAGTTTCAAAAGTTAGGGTGCCGAGGTCTGCAATTTCAGAAACAGGATGTTCTGCTTGTGGAAGAATACCGATGATTGTATCTGCAACTGTATCAATACCCGTATTGATGATTTCAGTTTTTAAGCTTTCTACGCCTTGAAGAATATCAATACCACCTTGAACAACATCAATGACTGGAGAGATTGGAGAGGTTCCACCACCGATACCACCAGTTACACCGCCAATGATGTCAGTAATCACTTCAAGAGGATTGCCACCAACGCCACCAGTCACACCGCCAATAATGTCGGTAATTACTTCAAGAGGGTTGCCACTAATACCGCCAGTTACATCACCAACGGCATCTGTAACGCTTCCAACAACACCAGTAACAATACCTGTAGCTGTTGTACCATTGTTGATAAGTGTTTCAACAATACCAGTAGCTGAAGCAGTTGCGCCTTGGATGTCACCACCAACTAAGTCAGAAACAACTTCAAGTGCACCGTTTACTGTATCGCGAGAAGTTTCAAAAGTTAATGTGCCGAGGTCTGCAATTTCAGAAACAGGATGTTCAGTTTGTGGAAGTACTCCAATTACTGTCCCAGCAACAGTTTCAATGCCAGTGTTGATGATTTCAGTTTTTAGGCTTTCTACACCCTGAAGAATATCGATACCGCCTTGAACGACATCAATGACTGGGGAAATTGGAGAAGTTCCACCCGTTACACCACCGATAATACCAGTGACTACTTCAAGAGGGTTGCCACTAGGCACACTGCCCGTTAAACCACCCACAATATTGGTTACTGTTTCTAATGGATTTGTAGAGCCGACAGTGCCTGTTACTGTACCAACGACATCAGACACTAAGCCTGTTGTTGTGTGGGTAACGGTGTTAGTTACTGTTGAAAGTACATTAGAAAGTAAGCCTGATGTTGAAACATTTACATTAGAAATGTTTATATCAGAGACGTTTACATTCACAGCGGAACCTGTGTTTACATTTGTATTTACCGATACAACATTACCCAAGTCTTGAGTAACTTTTGAGATCGAAGATACGAGATTTTTGAGTAAGAACATTGGTCTATTTCCTATATAATTATGTATTTTTAAGTAAGTATTATTTATTGCGCTAGATAATTAATGAGATGTGTATCTCAATAATTGA
>NZ_JABVBF010000009.1 GCF_013344765.1 Acinetobacter lactucae
TATTTACACTTATATAAAAAGTTCATAATAAAATACAAAAACAATAATTTTAATCATAAAGTAAATGCTGCATATTCATTCAATCGAATAACAAATTATGAGCAATTGAGGAAAGATCATGACTCTACGATTAGGAGATACTGCTCCCGATTTTCAACAAGAATCGAGTGAAGGCACCATTAATTTTTATGATTTTTTAGGGGATAGTTGGGGAATCTTATTTTCACATCCAGCCGACTATACTCCGGTATGTACAACTGAGTTAGGTTATACAGCAAAATTAAAAGATGAATTTACGAAGCGTAATGTTAAAGCGATTGCTTTGTCTGTAGACGATGTAGAGTCGCACAAAGGCTGGATCAACGATATTAATGAAACACAAAATACAACTGTCAACTTTCCCATCATTGCGGATAAAGACCGTAAAGTATCTGAGCTCTATGGTTTCATCCACCCTAACGCCAGTGAAACTCTGACAGTACGTTCATTAGTGATTATCGATCCTAATAAAAAAGTCCGCTTAATCATTACCTACCCTGCTTCGACTGGCCGAAATTTTAATGAAGTCTTACGTGTTGTTGATTCCTTACAATTAACAGATAAGCATAAAGTTGCTACACCTGCGAACTGGCAGCAAGGTGAAGATGTCGTTATTGTGCCATCACTTAAAGATGAAGAAGAAATTAAACAACGTTTCCCTAAAGGCTATACGGCTGTTAAACCTTATTTACGCCTCACGCCACAGCCTGAGCAAGATTAAAGCCTTTAAAAAGGCTTTAATCGAAGCGCAAGACAAGCGAAGCGCGTAGGTAGAAGTTGATTAAATATCACACCCAAAAAAGCCATCGATAGTGATGGCTTTTTTATTTATGTATTGAATACTCATGGTTTTTATTGTTCAGATCAGTTATAACTCGAAGCGATTCGGTAAAAAAATAAAAATCATGATTTATAAAATTCATCATTTAAAGTGTGGCAGCATGTGCCCAGTTTGTGCCCCCTTATTTGGACAAAAAGGCTTCCGAGCCGAGGTAATCTGTCATTGTATTCTGGTTGAAACTGATCGGGGCTTAGTGCTTATCGATACGGGCTTTGGCTTACAAGATTATTTACATATGAAGCAGCGCCTAGGGTCATTAGTTAAACGCTTAGGCAACATTGAGCATAATCTTGAATTTAGTGCAATCCAACAAATCCAAAAGCTTGGGTTTAGCCCCAAAGATGTACAGCACATCTTTGTCACTCATCTTGATTTTGATCATGCAGGTGGAATTTCAGATTTTCCTCATGCCACAGTCCATGTTTTAGCGGCAGAATATAACGCAGCTCAACTTCCAAACTTTAAGGGAAAACTTCGCTATCGAACCAATCAATATAAAGATCATCGATATTGGAATTTTGTTGAATATCAACAAGGTGAAGCATGGTTCAACCTCGAAAAAGTAAAAGGTTTTCCGCTGTTTCAAGAAGAAATTTTAATGGTGCCACTGTTGGGACATTCGGCTGGACATTGCGGTATTGCCATAAAGCAACCAAATCAATGGTTATTATTTTGTGGAGATGCCTACTACTCACACCTAGAGTTAAACCCTAAAAATAAATTAAGATCACTTGGGTTGGTGGAAAAAACATTTGCAGAAGATAATGAAAAACGTCTTTTTAACCTCAAACGCTTACAGCATTTGGCTCAACATGAACCAATGATTGAAATAATTTGTGCTCACGACCCTGATGAGCTTAGACGGTATCAAACATGAAGAAATTATCGCTCCTTACACTTGTCATCTGTATAAATTTACAAGGGTGTATGCAGCACGAAAGTATTGCTCATGAGCATCGACCACAAGATTGGGGAAGCTTAGTTTCTCAGACTCATAATTTTTATCAAATTAGTAATGATGTTTATCGCAGTGAACAACCTGATGCTGCAATGATTTCAGAATTAAAGAATAATCAAATTGGAACCATTATTAATTTAAGAGCCAAAGACGCAGATACTTTAGTTTTTAAAAATGAAAATTTTAATCTTGTGCATATTCCTATCAACACTTGGGCAATTGATCGACAAGATCTCTTAGAAGTCATGCAGCAAATCAAAATTGCCAAGCAGAATGATCAGCGCGTTTTATTGCATTGCTACCATGGTTCAGATCGTACAGGCGCCAGTGTTGCCATGTATCGCATTATTTTTGAAAATTGGGCAATTGATGATGCGGTTAAAGAAATGAAGCAAGGTGGTTATGGCTATCATATTATTTGGAAGAATATTGACCGTTTATTTACGCCTGAAAATGTAAGATGGATTCAGCAGCAACTGTCGAATTCCACTAGCTAAAGACTGGATTGCTTTTGTATGCAAATGCAATTATTAGGCAAATAAGTTGGCCCAATCACCAACTTATTTCTTGTTTTCATTCTTATCAATTACATCCAAAAATACACATTTAAAGATAGATAATCATCAAAAATATGATTTAACTTTATGATTTTCCCAAAGCGGCGTTGCTGAGTAATATCTTCAAAATCTCAGAATCACCACCATCACTGTCTGTCACTAATAAAAAGACTTCACCATCAGATCTCGACTCGAACCAAGTAATCCCTTCAACCTTGATTGGCAATGCCTGTCCTTTCGCATCTTGAATCAAATGAGTCGCTAAAGCTTTACCATCAGGCGAAAACACCAAGATAAAACTTCCTAAGACAGCACCGTCATCATAGGTATTGAGTGTTTGTTCGACTGTAGCTGTAGCAACAATCAAATTTTTATCTGCTAAAAAACAAGCATCTGAAATGCCGCTTGCTGAACCTTCAAGCTCAGCTAAGCTCAGTTTAAGCGAATGTATAAGTGCATTTGCCAAGGATTTCCCTGCTTGGATTTTGATTAGATCAAAGACTAAAACCCCATGATGGAGATTTATGTTACCACGTTGAAAAATATACAAATAACGATGGTCTGAACAAATGGCTTCTATATTGAGATCAGCCCCGCCTGTTAATTCAACCTGGTGCTGCAAAAAATCATAATCAACCGCTTCCAAGAAAGTTTTGACCTGATCATTAGCAGGGTTATAGAGTAATGCTCGTTTTCGCTTTTCTGTAGAACCCGAGCCCATCACCAAAAGCTGTAATTGTCCATCCCAACTTATGGAGGTTAAAGCTTCAAAATCAGGCTTCTGTTCTTTGCTTAATGCACTTAGCGGTATTTGCTCTGAAGGATCAAATAACGGAATTTTTTCAAAGACCGTTGCATCGGCCATGTTCTGGGTTCGATTGATTCTTAATAAATAAGGGAGATTATCACCAACAAAATAAACATCCTCCCCCACACAAGCAACTCCAGACAGTGCGCTAATCACTGAATCATGTGCAAAAACAAATTTTTCTAATATTTTGATCGTTATATTCATCTTCAAGCCCCCCTATTGAATGGAACACTCCTCATAAGAATACAGCATTTGAAGTGTTCCTGATTTGATTTAGAGGTTGATCAGCCGTTATCGCTGATCAAGTGGCACCCAGTCAATTACCCATGCTGATTTCATGTTTAAACTTGAATCAGAAGTAATTTTCTTACGAGCAGCATCTGCTGTATCACGGTCTTTTGCAGGTCCAACCATGATACGAATACCCTTACTGGTTGGGCTTGTAGTTACCTTATAGCCTTTAGCCCGTAATTTAGAAACAACCGCATCTGCATTTGCTTGGTTAGCAGCCAAAGCCACTTGAACCATCCACTTTTTATCGCCATTTTCCAGCAATTCACGCGCTTTTTCAGCTTCAGCTTTTTTCTCAGCGTCCGCTTTTCGTTTAGCATCAGAGGCTTTTTTATCAGCTTCTGCTTGACGTTTGACTTCGGCTGCTTTCTTGTCTGCTTCTGCTTGACGCTTCGCTTCTGCAGCCTTTTTATCTGCTTCTGCCTGTCGTTTTGCTTCAGCTGCTTTCTTGTCAGCTTCCACTTGGCGTTTTGCTTCAGTTGCTTTCTTGTCAGCTTCCGCTTGACGCTTAGCATCAGCCGCTTTTTTGTCTGCTTCTGCTTGGCGTTTGGCTTCAGCTGCTTTTTTCTCTGCATCTAGTTTTGCAGTATCAGTTGTTTTACTCACCGTATTGGTTTGCTGGTTTTTCGCTTTCGCCTCACCCACTAACTCCGGTGGAATATTATCTGAACTTTCTTGAGCCGCTGTACGGCGCGCATTAATCGCAGCGTACTCTGCTGCAGCTTTACGAGCGGCATCAGCTTCAGCTTGCTGCTGCATTGCTAAAAACTCAGCTGCACGTGCCTCTTGCTCAGCAACAGCCTTTTCACGCGCACGGCGCTGTTCTTCAAGCAAACGTTTTTCAGTTTCAACATCAACCGCAAGAGGTTGTAGTTGTACCATTTGCCCTTCAGTTGTCTGTTTTGGTTTAGTTTGAGTTTTTGGCGATGTGGATGCGGATGGTTGAGCTTCAACCTGTTTTATTTCCTCATTTCCTTTTAGAAGTAATGCTGCCAATAAAACACCACCTCCTAGTAAAACAACGCCACCCATCCAGCGTTGTTTGTTATTCATTGACATTCTTCCAAATACTCCCAAATCGCTTCTAAAGTATGAAACGAACCACAGGCCAAAATCAGCTGATTGTTATTTGTTTGCTCAAGCGCTGATTTAAAAGCCTCTTTGATATTGCCATATTGTTGTACTGTCTGGCCTTGCAAGGCATCATTGAGTTGCTGAATCGGTGCAGCACGCGGCACATTCAATTCAGCAATTTTCCAATGTAAAACAGTAGGTTTCAATAAATCGACTACTGATTTTATATCTTTATCTGCCAGCATTGAAAATACTGCGACAACTTCTGTGTACTGTTTATTGTATTCTAAGAAATTTCGCAATTGCTTTAACAAAAATTCAACACCATGTGGATTGTGTCCGGCATCAAAAATGACCGTCTTCCCATCCACTTGACGCTGTTCAAAACGTCCAGCTAAGCAAGCAGTTTGAATACCTTTTTCTAATGCTGACTGAGAAATCTCAAGTCCGCTATTTAAAATGGCAGCAACCGCCCCAGCAATATTTTCAATCGCTAATGTACCTAACGGAAGTTTTAAAGTGGTTCCTTCCGAAGCAAAGTACCAGTTTTGTCCATCATCTGCGAGCTTATAAAAATAATCACGATTAACGGTATATAACTCTGCTTGTGTACTTTGTGCCTTATCTTGAATTGCTTGCGGTAATTGTTGCTCACCCGCAAAGATAACTGGAATATGTGGACGAATAATACCTGCTTTTTCAAAAGCAATTTTTTCGATGGTATCGCCTAACCAGTCTGTGTGATCTAGGCCAATATTAGTAATCACTGCAATGTCGGGATCAATCACATTGACGACATCTAAACGCCCGCCCAAACCGACTTCGAGCACCCATACATCACATTGTTGTTGTTTAAAAATAACAAAAGCAGCCAAAGTGGTTGCTTCAAAAAAAGATAAGCTTAAATCACAATCGCGACGAGCCTGATCGACTTGAACAAAAGCATCAATCAGACTTTGATCATCGACTTCAACTCCACCTAATTTGACTCGCTCATTAAAACGATAGATATGCGGTGACTGATATAGTCCAACTTTATAACCCTGTGCGTTTAATATCGCAGCCAGTGTGGTTGTAGTTGAGCCTTTACCATTCGTTCCGGCTACTGTAAAAACTTTAGCATTAGGCTGAGTCACACCCAGCTTTTCTGCAACAGGAATTACACGTTCCAGTCCAAGATCTATCCCTGTAACGTGAACATGGCTCCAATAATTGAGCCATGTATCTAAAGAGTCTATTGAAAGTGGAGCTTGTTGGTTCAAGGTAAGTTCATCAATTTCGATACAAGTCGAGATACAGTATCACGTAAAGCATGACGATGAACAATCTGATCGATTACACCATGATCAAGCAAATATTCAGCACGTTGGAACGGTTCTTCCAAAGTCTCACGTACAGTCTGCTCAATTACACGTTTACCAGCAAAGCCAATCATCGCTTTAGGTTCAGCAATATGAATATCACCCAACATTGCTAAAGAAGCTGTTACACCACCATACACAGGATGTGTTAACACCACGATATACGGTAAGCCAGCATCTTTTAATTTTTGAATCGCAGCAGAAGTACGCGCCATTTGCATAAGCGACAACATACCTTCTTGCATACGTGCGCCACCAGAAGCTGCAAAACAGATTAATGGTTGACGTTTTTCAATTGCAAGCTCGGCAGCCTGTACAAAACGGTCACCTACAACCGTACCCATTGAGCCGCCCATAAAGTCGAACTCAAAAGCACATGCAATCATATCTACACCATTTAAGTTACCTTGCATGGCAATTAATGCTTCCGTTTCACCAGTTTTGCTTTGCGCTTCACGCATACGATCTGGATACGGTTTAGAGTCAACAAACTTTAATGGATCTTTCGCACTAAATTCTTGACCCAATTCAGTTACAACATTATCGAAGAACCAGTTCAAGCGGTCACGAGCTTTCATTCGTAAGTGTTCATCACATTGCGGACAAACATAGGCATTGAAAGATATTGCTGTACGTGTCACTAGTGCATGACATTCAGGACATTCAATCGTTGGCTCAGTAAATGTTGCTTTGAGAATTTGTTGCTCATCTGCGACTTCAATACCTGGAACCGGACGTTTTGTCCATGGTGTCGAAGGGCTAAGAACTTTCCCTGGTTTCACTTCTTGATTCATACTAACTCATCGAGCGCTGCTCGAAGCTCCTTGACTTTACTCACCGTCTGTTCAACAGCGTCATCCGCTGCCAACGTTGCAAAATTTTTAACGAAAGCACTACCTACAATCACGGCATCAGCAACATTACCCATTGCTTTTGCTGAAGCGGCATCACTAATACCAAAACCAACACCCACTGGAATATTAGTGGCATTTTTGATTTTTTGAATACGCGCAGCAGCTTCTGCCGTATCAAGTGTTGCTGCTCCAGTTACACCCTTAAGTGAAACGTAGTAAATAAAACCACTTGCCTGATTTGTCACATGTTGAATGCGTTGATCTGTAGAAGTTGGCGCAAGTAAGAAAATTTGGTCCATATCATGTTGTTTCAACACAGCACCAAACTCTTTTGACTCTTCTGGTGGTAAATCCACAAGTAATAAGCCATCTACACCACATTGTTTCGCATGAGAAACAAACCTCTCGTAACCAATTACTTCAACCGGATTTAGATAACCCATTAAGACAACAGGTGTTTCCTGATCCTGCTCACGGAACTCTTTTACCATGTTGAGTGCATCCAACGTATTGGTCCCTGCTGCAAGCGCACGTTCAGCTGCAAGCGCAATTACCGGACCATCAGCCATTGGATCTGAAAATGGTAGACCAAGCTCAATGACATCTACTCCTGCCGCAACCATTTTATGCAGTAACGGAACCGTTACTTGTGGCTGTGGATCACCCGCCATAACATAAGATACAAGCGCTTTACGTTGTTGGGACTTAAGCTTTTCAAAACGGGTGGCAAGACGTGACATAGGGTTGTGCTTTCCTTGAATTATTTAAAATTGAGGAGTTGTTTGTAGAAATACAAGAACATCGCATTTTAACGCTATTTTTTGTCCATTGAACAGGTCTAACGTTATGGCGATATTCGATTGTATGATTCATACAACCCATGGCGTACATTTATCAATATTTTGAAACTTTTCTCAATGATCAAAGCTTCCTATTTTCGAGCCATTATTAGTTCGCAGTATGAGCAAAAAATCGCCACTCAAAGTTTATTCATCAATATTTTTATGGGCGAGTTTCAATTCCCTTTTTCGTGTGAGTAAAGTTTGTCCTGTCAAATTTTTATGAGCCCGTGCAAGTGCCGACTGATCCGAATATCCTAACTGTTCAGCAATTGTGGTGAGGCTTTCATTTTGATGAAGTAATATTTCACAGCGTTTCATGCGTTCAGCATCTAAAATTAATTTAAATGAAGTGTTTAACGACTGAAGTTGGCGCTGCAAACTTCGTACTGAAATATTCAACTCGATAGCAATATCTTCTATTTTAGGGGCTTGTTGCTTGTGTTTTAAATATTCATGAACAATCCAATGTATCTGCTGAGCTAAATCTATATGTAATTTGCGTTGAGCCAATGCTTCTTCTGCCTGTTTCACCAAAAGTTGCATTAAGGTTGGGTCTGCATAACGAGGGCGGACACTCAATCCTTCACTTGCAAAAGTTAATGCATAGTAAGGTTGCTCAAATGATAATTTGCATTGAAAGAAACGCTGATAGTGTACTAATGCACCACGGGAGTGGTGCACAAATTCAACATGCTGCAAGAGAAAATCATGGAAAGGGGCAATTTGTTTAGCAAGCTGTACCATAGCCGCTAAAGTTAGCTCACAAAGTATAATATTACTGGCATCCACCAATGGCCAATACAAACGAATTCTTGAAGCATCTTGTTCAATTTGCATAGGCACCACTTGCTCACCGTCAATTACTAGACGATGAAACTTCATGACATATTCAAGAACCTCCGCGAAGCTGCCACTTCTAGAAGCCATATAACCTAATACACCAAAATTGGCAGGTGTAATACAAGTTGCCATTTCTAGGACTAAATTAGAAACTTGCAGTCGGGTTTCAGTCAGTTCAAAAAGCTCAAGAAAAAAAGTTAAAGAAGATTGTGCATCTATAGATGAAGCTAAAATATTTTGAATTTGGCGGGTCTGAATATCTGTTAGATTTAATTCCTGCCAATCAATCCCTTTTCCTTTTAGATAAGTATCCCACAGATAAAAATAACCATTTGAAATCGTAAAATCCTGCATGGCTCATCCTTTTTTTAAGGCCATCTTGTCGCAAACTGTATAAAAATTGGCAACAACTGTCAAAACAAAGCCGACTATTAGCGACATACTAATGAACATGTTAGATGCGAGAAATAAAAATATGAACGCACATGTTTCTTATCAGGTCGAGCCAGTGGTTCGTAAAGATCTGGATTTTCATTTAAACGAAGCGCCTCGCTTTTGGTTTAATAATGATCCTTTTTTGACTCGTATGTTTGATGCGCTCAGCTTAACCTTTCCAGATGGAGAGCGTTACTTTATTGAATGTGTCCGTATGTTCCGTGACAAAATTGATGATCCCGAACTACAAAAACGGGTTGCGGACTTTATTAAACAAGAAGCTCAGCACGGTATTGCACATGACAAAATGAATCAGCTCATGAAAGAACAAGGTATGCCTGTTGATCAGTTCACAGCCACGCTTAAAAGAATTTTTCGTTTTGAACTCACTAAGCGCTCACCCCAATACAATATTGCGATGACAGCGGCAGCGGAACACTTAACAGCGTTAATGGCAGAAACGTTTTATAGCCATAAAAAAACTTTAGAAAATGCTCACCCCTATGTTCGAGCACTATTTGCGTGGCATGCCATTGAAGAGATGGAGCACCGTGATGTTGCTTTTGATGTTATGAAACAAGTAGGTGAAGTACCAGAGTCGACTCGTCGTTTTGTGTTGGTTCTTACCACAGTACTCATGTTTGGCTTTACACTTTATCGCACCAATGTCATGTTGAAATGTGATGGCTTTAGTCCAAGAGAAAGGCTCTTGATGAACCTTAAAGGCTTACCTTGGTTCTTTGGCAAAAATGGCACATTAACTGCCATGAAAAACCAATATTTAGATTGGTTTAAAAAAGATTTTCATCCTAGTCAGCATCCAGTCATTCGTCAATATCCTGTTTGGATTGAAACACTTGAAAAGACGAATGACCCGATTGCAGCTGGTGAAGCATTTTGGCAAGCAGGTTTATAACCTGCTTGTTACCATTTTGCATAATGTTGTTCTAGTAAGCCGTATTGTTCATTGCAATTGATTATATCGGTTGCCTCATGCTCAATCGTGCCACTAATTTTGGCTTGCCACTGATTGAACTGGCTGCCAATCATTCTTAAATTAATATTTTCGTATCTACACCAACCAATATGCACTTGTAGATTAAGCTTTTGATCTAGAGAACTAATTTGCCAAAGTTCATCATTTACTTTTTCAAATAAAACATCAGTCAGTGGAAATAAAACTCCGTTAATCCATAAGCAATTTTCATTACCAAAGCTTTCATTAACCCCTGAAGCTAAATTTAAACCAATACGCCGCCCTTGTTCGTCCCAGAAATTACATGAAAGCCAGAACCAAGCTGTTTCAGGTCGCAAAAAACCACAAGTATCATCTAGAGATGCAAATGTCTTTTCATCAAATTGTACGACTTGATTTTGTTTATTAGTAAACATGCCCTCTACAGCAAGCGTGGTCTGCTTTTGCGTATAGGTCCAACCATTGATACCTGTCGGTGTACATAAACTTAATATATCGGTACCAGCACAAAAAATACGAGCGCTGAGTTGAATCTCACCATATTTAGTCACTCGAATGTACCGCACCCCATTGGCATGCTGAATATCAAACTGATAAGGCGATTTAGAAAAATAGCTTTGATTAAACAATGGCTGTTCATCAAGATAGGTTTTATGCCCCAAAGGCTGAATTGCATTCCATTCAATGACCTGCCCTGTTTCATGATCATAAATATAGAAAAAACCATGCCCAACCCAGCCGATATCTGCAATCGCTAAACCAATACTATAGTGTTTGTGTTGAATACCGCAGAATTTAAATTTTTTATATTTTAATTGCTTACGCCAGCCTTTAA
Organism: Acinetobacter lactucae; assembly: GCF_013344765.1. GTDB lineage: Bacteria > Pseudomonadota > Gammaproteobacteria > Pseudomonadales > Moraxellaceae > Acinetobacter > Acinetobacter lactucae_A. The sequence goes on from NZ_JABVBF010000009.1 coordinate 10,715, forward strand.
GGATCTTACCGTAAGGGGTTTTATAAATATAATGTTGTACGTGAATGGTTGACGGTACAGATTCAAAACGCCCGTAGCGAGGCTGTCCATTTTCTTGAATTAAATCCATTTACCCACTTCCATATGAATATTAGATTTCAAATGACCTATTCCACGGTCAAATACGTATTTTCCCAAATTGTTGCAGCAAAATCGCCTTTTATTAAATGAATATAGCGCCCTGCTACACAATCTATTGCTAAGCAGTCATCAATATCAATGACTCGATCTGTATGTGCTTTTTGCCACTGTTGATCTATAAATTGTTTACCTAATTGTTTTGCAACAACAGCATTTGGTGCAACTACAAACTCATAACGGTGAAGCTCACCGAATTCACTAGCATTATATCCACCCAAATTAATTAAATATAACTTTAAGTCATCTGGTTTTGGTGCCGCATCAGTAAAATGAATTTGATAATTTTGCTCTTGAGACTTTACTCCCGAAAGCTTAGCCCAAGTATCAATATGCAATCCTTGAGCCTCACCAAACCAAGCCTGTTTAAGTTGAGGATAAACTTCTTCCAAAGTATCTCCTACAGCCATGACAACATCATGAACTTCTGTATTTGCGCGTGCATGACGCCCACCCAACATTACCATAAACAGACTTGGCATTTTTATTCCCGCTTACATCTCAACCATTTCTACGCCATCAATGCGTGCAACTGTCATTAAATCTTTATCGCCACGGCCTGAAACAGTTGCAATAATAATCTGATCTTTAGACATGGTTGGTGCAAGCTTAGAGACGTACGCCATCGCATGTGAGCTTTCAAGTGCAGGAATAATCCCTTCGATTTTGGTTAAATCACGGAAACCTTGCAGAGCTTCTGTATCATTAATCGGCACGTACTCTACGCGCTTCATATCTTTCAAGAAGCTATGTTCAGGGCCAACACCCGGATAATCAAGGCCCGCTGAGATACTATGTGTCTCAATAATCTGGCCCTGTTCATCACTCATTAAATAAGTACGGTTACCATGTAATACACCCACATGGCCCGCATTTAATGGCGCAGAGTGTTTACCAGTTTCAATACCAAAACCAGCTGCTTCAACACCATACATTTTCACATTGGCATCGTTTAAGAATGGATAGAACAAGCCCATTGCATTTGAACCGCCACCCACACATGCAACTAATGCATCTGGTAAGCGACCTGCTTGCTCCAAGATCTGTTTACGTGCTTCACGGCCAATAATCGACTGGAAGTCACGAACGAGTTGAGGATATGGATGCGGGCCTGCAACTGTACCAATGACATAGTAAGTCGTATCAACATTAGTTACCCAGTCACGCATCGCTTCGTTCATGGCATCTTTCAGCGTTTTAGAACCACTTTGCACAGGAACAACTGTAGCACCCAACAAACGCATACGATAAACGTTCATCGCTTGACGCTTAACGTCTTCAGCCCCCATATAAACAACACATTCAAGACCTAAACGTGCTGCAATTGTTGCTGTTGCTACACCATGTTGTCCTGCACCGGTCTCGGCAATAATACGTTTTTTACCAGAAAGCTTTGCCAATAACGCCTGACCAATCGTGTTATTTACCTTATGTGAGCCTGTATGGTTCAAGTCTTCACGTTTAAGATAAATTTGCGCACCACCTAACTCTTTTGACCATCGCTCAGCATAATAAAGTGGACTAGGACGACCTACATAGTAGGCTAGATCGCGGTCGAATTCTGCCAGAAACTGTTCATCATTTTTCATGCGAGAATAGAGATTTTCTAAATCTTCTAATGCCGCCATGAGTGTTTCTGACACAAAACGTCCGCCATGGATACCGAAATGCCCTGCAGCATCTGGGTACTGTGTATAGTCAATCACATTGTTTTGCTGATCCACGTTGGACTCCTTGCATAAATCGTTCAATGAGTTGTTGGTCTTTTATACCTTTTGCGGACTCTACGCCTCCGCTCACATCTACTGCAAAAGCACCGGTAGTATGAATAGCGTCAATGACATTGTCAGGGGTTAAACCGCCTGCCAAGATTAATGGAATATCAAGTTTTGGGAATTTAGACCAGTCGAACTGATGTCCTGTGCCCCCTTTAAGCTCAGGATGCCATGCATCGAGCAATACAGCACTGGCACCAGCCGCCTGATATTTTTGAATTTCAGCAATTACATCTAAATCAGGTTTAACCTGAATTGCTTTATACCAGCGACGTTTACAATGGCGAGCTATTTCCTGACATTGTTCTGGAGTTTCATCGCCATGTAGTTGTAATACATCTAGGGGAACACAATCAAGTACATCCTGAATTTCAGTGGCACTTGCATTAACAAACAAACCAACCATTTGTACATAAGGTGGAATTACTTTTGCTAATTCTCGGGCCTGTTCAACTGTCACATGTCTAGGACTCGGCGGAAAAAAAACAAAGCCTATTGCATCTGCTCCCGCTGCAACTACTGCCTGAACATCTTGCTTGCGAGTAATTCCACAGATTTTTGCGCGTGTACGTTTTTGGTTTGATGGGCTCATGATCTGCCTAAACTACAACCATTTCTTAAAATAAGCGCCATTGTAATGCAATTTTTGTCCCTTGCGTAAAAGTTCTCTGGGAATTGGGCTAAATGACATTGTATGAAATAAATCGCCACTTTATACTGCGTAAAATTGGAAGCAAGTGTAAGCAATTCATGCTTTAGGGAAGCTGGTGAAAGTCCGGCACTGCCCCCGCAACGGTAACAATGTAAAGCATATTTTTTAAGTCGTTCTCGACTTACACCACTGCAGTAATGTGGGAAGGTGAATATGTCCATAACATAAATATGGCGCTGAAGTCCGGAGACCTGCTTGTTTCATCTATCTACCCGATCATTCACGTGGGGTGAATGTATGGAGCATGTTATGTCTAAGTCTTTTCAACCTACTCGTCTGGTAGGGGCTATCGCTATTGCGATGGGGTTTTCACCTGTTATTTTTGCTGAAGATACAACCAACGCAACTCAGCTTGATCCAATTGTAGTGACTGCTTCAAAAAGTGCTGAAAAAGCAAGTGAAGTTCCGGCGCGGATTTCTATTATTGAACCAAAAGTTGTGGAACAGTCACCTATTGCTGAATTACCGCATTTATTAATGAGTGATGCAGCTATTAATATGGTTCAAAGTGGTGGCTTAGGTCAAACATCTGCAATTTTTATTCGTGGTACTAATTCTGAACATGCTTTGATTTTACGTGATGGCGCTCGTCTGAACACTGCCTCAACTGGTGCAGCAAATCTTGCATTTATTGATACCACTGATATTAAACAAATTGAAGTATTGAAGGGACCAGCATCTGTTCTTTATGGTACTGATGCCATTGGCGGTGTTGTACAAATTATTTCAAAGACTCCAGAAAAAACTTCTGCATTTGTAACTGGAGAAATTGGCGAAAATAAAACGTACAAATCCATTGTAGGTGCCGACCTTGCTGAAAATGGTTTTTATGCGCAAGTTCGCGGTCAACGTTTAGAGTCTGACGGTTCACGCATCACTGATCTAAAAGGTAATGACATTAAAAAAGCCTCTTATGATCAAAAAGGCTTTAGTACTAAAGTTGGGATAGAAAAAGAAGATTTCGGTGCATCTGTTGATTACACACAAAATGAAGGAACAAGCCAATACGATACTTTTCGTTATGATGGTTCATTAACTTCTCAAGATTTCAAAAATGAATTACTTAATATTCGTGGTCGTGTAAATCTCAATTCTGATATTTCTCTAAATGCAAGATTATCTCAATTTAAAGATGAACTTGATCAAAATGGTTCAAGTGATTTTGTACATAGTACAACAAAAGAGGCTGAGCTTTATGGCAAATGGCAATTCACCTCATCTCAAAATGTATTAGCAGGCGTAACTCATCAAAATATTGATGGAGACGTACTCTCTTATGGCTCACCTTACGATGAAGACGTTAATAGCACAGGCTATTTTGTACAGCACCAATATCAAAATAATGGTTTAAACACTCAAGTCGGTGTTCGTGTAGAAGATAATCAAAAATATGGTACACATACAGTTGCACAAGGAGCTATCCGTTATCAACTTTTACCACTGACAAGTATATATGCCAACATTGGTTCAGCTTTCAAAGCACCTACCCTTAATGACATGTATGGTTCTGGGGGGAATCCAAACCTAAAACCAGAGGAAAGTATTTCTTATGAGGTCGGTATAGATCAGAAGCTAAACTACAACATTTCAACTGGACTTTCAGCGTATTACACTAAAATCGACAACTTAATTGAATCACGCTGTATAGCCGTATGTAATGGCGATTGGATAAATACATTCCCTATTTATCAAAACATCAACATCGATAAAGCATCTATGCGTGGCGGCGAAGTTTATGCAAATTGGATGAAGGGTGATCTATTTATTAAATCATCTTATAACTATGTTAAAGCTATCAATGATGAAACAGATCAAGAGTTATCAAGACGTCCTCGTCAAAGCTTTACACTAAGCACTGGTTTACAAAATGAACTTTATGGCTTAAGTGTCTCACTTTCTGCAAAATCTAAAGCGAAGGACTACAACCAAGATACTCCTGGCTATACAACTGTTGACTTTAATGGTTACTGGAATGCTACGCCAAACATTAAACTCTTCACTAATATCCAAAATATGGGGGATGTGAAATATAAAACTGCTTCCTATGATAAAGGTATCTATTATGTCAACGGCGGCCGCCTTGCATCAGCTGGTGTGACCTTGAGCTACTAAGCAAAACTTTATTATAAAAATATTTTCTTAACTCCAGTTTCGGGGTAATGTTCTGACCGACATTATCCCTTTTTTATGTTCAGGATATCCATCATGGGACACCGTTTAAGCAAAATCTATACACGCACAGGCGACTCAGGTACCACAGGTTTAGGCGATGGTTCTCGTGTTGCCAAGGACGATTTACGAATTGCAGCACTTGGTGATGTCGATGAACTTAACGCCATAATTGGGGTACTTCGTGCTCAAATCACCAATAGCCAAGTAACTGATAAGGTTGATTGGGATAAAAGCTTAAGTTTGATTCAACATTGGCTTTTTGATTTAGGTGGAGAGGTTTGTATTCCAAACTACAATTTGCTTCAACCCGTTTGTATTGAGTTTCTTGAAAAAGAAATTGACCGTATGAATGAAGATTTACCAATGCTTAAAGAGTTTATTCTGCCGTCTGGCTCTTTATCGTGTAGTTATGCTCATCAAGCACGTGCTGTTTGTCGACGTGCAGAGCGATCACTCATGTCGGTACAAACTCGTGATCAAAATATTCAAGCTACAGCACTTCAACTTTTAAACCGTCTATCTGATTGGCTATTTGTCGCATCGCGTGCTTTACAGCGTGCCGAAGGTGGACAAGAAGTACTTTGGCAAAAAAATATTAATGAGATTATTTAAAAATAGATTAGATTAAACATGGTCTCTGCTCTTTTAAAAGAGGCCATAATCAAAAGATTTCATAGAAGAAAATTATGCGCATTATTGGTCATCGTGGTGCACGCCGAGAAGCTCCTGAAAATACACTTGGTGGGTTTCAGCACATAAAAAATTTAGGTATTCGTGGTGTCGAATTTGATATTCGTCAGCTTCAAGACGAAGAGTTAGTTGTTATTCATGATGACAATTTTTTGCGTACCGCTGGAGTCGATCAAGTTGTAGAGCAGTCGACTTTGGCTCAAGCACTCTCATTTGACCATCGTCAAAATTGGCCCAATTGGCCAACTTCTGAACCAACGCCTACTCTTACAGGCGTTTTAAACTTGCTTAATAATTTCGATCATATTGAAGTTGAAGTTAAAGCTGTAAGAGATATGGCATTAGCCGAAAAACTTGTTCAAAAGCTTGAGACTGAGTTACAAGGTTTTGAGAAGGTTGTAACTATCACAAGTTTTGATCTTCAAATTCTAACGGCCTTACGCGATATCAACTCTCAATTTAAGCGCGGATTGTTAGTTGAGCTTCCTGTTGGAGCAACGGCGATTGAACTTGCTCATCAATATGGGTGCTGTCATATTGGCTGGCACGATCAACTTGCCACAGATGAAATGATTCAATTGTCTCATCAAGCTGGTTTGAACATTAGTGTGTGGACAGTCAATGATGTAGAAAGAGCAAAAAGGCTACGTGATTTAGAAATTCAGGGCTTAATTACAGATATTCCAACCACGATGTTACAAGCCCTATGAATATATAAAAAAGGTGGTAAAAACCACCTTTTATTTCTTTTGTGCCTGAATGAGGCGCTGACCACTCTGATCAAGTAAATATAGCGTATTACCTACGATTTGAAAGCGTTGAATACGTTGCAAAGCATCTACCAGCTCCGCCTCTTGAGCCAAAGCACCATCACAGCTTGAGTGACCAGCGTTTACTTGCATATCAAGTTTTTGCTGGCTGAAATTAAATGTATACCGACCAAAAATTCCATTACAGCCAGTATGGCCCGATACTGTTTTGACAGCAGAATTTAAAGAAAGTGTCGGCCACTGTGTAAAGAATTTTGCCTTATGACCGCTGATCTGGGTGATCTGCCAATCAATATCTTGAATGCCATCTGGACTCACTCTCTTTTTTACAACAGGGGCTTGAGTCTGATGAACTGTTCTTTTTGTTTGAACTTTTTTTGTATTTTGTTCAGGTGCACTTTGACATGCGGCTAATACAAGACTGATTGTGATCAAGATAGACTGCAATGATAATTTCTTTGCAATATCAAGGCTGTTCTTTTTTCTCAATCGTTGTATGTTCATTAAACAATTTCTCCTGCTTGAAAAACTCTTTGATATAGTTTAATTCTGTTACCGTTCTTTCAATACATCTGTACAATAATGCTAGTGATTCTCACTAAGCACGTGCTAATATGAAGGATAGAATAGCAATATATCTTGATGATTGGTTTTGCTATGTCGTTTTGTCTTTGTACCTTGTCTGACAAGGTTTCTAGGAGCGCTGCCGGATATGAATTCCGCCCCACTCAAAGCCCCAATTAACTGGACCGCTAGCATTACCTTAATTGGTTTACCAATTCTTGCCGCAATCATAATCCCGATTTACGCGTATTATTATGATTTTAGTGTAAGCGCATGGGTAAGCTTATTTTTTCTTTTAGCTCTAAGTAGTATGGGGATTACTGCTGGTTACCATCGCCTTTGGGCTCACAGAGCTTATGAAGCGTCGTTACCGCTTAAAATTCTTTTAATGATCGGTGGAACATTTGCCGTACAAAATAGTATTTTGTTCTGGGCATCTGGTCACCGTACTCACCATCGACATGTTGATGATGTTGATGAAGATCCGTATTCAATTGAACGTGGTTTTTGGTATGCCCATATGGGTTGGATGATCCGCGATCATTCACCATCTAAACCAGACTTTAAAAATGCACCAGACCTTCTCAATGATAAATTGGTCATGTTCCAACATAAATACTATGGCTTACTTGTAGTTGCAGTTCATGTTGGTATTTTAGGTTTAATTGGTTGGGCAACTGGCGATTTATGGGGTGTAGTCCTTTTAGGTGGTCTATTGCGTTTAATCATTAGCCATCAAGTTACATTCTTTATCAACTCGCTTTGCCACATGTGGGGTAAACGTCCGTATACAGACGAAAACACTGCACGTGATAATTTCTGGTTGGCTATTGCTACTTGGGGTGAGGGTTACCATAACTATCACCACATCTTCCAATACGACTATCGTAATGGTGTGAAATGGTGGCAATATGACCCAACAAAATGGTTAATTTGGTCATGTTCTAAACTCGGCTTAGCTAAAAATTTACGTCGTATTCCAAGCTTTAATATTAAGAAAGCTGAATTAGCGATGAAGTTTAAATATGCTGAACAAGACCTTGCTATTTATGGTCACGATGTAAATGCTGATATGACCCAGATGAAACAACGTATTGCTCAGGAATACGAAGCTTTTACCCATACATTAAATGACTGGGCAAAGCTTAAAGAGCAAGAGCTTCAAGCGAAAAAAGCAGCGATGGCTGAAAAAATCCATAAAATGGATCATAAGCTTAAAGTTGATTTCCAATTGCTTGAGCATCGTCTAAGTCATCATCGTGAGTGTTTAGAAACTTTAATGCGCAACATTAAAAAGAACACCAATGTAGTATCAGACTAAAATAAATTTTGATCTAAAATAGCTCTTTCGGGAGCTATTTTTATGCCTGCTTTTTAACTATGGTATAGTGAAATCCGCTCTCTCTATTTTGCTAAACCTATGCAATTTAATCCGCTCTACCCTTCGCTTCCATCTAAATTATTTCATGTTCAACAACCATCGCCTTTACGTGGTGCAAAAGCAGGACATTTTAACAGTGCTTTGGCTGATGAACTGCAATGGTCAGAAGACGATAAAAATGCATGGGTTGAGATCTGTAGCGGACAGCGTACATTCACTGAATTTCCTCCTCTAGCTATGGTCTATGCTGGTCACCAGTTCGGACAATGGGCAGGACAACTCGGCGATGGGCGTGGCTTACTGATTGCGCAAATACTTAATACAAAGGGTCAAACCATCGACCTCCATCTCAAAGGCGCAGGCCCTACCCCCTATTCAAGAATGGGAGATGGGCGAGCAGTATTACGCTCAGTGGTTCGTGAATATTTAGCTGGGCATGCTTTAAATGCCTTAGGCGTCGCTTCTAGTCACGCAGTCGGTTTTACAACCTCTACTCAAGGCGTACAGCGTGAAAAATTAGAGTTAGGTGCAATGCTACTCAGAACATCTGAATGCCATATCCGTTTAGGGCACTTTGAATGGATCAATCAATACGCTCCTGAGTTGCTTTCAGAATTCACTCAAAAATGTATTGAATGGCATTATCCAGAATGCCTAGAAACCGAAAACCCAATTTTATCCTTTGCCCAAAAGGTAGTTGAGCGTACTGCAATTATGATTGCGAAATGGCAATTGGTTGGGTTTGCTCACGGCGTCATGAATACCGATAACTTAAATATTACAGGCTCTACACTCGATTTTGGTCCATATGGCTTTATGGAGCGTTTCCGTCCGAACTGGATCAACAACCATTCCGATTATCAAGGTCGCTATACTTACCAAAATCAACCGAGTATAGGCCATTGGAACTTATGGACGTGGTTAAACAACTTAATTCCTCTCGCTGAATCCGAACAAAAAGATCAGTTCAAAGAAGAGTTAGCGCGTTGCTTAGAACAATTTGAACCGACCTTTATTGAACATTACACAACTGGCTTATGTAAAAAAATGGGATTACCTCATTTTCATAAAGACAGTCTTGATTGTAGTTTTGTTTTTCTAAAAATCTTACAAACTGAACAACTCGACTACACTCAGAGCTTTATCCTACTTCAAAATAAAGAATATAAAACTCTACGAGATGATTGCCTTGATATTCGACAGTTTGATGAGTTTCTTAGCCAATATCAAAGCATTCGTGAACATCAAGATACAGATGAGCTTGATGCGAATATGCAAAAAGCTAATCCAGTTTATATATTACGGAATCACATGGCTCAACATGCTATTGAAGCAGCTGAACGAGATGATTTTAGCGAAGTAGATCGTTTGTTTAAGCTGCTTGATCAGCCATATACAAGACAACCAGAACTTGAACAGCCACAAGATTTAGGTCCTTTACCAAGTGACGTACCAGATGTAGCGGTAAGCTGTTCTTCTTAATATTTTAAAAGACAAAAACTCTCTTAAGCCGCTTTAGTGGTAGCTTAAGAGAGTTTCTTAAACATTAAAGAATAATATATGAAAATTAGACCTATCATTATTTGTACACTTCTTATGATTCCATTAGGAATCGCTTTTTATAATTACGAAAAATATTTACCGACTTTTACATCATCCCATAAAGCTCTTTCAACCGAAGAGATCTTAGAAATAATCAAGACAAAGCCTGTCACCTCAATTGAAGTGTTTAAAAGTCAACGCGTACTCCTCCTCAAAAATAATAATGAGGTGATTCGTCGTTATCCTATTCGTCTAGGCTTTAACCCTGAAGGGCATAAACACTTTGAAAATGATGGAAAAACACCTGAAGGGGTTTATTCTATAGATTGGCGCAACTCACAAAGTGCCTACTATAAATCTTTGCATATTTCCTATCCCGATGCGAAAGATATTGCTTATGCCAATCAACATAATCAACCAACGGGTGGAGATATCATGATTCATGGATCAGTCCCAAAATCTTTACTCTCGATGCCTTTTAGCTCGACTTATATGCCACATAAGGATTGGACTTTAGGATGTATCGCAGTTAGAAATGCAGATATAGACGAGATTTGGCAATTCGTGCCAAATCATACAAAGATTATAATTTATCCATAAAATCTTTAAAATTATCCACATTTTCTGTGGATAACATTGTGGTTATCCACAGAATAACTTTTGTGAGTGCTTATTCTTCTGGATATTCGAAGCGGTAACCTACACCGTAAACAGCTTGAATCCATTCATGACGGTTACCAGTTTCAGCTGCTTCACTAATTTTTCGACGCAAGTTTTTGATATGGCTGTCAATTACACGATCGGCAACATCAAAGCTGTCCGGATTAATGTGATCCAATAATTGTGCACGTGAATAAACTTGTCCCACATGCTCTAAAAATAGCTCAAGTAAACGAAATTCGGTCGGCGTTAAGCTCAACGATTTTTGCTGATACCAAATTCTTTGTTGTGCTTTATCGATGCGGAAAGAATCATTTTGCTCAGGCTCTGCCTTACGCTCTAAACGGCGTAGCACAGCTTGTACACGAGCAACTAATTCTTTTGGACTAAATGGTTTACATACATAATCATCAGCACCCATGTTGAGACCTAATACACGGTCAATTTCTTCGGTACGGGCAGTGACCATAATAATCGGTAAATCTGATTGTTCACGAACTTTACGGCAAATAGTCAAACCATCCATTCGTGGAACCATTAAGTCCAAAATCATCAAATTCGGTTTACGTTGCTGGAAACTTGCATAAGCATCTTGACCATCATGAAACATACTTACTTCAAAACCGGCAGCTTCAAGATAATCACGCACTAAATGTGCTAATTCCACTTCATCTTCAACCAACATCACATGTTTCATGAGATATTTTTCCTTTTATATTTAACTCTGCTTTTTAAAAGTAAGTACACAACGTAAACCACCTAATGGTGAGTGTGCAAAACTGAGTGTACCACCAAGCGCTTGCGCAATTTTACAAGACAAAGCCAAGCCAAGCCCTGTTCCACCTGTACTACGCGTACGCGAATCATCTACGCGATAGAAACGTTCACCTAAACGGGATAACTGCTCATCACTTAAACCATAAGGACTGTCATCGACATACAAAGTCCACTCTTGAGGAGTCTGGCTTGTATGAATATGAATTTTGCCACCTGTTTCTGTGTAACGAATACTATTACTAATTAAATTAACAACAATCTGTTTAAATCGATCACGGTCTAATAATAGCGGAGAACTTGTCCCTTCAACCTGAATTTCAAGACCAGCCTGCTCAAGTTTAGGTTTAAAGTTTTCAACTTCTTGTAACACCACTTCCCACGGATTTACAGAACTCAAATAACACTTAAGCTGCTGAGCATCTGCCTGCGCCAGATCTGCAAGGTCTTGGGTCAATTTTTTCAGGCTTGAAACCTGACGCATCATTGCATCTAGATGTTCAGGCGTTGCTTTTCGAATCCCGTCCTGCATCGCTTCAATTTGTGCTTGTAATACAGCCAAAGGCGTTTTTAATTCATGAGAAGTATCTGCCACCCATTGACGTCGCGACTCTTCATGCTGATGTAAAATCTCTGCCAAATGGTTCAACTGGGTTGATAAATCACCTAACTCATCATTTCGCTTAATCACAACTTGATGCTGATAATTTCCTTTGGTTAATTCATTCGTTGCATTTAATAAACGTTGAATCGGTTTTTTAAAATAAGTCGCCATTAATAGCGCTGCAACTAAACTTGATAGCAAGGTCAAGGCATAAATTAAGAGCAAATAGCGCTTTTGATTACTAAAGAAATTAATACTCAAAGCATCTTCTTTATCCAAAACAGGTTTTAAACCCAAATATCCCACAACTTGATTGTTTAAGATAATCGGGCGAAATGACATCTGATCTGAAGAAGGTGGTTCACCCACTACAAACTGGTGCCGAGCGTCATATAGAGATAAACGCGAACTCAATCCTAAGCGGTCTGGCAAAGCGATAAAACGCTTCTTACCATTTTGCGTTTCAATATCTTTTAAGCTTCCTTTCTTTGATTTATTTTTATCATCACTTGGGCGAAATTGGTTTGCGCTTAAGGGGAATCTTAATCCTTCAAAGGGTTGATATTGAGAAGGTAAATTTTGCTCAAGTGTTCTTAACTCTTCATCACTAAAAATAGTATTTTTATTTGTCGGTGTAACTTGCGGTGAAATATTAATAAGCGTATGTTCATCAAAAGAATGCTGCTGTATAGCAATGTCATATTGACGACGAAGCCACCACTGTGAGAGACGATCGTAGTCATCGGGCGCCGCAGTACCTTCGATTTGTAAAATCTGTGCCTGAATCGCATTCCCCCAATCATGGTACACTGTATAAACATCGCCCAGATTGGTAATGAGACGGTCGAGCTTCTGCATTTCAACGTCAGCCACATATTTGGCAAAGTTCTTTTGCATTGTCCAATGCAAAACGCTTAAGCTTGCAGTCGCAATAAGTAATGTGGTGAGCAAGACTGTCAAAAATAACCGTAATGCAATGGGAACACGTAGAACGTTCAAAAGCACTCTCTCATTTTTACCCTATATTTGGCATTGTAACCAACAACGAAAAGAAAAACTCTCCATTGTTTCTACATCTTTATTATCTAATCTTTAAGCCATCTTAAAACACAACATTAAAGGGCTTTAGATATGAAAATGACGGCAAAAATTGCATTATTCAGTGCGGCAATTGTAACAATGGGAAGTTTGGCAGCGTGTCAAACGACGACTCAACCACCTAAGCCAGAGCGTGGAATGATGCATGATGGCCCACGTGAAGGCCACCACCGTATGAAGCACCGTGAATTCACACCAGAACAAAAAGCGGCATGGGAACAGCATCGTGCAGAACGCAAAGCACGTTTTGAACAAATCCAAAAAGCATGTGATGGAAAGACCAATGGGCAGACCGTAAAAGTTCAAGTTGGCGATAAAACACTTGAAGGAACATGTAACCTTCGTTTTGAACCAAAACGCCCTCAACCACCTGTTAACGCCCCTGCTCCTGCATCAGTTCAAGCAAAATGATTCTAAAAATCATGAAACAAAAGGCGCCTATAGGCGCCTTTTGTTTATACATAACTATTTACGATTTTGACTATTTGTATCATATAAACATAACCAAAAGTGTTTACACTCAAAGCACTTAGCTAGTTTAAGCATTTTTTTCTTGACTTTGCAGTCACAAAGTAAAGGTCCTGAGGTGCTTGTGCAGTTATGCAAGTTGTTGCACGATGTAATAGTCCAAGGTGCCTCATGGCACATTATCATAGATTAAGATTATAACTCTGGTTTCACCAGTATTGAGGAACCCGATATGCCACAATACAAAGCGCCCTTACGTGATATGCAATTCGTTTTGCATGAATTATTAAATGCTGAAGAACACTATGCAAAATTACCTGATTTCCAAGGTAACGTAAGCCGTGAATTGGTTGATCAATATTTAGAAGCTGCGGCGGACTTCTGTGAAAATGAACTTTCTCCTTTAAACCAAGTTGGCGACCGCGAGGGTTGTACTTGGAATGATGGCGTAGTTACCACTCCAACAGGCTTTAAAGAAGCTTATCAAAAATATATTGAACTTGGCTTTCCGTCTTTATCAGCAGAAGAGCAATACGGTGGTCAAGCTTTACCTAACTCTTTAGGTATTGCAATTTCTGAAATGGTGGGTACAGCAAACTGGTCTTGGGGTATGTACCCTGGCTTGTCTCACGGAGCTGTACGTACATTAGAACATCACGGTTCTGATGAACAAAAAAATACTTATTTACCAAACCTTGTTTCAGGTGTTTGGACAGGTACGATGTGCTTAACTGAGTCTCATGCAGGTTCTGACTTAGGTATTATCCGTACTAAAGCAGAACCAAATGCTGACGGTAGCTATGCAATCTCTGGCGAGAAAATCTTTATCTCTGCTGGTGAACATGACATGGCTGAGAACATCATCCATATCGTTCTTGCTCGCCTACCTGGTGCACCAAAAGGTACTAAAGGTATCTCATTATTCATCGTTCCTAAATTCAATGTAAATGCAGATGGATCTATTGGCGAACGTAATGCGGTACGTTGTGGTTCTATCGAACACAAAATGGGTATTCATGGTAACGCAACTTGTGTCATTAACTTTGACCAAGCGAAAGGTTACTTAATTGGACCTGAAAACCGTGGTTTGAACTGTATGTTCACCTTCATGAACACAGCACGTATTGGTACTGCTGTTCAAGGTTTAGCCGCGTCTGAATCATCTTTCCAAGGTGCGTTGACTTACGCGAAAGAACGTTTAGCAATGCGTTCACTTTCTGGTCCTAAAGCTCCAGAAAAAGAAGCAGATCCTATTATCGTTCACCCTGCTGTTCGTAACATGCTTTTAACTCAAAAAGCGTTTGCTGAAGGCGGTCGTGCGCTTGTTTACTTACTTGCTCAATACGCTGACGTCGTTGAAAAAGGCGAAACTGAAGAAGAGCGTAAGTTTGCTGACAACATCTTGTCTTTATTGACTCCAATTGCAAAAGCATTCTTAACTGAAACAGGTTCTGAATCTGCTAAGCATGGTGTACAAGTCTTCGGTGGTCATGGCTTTATTTCTGAGCATGGTATGGAGCAAATTGTACGTGATACGCGTATTGCTTGCTTGTATGAAGGTACAACTGAAATTCAAGCACTTGATTTGTTAGGTCGTAAAGTATTGCAAACTCAAGGTGCAATGCTACGTGACTTCACTAAGATCATCCATAAATTTGTAGAAGCAAACAAAGACAATGCTGCTATGAAAGAATTTGTTGAACCGCTTGCGGCTCTTAACAAAGAATGGGGCGATCTAACGATGCAAATCGGTATGCGTGCGATGCAAAACCCAGATGAAGTCGGCGCTGCTGCTGTAGATTACCTGTACTTCTCAGGTTATATCACTTTAGCTTACCTATGGGCTCGTATGGCGCTTGTAGCACAAGAGAAATTAGCAGCCGGTACAACCGATGTTGACTTCTACAATGCGAAAGTAACTACTGCTCGCTTCTACTTCAAAAAAATCTTGCCACGTGTTCGCTCACATGTAGATGTTATTGCTGGTGGTCTAGATCCATTAATGTCATTAGACGCTGAACATTTCGCTTTCTAACCATAGTTAGTTGCGATATGCAATGTTAAAAAACAAAAAAGGACTGCTCAGTTTTGACGGTCCTTTTTTTATAAAATCAATGATAAATTTACACTTTAAATTCCATATCCATTTCGTTTTACAGGATATCTAGCACAGGCCAATGTGCACAAAAAAGGTGAACGATTATGCCAATTTACAATGCTCCTTTAGCTGATATGAAATTCATCTTAAATGATGTATTTAAAGCAGAACAATTTTGGCAGTCTAATGAGAAACTTGCTCATGTAGATGCTGCAACAGCTGAAGCAATTTTAGAAGAAATGGCTAAATTTGCTCAGAACGTGACTCATCCATTAAACCGTACTGGTGATGAAGAAGGCGCTCGCTATGAGAACGGCGAGGTATTCACACCAGCTGGTTTTAAAGATGCATTTCGTCAATATGCAGAAGGCGGTTGGATTGGCTTAGGTGCCGATGAAGAATGGGGCGGTCAAGGCATGCCAAAAATGCTCACCGTTCTTTCTGATGAAATGTTATTTGCGACTAACCCATCATTTATGCTCTACCCGCTTCTTTCAGTGGGTGCAGGTATGGCTTTAAACAGCTACGCATCTCAAGAGCAAAAAGAAACTTATTTACCTAAGATTTATTCAGGTGAATGGTCAGGTACGATGTGCTTAACTGAGCCACATGCAGGTACTGATTTAGGTATTATCAAAACTAAAGCTGAACGTAATGAAGACGGTACATATAACATCACAGGTACTAAAATCTTCATCACTGGCGGTGACAACGATTTAGCAGAAAACATTATTCACTTGGTACTTGCTAAAACTCCTGATGCCCCTGCTGGTTCACGTGGTATCTCGTTATTTATCGTACCAAAATACCTTGTAAATGAAGATAGTTCTCTAGGCGACCGTAACCATGTTGGCCCAGGTTCTATTGAACATAAAATGGGTATCAAAGCATCTGCAACTTGTGTGATGAACTTTGATGGAGCTAAAGGTTACCTCGTTGGTAAAGAAAACGAAGGTCTTGCTGCCATGTTTGTCATGATGAACTACGAACGTTTATCAATGGGTATTCAAGGTTTGGGCGCCTCTGAATTTGCTTATCAAAATGCTGCTCAATACGCGACTGATCGTTTACAAGGTCGTAGTGCAGCTGGTGTTCAATCACCAAACAAACCTGCTGACAGCATTTTAGTTCATGGTGATGTGCGTCGTATGTTGTTAAACGTACGTGCAAACAACGAAGCTTCTCGTGCCTTTGCAGTCTATGTAGGCCAACAACTCGATATCACTAAATTCTCGACTGATGCAGCAGCAGTGAAAAAAGCCAATGACCGCGTTGCGCTTTTAACTCCAATTGCAAAAGCTTACCTCACAGATACAGCATTCCAAGCAACTTTAGATGCTCAGATGGTGTTCGGTGGTCACGGTTATATCCGTGAATGGGGTATGGAGCAATGTATTCGTGATCTTCGTATTGCTCAAATCTACGAAGGAACTAACGGCGTTCAATCTCAAGATTTAATTGGTCGTAAAACTATTAAATGTGGCGGTGCATTCATTGCTGAATACATTACAGAAATCCGTGACTTTGCAAATGACTTAGATACCGATTTGAACTTTATTAAAGATGCAACTCTAGATGCTGCAACTGAAATCGAAGCAATCACTCAGTTCATTATTGAACAAGCTGCTGAAAACGTAGACTTCCCAAATGCTGCTGCGGTTGATTATTTACATGCAGTGGGTTTACTCAGCTTCGCGTATATGTTTGCAAAAATTTCAGCAGCAGCAAAAGATAAGTCTGGTGATTTCTACCAAAACAAACTTGCTTTAGCTCAATACTTTGTTGAACGTATCTTGCCTGATATTGATGCGCGTATTGCAAAAATTAAAGCTGGTTCTAACTTGATTATGGGCTTTAGTGAAGATTACTTTACCAATCAAGCTTAATTAATCTTTTCATAAAAAACGTCTGAGTAATCAGGCGTTTTTTGTTTCCAATAATAAAAAGTAGAATACCTTTTAAGCTTTTAATTTCTCGACCAAGAAATCGGCAGTAATATTTACACTAGGCAATAACCCTCGCCTTGTTAACATAAGCAAACTGGTCGTTACATTACCAGCAGACCAATCTGGCAGAACATTAACTAAGCTCCCATTTGCTAATTCATTAATACAAAAAGTTTCAGGTAAAAGCGTAATACCGATTCCCCTTTTTGCAGCTCCCTTCAAGATTTCCGACTCATTCGCCACAAAGCGAACGTTTGGCCTTACCACTTCTTTCTGACCATGTATATTTTGAAAATGCCATGGATTCATTTGTAACTCAGGCCATAAACCTTCATGTTTGAGCAAATCTTTTGGTGTATGAATAGGTACCACCTTCATTAAGTAGGTAGGTGCTGCAACAGCAATGATTTTATCGTGTTTAAGTACACGTTGAATTAATCCAGAATCTGGCAATGGTTGAAAATGGCTACGGATCACGATATCAAAGTTTTCACTCATGACATCAACATAACGATCCGTTACTTCTATTTGTAATAATAACTTAGGATAACGTTCTGCGAGTTCAGGCAAACACTCAGATAAAAGATATTGGGCAATCGGTACAGAAGCACTCAACCTGACTACACCACTTGGCTCTTGTTGTTGTATTAATAAATTTTCTTCTGCGTAACGAAACTCATCGACCGCATTTTTGGCATGTTGATAAAACAGTTTTCCTGCTTCACTTAACACAAAACTACGTGAACTACGATGAATTAAGGTTAAGCCTAGCTTATTTTCTAATATTGCAACACGCTTACTAATCGTTGATTTAGGTAAATTAAGCTGTTTAGCTGCGGCAGAAAATCCTTGATGCTCTACAGCAACGACAAAAAGATAAACATCATTCAAGTTTTGTCTAAGTCGCATTTTTCAATGTCCATAAATGTAGACAATAAGTTTCATAATACCTGACTACTAGAAACTTTTCTGCCGACTTAAGATGATTTTACACATCACAAAAGAGTAATCATCATGTCAACTTTCACTTTATTTTATGGCGTCCCTTCTGGCTGTTCATTTGGTTCCATTGTTGCGTTGGAATGGTCAGGTTTGCCCTATCAACTTTGTAGAATCGAGATGCCAGCTCAATGCAACACCGAGGAATACCGCCGAATTAATCCAATGGGTGAAACGCCTGCTCTGCTCTACGACAATGGCAAAGTTTTAACGGAAAGCATGGCGATCTTGAACCATATCATGGCAAAAAGCTTGAATGCGGCTTTTCACTATGAACAAGGAACAGAACAATTTAATATGTTTAATCAGAAACTAGCTTTTTTGAATACGACTTTATTCAATGCATTTAGCCCACTCTGGTATAGCCTTGAACATTCTTCATCAGAAGGTGGTAAACAAGTATTGCGTGAATATGGAGCAGCCCAAGTTAAAAAAGCATTTACAGCTTTAGAAAATAGCCTGATAAATCAAACTTGGCTAATGGGCGATCAATTGTCTTTTGTGGATGGCTACTACGCCGGTATCGCACGCTGGTTAAAATATCATGATGTTATTGATATTGATCAATTTCCAAACTGTAAACGTCTTTATGAACAATTACAAAATGAACCAGCCGTAAAATTTGCACATGCAATTGAGCAAGAACAGCCTACTGAGAGTATCGGTCATTTTTTAGGTCATGTTTCACTTAATGAAGTGATTCAACAATATACAAATTTGAAATAGGCTTTCCGTTTTTATAGTGAAAATAACCTTAACACCCGAGTTGAATTAAAGCTTAGTAAAGACGCCTGAAAAATCAGGCGTTTTTTATTTTGTTTTTACTATTTCAATTGGCATAAAATTTGTTTAATTTCTAAACATTACTAAGTAAATAAAAGACTTTACTATGCCTGATCCCAAAAAATATGAGCGCATTCTGGACCGATTTGGTCATTATGCCGTTGAAGCTTTTCATTATTCAGCCTTGTTTATTATCGGGTGTATGGTGGCATGGTCTGCAGCCAATACAGTTTTTGAAATTCTGACCGTCAAAAAGTATGCTTCAATTGATGATATTTTATTATTATTTATCTACTTAGAACTTGGAGCAATGGTTGGAATTTACTTTAAAACCAATCATATGCCTGTGCGATTTCTTATTTATGTCGCAATTACGGCCTTAACCCGTCTACTCATTTCAGATATTCAACATGATCATAAAGCGGATATTGATCAAGTCATTATTACGGGCTCAATTTTGATTTTAGCCTTATCTATTTTAGTCGTACGATTTGCTTCATGGCACTACCCATCAGTGATGAAAGAGAAACATGCAAAAACCTCAAATAATTTGAAACCCCCTCAACCGCAAGATGACGAGTTAGCATAGAAAAAGGCCTCAAAATAGAGGCCTTTGTTATTTTACATTTAACGAACTCGGTAAATATTGTGTCTCGAGTCTACTAATAAGTATTGATTAGGGGTTTTAACCCAATGGTATCCACGTGGTGGCGCATATAAACGGTGTGCTCGCCAGTCTGAAACATAATAGCGGCTATGGCGATATTGAGTAGGAATGCGTTCACCACGTTTAAATACTACATATCGACCATAGTGCTTACCACGATCAGCATTTGACCAATTGGGAGCACGATGATCATTTCGGTAGTCATGACGGCGGTCATCACGATCACGGTGTTCATATCGGTCATAGTGTTTACGATTGTTATTATCCCAACGATGATTTGTATCGGCCATCGCGGTAGCTGACATACCTAACATTAATGTCGAAAGTACAAGAACGATTGGCTTTTTCATGGCCTATTTCCTTTTAATCTTGATATGAAGCTAGATTAGAAAACAGTCGAGGAGAAACCATGAATAAAACAGCTTTGATTGCTAAACTTTGTAATGACTATAAAGAAAATATGAAGAATCTGTATCTGTGCTACCATTAGCATTTTTCAAACTAGGTCAATTGCTGTGTCTGAAATCAGTTTTGAGCGTCTTCATCAATTTTTTTGTAAAGTTCCAAGTGTACAAGAAGCCCGTATCATGGCTCATGGAGCAGATGGCGAACATGCTTGGTGGTTTAAGTTCAGTATTGACGTAGAGCATGCGCTTGCATGGCAAACAGTTCAAGAACTAGGCCATGTTTTAAACTACCTATCAACAAACGAACGTCTACCGACATTATTCTTTCCTGTTTCTCCACCTCCATATATGAACGGTGAAGCCAAAGATTTTTTATCATGGATTATTCAATGTAATCATCCGGAGTTTTCTCCAGATGTTGTCTGTGACTGGCTTGAAGCACGTTTACCAAATCCTGTTGAAGATGAGTCGCAGTGGAAAATCAAGACTGATTTGAGTGAAATAGAAAAACTTGATGATAAAGCGTTGGATCAATTGATTCCGCCAGCGCCTTAAATTGGACTTATGGCACAGCCTTTATTTACAGTAATGTTCTAATGTCTTGTGTATAGGCTAATGCCTCACTTTTGAGAGGTCAAAAGTGACAAAAACCTTTGTTTCACTGATGTTGCTTCCCTGCAACACAGTGAAACGGCGACATCCATGTCGCCAATCACCTTGCCAATTTTGTACAAAATCACGGCAACGAATAAGCTCCAAGTTTAGAATCAAACTAATTAAGACTCCGTCGTGAAGATAGAGCCTCAAGCTTTATATAAAGCTAGGCTTAGAAAGTCGACAACCCTGACCATTCCATAAAACGATAAATCCAATATTTCACTTTAGACTCATCTGCATACTTCGCGTAATCCACGCTCATCTGTCTATCTTTTAGGTTTGACCACGAGGTATTGAAGTAATCTTGCGCATCTTTAAAGACTTGATCTTGAACTTTGCCAATGACCAACATATCCGTTTCAAGATTGTAATTTTTTAAATTACGGGCTGTAAAATTGGCAGACCCTACAATCAACTCGGCTTGATGAGCATTATATTTCAAAATCATTTTGCTATGGTTCTGCTCACCGTGGGTATCACACCAGCGTATTGGAATACCGACAGCATGTAGTTCTGAAGCTACCTGACGGTTAGGAATACCATTCTTTTGTCGACCAAATGCATCTTTATTTGGGTCAAGTAAAACTCGGACAATAACACCTCTTTCTTGAGCATTTTTTAGGGCTTGAATAATTTTACGTTCAGACAAATAGAACATACTTAAATCAAGATGCTCTTTCGGCTTCGCTGAATTAATCAATTTCAATACAGATTGATAAATCGCCCCTTCAGTTAACACCTGAACTTGAGGTTTGGTTACGTCTTTTTCAAAGTCACCTAAAATGAGCGATGGAGAGCTACTGCCTGACATTTGCGCAACAGCAGCTTCGGTTTGAAGAACATCAGCCGCTGTGGCTCCTGTTACAACCAACGCGACATTAGAATGGCGAGAACTACCATCGTGCGGATTTGCTGAGGTCACCAATGACTTCCAACCCGCATCGGTATCGACTACCACAGTTTTACGGTGATTTGCCTTAAAGTTAAATAAGTTCAAATAGCTACGTAGTGTAATTTTTTCATCACCGAATGGATTTGGTAACCAGCCCTTTTCAGGGTTATTGCCAATATTCTGACAGCAGATGTACCAGAACCCAGACCAAAAGGGGTTAGAAGCACGCAAAGGAGTTAAATTGGTTTCAATCACATCGACACCTGCCTGACGTAACTGACGGTAATGTTCAGGACTTAAACCACCATAGACCGAATTAATCGGGTCGGTAATCATAACAATTTGTATTTGGCGGTTTTGTCTTTTCTTACTCACTAATGCATCGGTTAACTCTTGCATTAATGGTCTTTGTTTGAGTTTTGAGTCACCCACTTCAGAATTAAATAAGAACATATCCACCACAATCGTGGTTTTTGCCTCATCAATCATTTTCAAGATTTCATCAAAGATGTGCTGATCAACCTGTTGCTGTCCTTTAGCATCAAGGTAGGTTTTGTCAGCTAAAAATTTGACATCGGCATGTCTAAGCTTGCCACTAAAGTTAATTCCTTGTGGTAATGGTTTTACTGTGTGGTAAATCGCCGATGCAAGATATGCAATAGCAACAACGCAAAGTAATACCGCCATATAACGACGCCCTGACCAATTTATTTTTTGATGAATTCGTTGAAAAATACGCATAAAAAAGACCTAACTTGATGGTTTCAAATTAGGTCTTTTGGATTGATTTTTCAAGTTTAGTTTCGTGTTAAAGCCTTAAAAACTAAAATCAACACCTACTGTAAAATTACGTCCAACTTGTGGAATATTTGATAAGAACGATGCATGTTGATAAACCGTGTCATCTAACAGGTTATTCGCTTTCATATAAACACGGTAATCTGTTTTTGCACCATATTGTCCAGAATATGCCACACCTAGATTAAGCATGTTATAGCCTTCAGTTTCGGTCTCGTAAGCTGCGATCTTATCTTGATTAAAGACATGGTAGTACTCGGCAGAACCGCTAAAGCCATCACCAAAGTCTGCATCAACTTTAGTACCTAAACGTCCCGCAGGAATACGTGGAGCATTCCCTTCTGCATCGATTTTACCGCGTACATAGTCACCAAAAGCACTGATCTTGTACATTGGAGTAATTTGATAGCCAATTTCACCCTCAGCACCATAAAAACGTGCTTTATCTTGAGTATATTGAACTAAACGGAAGTCTTTATAACGGTCAAGGGTTTGTGCATAGATGTAGTCATCAAACCAGTTATGGTAAACATGAAGATGGTAATCAAGTTTGTCATTATCAAAATGCAAACCTAACTCAACATTATTCGATTTTTCCTTACTGAGTTGATCATTGCCTAACTCATAAGTATTCGTCGCAAAATGTCCACCATTTGCATATAACTCTTGAGCTAAAGGTAAACGTTCCTGATGTGAAGCGACAAAAGAAAGTTTATAGTTCGGTGCAAACTCCCAATTCGCAGCACCTGCGTAAGAGAATGCCGAACCATCAAAATCTTGTTTAGAATTATCGTCTACATCAATTTCTTGCTGATCTGCACGGGCAGAAAGCTCAAAATGTACGTCTTTCCATTGTTTATGTTCTAAAGCAAATACACTCCACTTTTTGGTAGTGGTCGGAGCCATAAAAGCTTCTTCGCCAGTTAAATCCAATTTCTGTTGACCTAGCTGTGCGCCAATTACCCCTTCCCAACTTGCAATTGGGTTATGTACTAACTCAATACGACCATCATAGCCTTTGTTTTGGAATCGGGTCGCAATTGTTCCTTCTTCAATTTCGTCGTGCTGATAGTCAGTATAGCTCGCTTGTGCACGTAACTTTTGGAAGCCTGCAAATGGATCATTTAACTCGGTTTTAAAATCATAACGCTCAGATTTTAAATCAATCCATGGGCCGCCATGTTCGTGTTCATGTTCTTCATGCTCATGATCGTGACCTTCTTCACCCTCTTCATGGTCTCCACAATGCAAACTTAGATCATGAATATGGCAACTTTCATATTCATGGCTATGCCCCGGTAAGCCATATTGATCGCGACGGTTGCTATAAGAAATACCCGTATAGCCACGGTCATAAATCCAAGACAAACCAACGTTAACTGAATCACCCTGAGCAAAAGTATTATCTACACGGCGCTCTTTTTCACCTTCATGAATATAATTTGGTGCAATATAATTATTCGCATCACGTGTTAACCCCTCAACACGTAAAGCAACTTGGCTACCCAAGCCAACAGTTACGCCAGCGCTCGCCAGTTTTTCATCACTTCCAGTGTTGTAACGTAAGCCAACTTGTCCTTCATAACCGTTTTCAGGCATTTGCGTAGGGATCTTGTTATCAATGACGTTAACTAAACCACCAACAGTCCCCGCACCAAACAGTAAAGTTGAAGGGCCTCGAATCACTTCGACTTGTTTCGCAAGAACAGGATCTACGGTTACAGCATGGTCAGGAGACAATGTCGAGACATCAATATTTTCTGATGAATTTTGAAGGACTTTAACGCGTGGTCCATCTTGTCCACGAATCACGGGACGACTCGAACCAGCCCCAAACTGATTTGCGTAAATTCCTACCTCACTATTCAGTGCATCCCCAATAGTGGCAGCACCTTGAGTCAAATGCTTTTGATCAACCACAGTATCTGCAACAGCAAAATCTTGTGACGTTTGCTCAAGTGGATGAGCCTTAATTCGAATGGTTTCTAACTTTTCAACATTTTCACTTTCTGCTGCAAATACAGGTACCGATATTGCAGCCAAAATGGATAAGGTCAAAATATTTTTATAAAACTGCATTGGATGTGTCCTGGATCACGATATGTTTTATTTTGTTATATTATAACATTTCAATTGTATTGCAATAAAAAACATTTTTAATCTGATGATTCGCTAGACTGTTTGCTTGGATGATGTGAGTAATTTTTGATTTCTAATGCCTTTTACAATCTCTCATGCTGTTATAGCACCACCTCTTTCAAAGTTTAGCCAAAACACTTTGCCAATTGCTGCTTTAGCAATTGGCAGTATGACACCAGATCTTTACCGCTTATTTACAATGCAATCAAGTATGTTGACTCATCAATGGAAGGGACTTTTCTACCCAAACCTTGCATTAGGGTTATTATTTTGTGCAATTTGGTATTTACTTTACCGGCCTGTGGTTTACCGTTTTTTTGGTATTCAGCATGATTTGAAATTAGACTCTTTTAAACGTTTTATCCAGTTTTTTATTGGAATTATATTTGGGCTCATTATCGGTATTGCCACTCATCTCATTTGGGATGGTCTAACACACTCAGACTTTCGGACTTTTGCATTTAAAGATGTATTAGCAACAAATATTCACCTTTTAGGACATCCTTATCCCTTACATCGTCTTTTGCAGCTAGGCTCCTCTGCTCTTGCTTTACCTTTTATTGTTTGGATGTGTGTTCACTATTATCAGCGCTATAAACAACACTGGAAAGTAAACTATAAAATTAAAATTTTCGCATGGTGTCTGTTCATTCTATCTACAGTGTTAGGCCTATTTTCTTTTTGGGATTATGCCCGCTACATTCCTCATAAAGTTTGGCATGCCGATACTTATTATTTTACGGGCCGTTCTATTAATGAATTTATGCAAGGCTGGTTGAGCACCTTTAGCTTAGGATGCTTACTATTCTTGATTTTAGATCGACAAAAAAGAATGGGCTGAATACTTAAACTTGCTGCCAAATTGCTCATTTTCAGGTTAATTTCTGCGGTTTTTTGATCTAGTTCTTGTGACAAACCATCCAACAAGGCATAATCGAAAACTTACTTTTTTGACGGTGCGCGGTTTACGCATCCGTCCTTTCAGCCAATATAGTTTGGATAATCTTCATCATGATGCGAACTCATTACTGTGGCTCTTTAACTGAAGCCCAAATCGACCAGACCGTTACACTATGCGGTTGGGTACATCGTCGCCGTGACCATGGCGGTGTTATTTTCCTTGATATGCGTGACCGTGATGGTCTCGTTCAAGTGGTTATTGACCCAGATACTCCAGAAGCATTTGCAACTGCAGATAAAGCACGTTCTGAATATGTATTAAAAATTACAGGTCGTGTTCGTCGCCGTTATGAAGGTACTGAAAACCAAAATATGGTGAGTGGTCAAATCGAAGTGTTAGGCAAAGAAATCGAAGTTCTTGCTGCTTCTGAAACTCCGCCATTCCCATTAAATGATGACACCATCAACGTGTCAGAAGAACACCGTTTAAAATATCGTTTCTTGGACATCCGTCGTCCAGAAATGTTAGATCGCTTACGTTTCCGTTCTAAAGTAACTAACTTGATCCGTAATTATTTAGACGATCACGGTTTCTTAGATGTTGAAACTCCGATTTTAACTCGTGCAACTCCTGAAGGTGCACGTGACTATTTAGTACCAAGTCGTGTACAAAATGGTAGCTTCTACGCACTTCCACAATCACCGCAATTGTTTAAACAATTATTGATGGTTGGTGGTATCGATCGTTACTACCAAATCGCGAAATGTTTCCGTGATGAAGACTTGCGTGCTGACCGTCAGCCAGAATTCACTCAAATCGACATTGAAACATCGTTCTTAAACGACGATGAAATCATGGATTTGATGGAAGGCATGACTGTTAAATTATTTAACGACTTGCTTGGCGTAAAATTTGAAAAATTCCGCCGTATGCCATATAGCGAAGCGATGCGTGACTATGCATCTGACAAACCAGATTTGCGTATTCCGTTGAAACTCATTGACGTTGCAGACTTAATGCAAGAAGTTGAGTTCAAAGTATTTGCGGGCCCTGCAAAAGATCCTAAAGGTCGTATTGTTGCTTTACGTGTTCCAGGCGCAGCATCATTGCCACGTAGTGCAATCGATGAATACACCAAATTCGTTGGCATCTATGGTGCGAAAGGTTTAGCTTACATTAAAGTTAATGAACTCGCTAAAGGAATTGAAGGTCTTCAATCTCCAATCGTTAAATTCATTGAACCGATTGTACTTGAACTGTTGGAACGTGTTGGCGCACAAGATGGTGATATCGTATTCTTCGGTGCTGATAAAGCTAAAGTTGTTAATGATGCAATGGGCGCGCTTCGTGTCAAGATCGGTCATGACTTGAACCTTTCAACTTGCGAATGGGCTCCACTTTGGGTTGTTGACTTCCCAATGTTTGAAGAAACTGACGATGGCAAATGGACTTCTGTTCATCATCCATTCACGCTCCCTAAATCTAGCGTAGAAGATGTGAAGAGCAATCCAGGTGAAGCACTTTCTGTTGCTTACGACATGGTATTGAACGGTACTGAAGTTGGCGGTGGTTCACTTCGTATTTACACATTAGAAATGCAAAAAGCGATTTTTGAAGCACTTGGTATTTCTGATGAAGAAGCAGAAGAGAAATTCAGCTTCTTGCTTAACGCGCTTCGTTACGGTGCTCCTCCACACGGTGGTTTGGCATTTGGTCTTGACCGTTTAGTGATGCTTATGACTGGCGCGACTTCTATTCGTGACGTTATTGCATTCCCGAAAACTAAGACTGCTGAATGCCCACTTACTCAAGCACCTGCTCCTGTTGAAGCAAATCAGCTTCGTGACTTGGGCATCCGCTTACGTGAAAAGCCAAAATCTGAAGAATCTAAATAATTTTTAGATTTTTAAATTAAAAAACCCTGCTTA